>DAORJC010000006.1:0-41493 GCA_035438885.1 Aquabacterium sp. | reverse complement strand
AACCCAGATCTGGAGTGCCCCATGAACCGTGCCGCCCTGACCACCCGCCCCTTCCTGTTCCTGATCCCCGCCGTGCTGGCCGCCTGTGCCATGTCCCCCAAGGTCGACAACGCGGCCCTGCCTGAAGCGGTTCGCGTGCCGGCAGGCCATGTCCAGTCGGGCCACACCACCACCTCGGGTGGCCAGATCACCTACGAATGCCGCGCCAAGAAGGACATGGCCGACCAGTTCGAATGGGCCTTTGTGGGTCCCGTGGCGGCCTTGCAGATGGGCAACCAGGTGGTCGGCAAGTACCATGGCGGCCCCACCTGGGAGTCCAACGACGGCTCCAAGGTCACCGGCAAGCAAGTGGCCGTGGCACCGGGTGCAGCCGGCGCCATCCCCCTGCAACTGGTCAAGGCCAACCCCGCGATGGGCGAAGGCGCCATGCAAGGCATCAGCTACATCCAGCGCCTGAACACCCAAGGCGGCGTGGCCCCGGCCCTGCCCTGTGGTGCCGCCCAAGCCGGCCAGCGCCAGATCGTCGGCTACCAGGCAGACTACGTGTTCTACAAGCCCACCATGTGAGGCCCTGGCTGCCCACGGCAACAAAAAGCCCGCTCGAGAGCGGGCTTTTTTCATGGATCACACCCAACGTGATCGACCTGAAGGCCCATCAGTGACCGTGCAGGTGCTCACCCTCTTTGAGCTTGTACACCGTGCCGCAATAAGGGCACCGCCCCTCGCCAGACTTGGCCAGGTCGATGTACACGCGCGGGTGATTGCTCCACAAGGCCTGCTTGGGGTTGGGGCAAAACACCACGCCAGGGCCTTGCACCTCAGCAGCCGTCACTTCCACCACGGCCTTGGGGGTCTGCGTGTTCGTGCTCATGAGGTTCAGACCTTGGTCAGCCACTCGGCGTACTTGGGGTTGCGGCCGTTGACGATGTCAAAGAACGCTGCCTGGATCTTCTCGGTGATGGGGCCACGCGAGCCTTGCCCAATCTCCAGGCGATCGAGTTCGCGAATCGGCGTCACTTCAGCAGCGGTGCCGGTGAAGAAGGCCTCATCACAGATGTAGACCTCATCGCGGGTGATCCGTTTTTCCTTGATCTCCAGGCCCATGTCCTTGGCGATCGCGAAAATCGTGTTGCGTGTGATGCCGTTGAGGGCACCGGCCGACAGGTCGGGTGTGTAGATCACGCCGTTCTTGATGATGAACAGGTTCTCGCCCGCGCCTTCGGACACGAAGCCGGCGCTGTCAAGCAGCAAGGCCTCGTCATAGCCGTCGTCCGTGGCTTCCATGTTGGCCAGGATCGAGTTGGTGTAGTTGCTCACCGCCTTGGCCTGCGTCATGGTGATGTTGACGTGGTGACGCGTGTAGCTCGACGTCTTGACGCGGATGCCACGCTTCATGCCGTCTTCGCCCAGGTAGGCACCCCAGGTCCAGGCCGCCACCATCAGGTGCACCTTGGCACCCTTGGGGCTCACGCCCAACTTCTCGGAACCCAGCCACACCAGGGGGCGGATGTAGCCGCTCTCCAGGTTGTTGGCCTTGACAACGTCGATCTGCGCCTGCATCACCTGGTCTTGCGAGAACGGCATGGGCATGCGCAGGATCTTGGCGCTGTTGAACAAGCGCTCGGTGTGCTCGCGCAGACGGAAGATCGCCGGGCCGTTGACGGTGTTGTAGGCACGAACGCCTTCGAAGGCACCGCAGCCATAGTGCAAGGTGTGCGTCAGCACATGGATCTTGGCATCGCGCCACTCCACCATCTGGCCATCCATCCAGATCTTGCCGTCGCGATCATCCATCGACATGAGAAATCCTTTCGGGCTCGCGCGAGCCGCATTCAGTGCATCACGGTGACGGCAGGGCTGAGGCGCTTCCAACCCCTAGCGATCGGACTCAGCAAGCCATCGGGAAACCCAAGATTGTACGCTCACGCCGGGGGCGTCACCGGTCCTGCTGGCCTGCTCAAGCGGCCCGGAAAAGCAAAAAGCCGATCAATTGCTTGATCGGCTTTTCAACTTTGGTTGCGGAGGCAGGATTTGAACCTGCGACCTTTGGGTTATGAGCCCAACGAGCTACCAGACTGCTCCACCCCGCGACAGAACCATTCACTCGAGACCCGCCTGGTGCAGGTCACTGAGCGCGACATCAGCAATAAAAAAAGCCTCTCCAAACTGACAGGCTTTTTTGAACAATGTCGCAAAAAACTTTGGTTGCGGGGGCAGGATTTGAACCTGCGACCTTTGGGTTATGAGCCCAACGAGCTACCAGACTGCTCCACCCCGCGACAGAGAGGTCTATTATGGCACAGATTTGAACATTGCGCCAGATCTGACGAAAGAAGGCAAAGAAAAACCCGCAGCGCTTTCGCGGTGCGGGCTTGGCTCAGCCGAGGCTGAAGTCGATCACTCAGCGGCGGCGTCAGCAGCAGGTGCATCGTCCGAACGCTCGACCAGCTCCATGTAGGCCATGGGGGCGTTGTCGCCCACGCGGAAGCCCATCTTCAGGATGCGGGTGTAGCCACCGGGACGCTTGGCAAAGCGAGGACCCAGCACGTTGAACAGCTTGACCACGTTGTCGCGGTCGCGCAGGCGGTCGAAAGCCAGGCGCTTGTTGGCAACCGTGGGTTCCTTGGCCAGGGTGATCAGAGGCTCGACCACGCGGCGCAATTCCTTGGCCTTGGGGACGGTGGTCTTGATGGCTTCGTGCTCGATGAGCGAGTTGCACATGTTGCGCAGCATCGCCAGACGATGCGACGAAGTGCGGTTGAGTTTACGGAGTCCGTGTCCGTGACGCATGGTGCTGTCCTTTCTTTATAAAACCGACGGCCGTTTCAAGGTACCGCCGGGTGCACCGGGCAGCGAGAAAACCCGCCGCCCACTTTTTTCAATCAACGCTTGTCGAGGCCCTGAGGAGGCCAGGCTTCCAGGCGCGAGCCCAGGGCCAGACCACGGGAAGCGAGAACTTCCTTGATCTCGTTGAGCGACTTGCGACCCAGGTTGGGGGTCTTGAGCAGCTCGGTCTCGGTGCGCTGAATCAGATCGCCGATGTAATAGATGTTCTCGGCCTTGAGGCAGTTGGCCGAACGCACGGTCAGTTCCAGCTCGTCCACCGGACGCAGCAGGATCGGATCGACATGGATCTGCGACTGCGCCGATGCCTGAGCGCCAAACGGATCGATGCTGTCACCCTCGTGCAACTGAGCGAACACCGCCAGTTGTTCCACCAGGATCTTGGCGGATGCACGGATCGCTTCCTCGGGCGAGATGGCGCCGTTGGTTTCGATTTCCATGACCAGCTTGTCCAGGTCGGTGCGCTGCTCGACGCGAGCGCTCTCGACGGTGTAGCTCACGCGACGAACCGGCGCAAACGACGCATCCAGAACGATGCGGCCGATGGCCTTGGTCTCTTCACCGTAGCGGCGCAGCGAACCGGGCACATAGCCACGACCCTTTTCCACCTTGATCTGCATGTCCAGCTTGCCGCCTTGCGACAGATGGCAGATCACGTGATTGGGGTTGACGATCTCGACGTCGTGAGGCGTCTGGATGTCGGCAGCGGTCACAGGACCTTCGCCGTCCTTGCGCAGAACCAGGGTGACTTCATCGCGGTTGTGCAGACGGAAGACCACGCCCTTGAGGTTCAGCATGATGTGCACCACGTCTTCCTGGACACCGTCCAGGGTGGAGTACTCGTGCAGAACACCGGCAATGGTGACTTCGGTCGGCGCAAAACCCACCATCGACGACAGCAGCACGCGACGCAGCGCGTTGCCCAGTGTGTGACCATAGCCACGCTCGAAAGGCTCGAGTGTGACTTTGGCGCGGTGGCCGCCAAGCGGCTCCACCTGGATGGCTTTGGGTTTCAGCAACGTGGTTTGCATGAGGCCTTCCTGTCAATACCCTCGGCTCGTTACACCGATAAGGCTGAGGACCAACCGGTAAATAACCGGCACTTTTTTCTAAAAACGACAACAGGGCCAAGGAGACTTGCGATCAACGCAAGCCCCCAGGCCCTGGAAACATCAACGCGAGTACAGTTCGACGATCAACGATTCGTTGATGTCAGCACCGAATTCGTCGCGGTCAGGAGCCTTCTTGAAGACGCCTTCCAGCTTGGTGCCGTCAACGGCCACCCAGCCGGGCATGCCGATGGATTCGGCCAGCTTCACGGCTTCGTGCACGCGAGTCTGCTTCTTGGCCTTTTCACGCACGGCCACCACATCGCCAGCCTTGACGCTGTACGAAGGAATGTTCACGACCTGACCGTTCACGGTCACGCCCTTGTGGCCCACCAGCTGACGCGATTCAGCGCGGGTCGAGCCAAAGCCCATGCGGTAGACCACATTGTCCAGACGCGATTCCAGCAGAACCAGCAGGTTCGAGCCGGTGTTGCCCTTGCGGCGCTCGGCTTCAGCGAAGTAGCGGCGGAATTGCTTCTCCAGCACGCCGTACATGCGCTTGACCTTCTGCTTTTCACGCAGTTGCAGGCCGTAGTCAGAGGTGCGCGACCCGGAGGTGCGGCCATGCTGACCTGGCTTGGAGTCAAATTTTGCCTTGTCGCTGATCGGGCGGCGAGCGCTCTTCAGGAACAGGTCGGTGCCTTCACGGCGGGCCAGTTTGGCCTTGGGACCGAGGTAACGTGCCACGTGGATATCCTATCAATGATCTGACGTCAGCCCGACCTTTCTGACCTGGCAGAAAGCGGGACCGGACGCGAGTCTGGGCAAGCTAAGAGCGCTCAGACGGTGGTCTTCAAAAGGCCCGCCAGCGAACAAACGCGGACAGGCGAACAAAACCTGTGATTATAGCCACAGGCGAAGCGGAACGCAACAAAAACCCAACATCCTTCTCAGGACGTTGAGCTTGCGCGCGAAACGCCGGGTTTTCAGCAGCCCTTCGGCCTACCTTGTCGCACAACAGAGCAGGCGATCCGGCATGCCTGAAAGGCAACGCCTCGCCGACGGACGGATCCGAGGGCGAGGCGCCGGAGCCAGAATCAGATGCGACGACGCTTCTGAGGACGGCAACCGTTGTGCGGCACTGGGGTCACATCGGAGATCGAGTTGATCCGGATGCCCAGGGAAGCCAGCGCACGAACCGACGACTCGCGACCAGGACCGGGGCCCTTGATCTCGACGTCCAGGTTCTTGATGCCTTGTTCCTGAGCAGCGCGGCCAGCGACTTCAGCGGCCACCTGGGCAGCGAACGGGGTCGATTTGCGCGAACCCTTGAAGCCTTGACCACCGCTCGAGGCCCAGGACAGAGCATTGCCCTGACGGTCCGTGATGGTGATGATCGTGTTGTTGAACGACGCGTGCACGTGAGCGATGCCGTCTGCAATGTTCTTGCGGACTTTTTTGCTCACACGGCGAGACGCGCTGTTGGCAGCTGCTTTAGCCATAAAAACCTTCTCTCTCGACGAGCCCCGGCCTGAGCCGGAGGCAGTATCTTATTGAATGGCGAAGATCACTTCTTGCCAGCGATCGCCTTGCGCGGGCCCTTGCGAGTGCGCGCATTCGTGCGAGTGCGCTGACCACGGCAAGGCAAGCCACGACGATGACGGAAACCGCGGTAGCAACCGATGTCCATGAGACGCTTGATGTTCATGGACAATTCGCGACGCAGGTCACCTTCGATGGTGATCTTGCCCACCTCGTCCCGGATTTTTTCCAGGTCGGTGTCGGTCAATTCCTTGATCTTCTTATTGAAGGGAATGCCGGCGGCAGAGCAGATCTTCTGCGCGGTGGTACGGCCGATGCCGTAAATGTGCGTCAAGCCAATTTCAGTGTGCTTGTGCGGGGGAATGTTGATGCCAGCAATACGTGCCATAGCTGTCCTCTGATACCGTGATTTGTCGCCCGCAGGGCATCAGCCCTGGCGTTGCTTGTGACGTGGGTCGGTGCAGATCACGCGAACCACGCCCTTGCGGCGGATGATTTTGCAATTGCGGCACATCTTCTTAACTGATGCCGAGACTTTCATGGTTTTCTCCTGATCCGTCGATCTCTCAACGGGGATTCACACTTCGTAAACCGGGTCTAACATTATCGCTCACTTCGCCCGGAATACGATGCGAGCTCGGAACAATAAACTTCTCCTGGTGCCGACGGGACGGTCGCAACAACCTTCCCTTGCAGTTGCCTGACGTCGCTTTACGTCAGCCAGCTGCGGCAACCCACCAAGATCAGTTCTTGAAACTAGCCTTTTTCAACAGGGACTCGTACTGCTGTGACATCACATAGGACTGGACCTGAGCCCAGAAGTCCATGGTGACGACCACGATGATGAGCAGAGAAGTCCCGCCGAAATAGAACGGCACGTTGTACTTGAGGACCAGGAACTCGGGCAGCAGACACACCAGGGTGATGTATGCAGCGCCGGCCAGGGTCAAACGCGCCAAAATCTTGTCAATGTACCGAGCGGTGTTGTCACCAGGGCGAATGCCCGGAATGAACGCACCACTCTTCTTCAAATTGTCTGCAGTCTCACGGCTGTTGAACACCAGGGCTGTGTAGAAGAAGCAGAAGAACACGATCGCAGCCGAGTACAGCAACACATAGATGGGCTGACCAGGCGACAGGGCAGCAGCCATGTCCTTGAGCCAGCGCATGCTGTCACCCGTGGCGAACCAACCCACTGCCGTGGTGGGCAGCAAGATGATGGACGAGGCAAAGATCGGGGGGATCACGCCAGCCATGTTGACCTTCAGGGGCAGGTGCGACGATTGCCCACCGTAAACCTTGTTGCCGACTTGACGCTTGGCGTAATTGACCAGGATCTTGCGCTGACCACGCTCGACATACACCACACCGAAAGTCACCAGACCCACGACGATGATGATGAAGATCGCTGCCGGAATGCTCATGGCACCCGTGCGGATCAGTTCGAACAGACCGCCGATGGCGCTGGGCAAACCTGCCGCAATACCAGCGAAGATCAGGATCGAGATGCCATTGCCCAGACCACGTTCGGTGATCTGCTCACCCAGCCACATGAGGAACAAGGTCCCTGCCGTCAGGCTCACCACCGTGGTCAGCTGAAAGCCAAAACCAGGGTTGATCACCAGACCGGCCGTGCCTTCCAGTGCCACGGCAATGCCGAAGGACTGAAACAGCGCCAGGCCCAATGTGCCGTAACGGGTGTACTGGGTGATCTTGCGACGGCCCGCCTCGCCTTCCTTCTTCAGGGACTCCAGCGTGGGCACCACGTAACCCGCCATCTGCATGATGATGGATGCCGAGATGTAGGGCATGATGCCCAGCGCAAAGACCGTGAAGCGGGACAGCGCCCCACCCGAGAACATGTTGAACAGGCTCAGGATACCGCCAGACTGACCCTTGAAGAGCTGCTCCAGCTGGGCGGGATCGATACCGGGCACAGGGATGTGAGCCCCGACGCGATACACGACCAGCGCCAACAGCAGGAAAGTCAGTCGACGACGCAGGTCGCCAAACTTGCCGCTTTGAGCCAGTTGATTGGGAGAGGTAGCCATGAGTCCTGTAGATGCTCGTGTTCAGCTGTGTCCAGGCCGATCAGGCCAGGGCACCGCCTGCAGCTTCAATCGCAGCCTTGGCACCAGCGGTGGCACCAATGCCCTTGAGGGTGACGGCCTTGGTCAGCTCGCCAGACTTGATGACCTTGATCACCTTGGCGATCTGGGGCACCACGCCAGCTTGCTTGAGCACCAGGACGTCCACTTCGGACAGGTCCAGGGCTTGCAGCTCAGACAAGGTGATCTCTGCGTTGTACTTCAGCAGGTGAGACTTGAAACCGCGCTTGGGCAGGCGACGTTGCAAAGGCATTTGACCGCCTTCGAAACCGACCTTGTGGTAGCCGCCCGAACGAGACTTCTGACCCTTGTGACCGCGACCTGCGGTCTTGCCCAGACCGGAGCCAATGCCGCGACCCACACGGCGCTTGGCATGCTTGGCGCCTGCGGAGGGCTTGATGCTATTGAGTTCCATGGAATTCCCCAGAGTCACGGTGCTTACAGCACCACGACCATGTAACTGATCTTGTTGATCATGCCGCGGACCGAAGGCGTGTCTTCCAGCACCGAAGTGCTGTTGACGCGACGCAGGCCCAGGCCACGCACGGTGGCGCGGTGGTCAGCACGGGTACCGATCGGGCTGCGAACCAGCTTGACGGTGACAGTTTGTTTTTCGCTCATGTCTGCTCCTTGTCTCAGTTGAAGATTTCTTCAACCGACTTGCCGCGCTTGGCAGCGACTGCGGAGGGGGTCGTGGACTTGCGCAGAGCGTCGAAGGTCGCACGAACCAGGTTGTAAGGGTTGGTCGAACCGAGGCTCTTGGCCACGATGTCGGTCACACCCATCACTTCGAACACAGCGCGCATGGGGCCGCCAGCAATGATGCCGGTACCAGCGGGAGCCGGAGCCAGCAGCACCTTGGAGGCGCCGTGCTCGCCGGTCACGTTGTGGTGAACCGAACCGTTGCGGAGCGAGACCTTCAGCATGTTGCGACGGGCTTCGTCCATGGCCTTGGACACGGCCAGAGGCACTTCACGCGCCTTGCCCTTGCCCATGCCGATGCGACCATCGCCATCACCCACCACTGTCAGAGCTGCGAAGCCCATGATCCGACCGCCCTTGACCACTTTGGTCACGCGGTTCACCTGGATCATCTTTTCGCGCAGACCATCGTCGCGACCTTCGTCAGCGACTTTGGGTTGAAACTTAGCCATTTGGTATTCCTTCCAGTGCCGAGCGCTTAGAACTGAAGACCGGCTTCACGCGCGGCTTCGGCCAAGGCCTTGATGCGACCGTGGTAGGCACAGCCCGAGCGGTCAAAAGCGACCTTCTCGACGCCAGCGGCCTTCGCTTTTTCAGCGATGCGCTTGCCAATGACGGTTGCTGCGTTCACATTGCCACCCTTGCCAGCGGCGCCCAGTTGCTCGCGGACTTCCTTCTCTGCGGTAGAGGCAGAAGCGAGCACCTTGGAGCCGTCGCCAGTGGTGACGGTTGCGTAGATGTGCAGATTGGTCCGGATGACCGACAAACGCACGGCGCCTTGCAAAGCAATGCGAGCGCGCGTTTGACGCGAGCGACGCAGGCGCTGTTCCTTCTTGTTGATAGACATGAATCAGCTCCTTACTTCTTCTTGGTCTCTTTCAAGACCACGCGCTCGTCGGCGTAGCGGATCCCCTTGCCCTTGTAAGGCTCAGGGGGACGGAAGGCACGCACTTCGGCGGCGATCTGACCAACCACTTGGCGGTCGACACCCTTGATCAGCACTTCGGTCTGAGTGGGACACTCGACCTTGATGCCTTCAGGCATGTCTTTGACGACGGGATGAGAGAACCCGATTTGCAGGTTCAGCTTCTGACCGGCAGCCTGGGCACGAAAGCCCACGCCCACCAGGGTCAGCTTCTTCTCGAAACCCTTGCTGACGCCGTTGACCATGTTGGCCACCAGAGCGCGCACCGTGCCGGACATGGCATTGGCAGCAACGCTGTCGTTAGCAGGGGAGACCGTCAGCACGCCAGCGTTGGCGACCACGGGGGCCAGCAACGATTGAGGGCGGCTCAGGGTGCCCAGGGCGCCCTTGACGGTGATTTGATCTGCAGTGATCTGCACGTCCACACCTTGGGGGACGGCGATCGGCATTTTTCCTACGCGGGACATGTCGATGGCTCCTCGATCAGGCGACGTAGCAGAGCACTTCGCCGCCGATACCGGCTGCGCGCGCTTTGCGGTCAGTCATCACGCCTTGCGGGGTGGTGACGATGGCCACACCCAGGCCGTTCTGGACCTTGGGGATGTCGTGGCTGCCTTTGTAAACACGCAGACCTGGCTTGGACACGCGTTCGATTTTCTCGATCACGGGCCGGCCTGCGTAGTACTTCAGGGCGATTTCAAGCGTTGGCTTGATAGCGTCGCCGGTGACGGCGAAACTGTCGATGTAACCTTCGTCCTTCAGGACTTGGGCGATCGCGACTTTCAGCTTAGACGACGGCAGTGCAACGTTGGCCTTGGCGACCATTTGAGCGTTGCGAATGCGTGTCAGCATGTCGGCGATAGGATCACTCATGCTCATGGGATAACTCCTGTTCGTTGCCTGCCGACTTACCAGCTGGCCTTGGTGACACCGGGGATGTCACCGGCGAAAGCCAGTTCACGGATCTTGCTGCGGCCCAGGCCGAACTGACGGAAGGTGCCACGTGGGCGCCCGGTCAGATGGCAACGGTTGCGCAGGCGGGTCGGGTTGGCATTGCGAGGCAGCTTTTGCAGCTCCAGGCGGGCAGCGTAGCGCTCGTCGTCGGACTTGTTGGCATCATTGATGATGGCCTTGAGTTCGGCAAACTTCTTGGCGTACTTTGCAACCAGCATTTCGCGCTTTTCTTCGCGCTGCTTGAGAGAGACTTTAGCCACGTTCCACCTCAGTTCTTGAACGGGAATTTGAAAGCGGTCAGCAGAGCTTTGGCTTCCTCATCGGTCTTGGCAGACGTCGTGATGCTGATGTTCATGCCACGGATCGCGTCGATCTTGTCGTACTCGATTTCCGGGAAGATGATCTGCTCTTTGACGCCAACGTTGTAGTTGCCACGACCGTCGAACGAACGACCCGAGATGCCGCGGAAGTCACGAACGCGGGGCAGCGAAACGGTGACGAAGCGATCCAGGAATTCGAACATGCGGGCACCACGCAGGGTGACCATGCAGCCGATGGGCATTTGCTCACGGATCTTGAAGCCGGCGATGGCCTTGCGGGACATCGTGACCACAGGCTTCTGGCCCGCGATCTTGGTCAGGTCGCTCACAGCGTGCTCCATGACCTTCTTGTCCGACACAGCTTCAGAGACACCCATGTTCAAGGTGATCTTGGTCAGGCGGGGGACTTCCATGATCGACTTGTAGCCAAACTTGGCCATCAGATCGGCAACCACTTTTTCGCGGTAGAAGTCTTGCAGACGTGCGGTTTGTTGAGTCATTTTTACCTCATCAAGCCTTGATTTCTTCGCCGCTGGATTTGTAGACGCGCACTTTTTTGCCGTCTTCCAGGAGCTTGATACCCACGCGATCACCCTTGCCCGAGGCGGCGTTGAAAATCGCCACGTTGGATTGGTGAATCGGCATGGTCTTGTCAACGATGCCGCCAGTCGTCCCCTTCATGGGGTTGGGGCGCACGTGCTTTTTGGCAACGTTCACACCTTCGACCAACAGATGATCAGCATCAACGCGAGCAGCGATGGTGCCGCGTTTGCCTTTGTCGCGGCCGGTCAAAACAATGACCTGGTCGCCTTTACGGAGCTTGTTCATGGGCTGTCCTTTGCTTTGCCATCAGTAAGCCGCGGCTTACAGAACTTCGGGCGCCAGGGACACGATCTTCATGAAGCGCTCGGTACGCAGTTCACGCGTCACGGGGCCGAAGATGCGGGTGCCGATGGGCTCCAGCTTGGCGTTCAGCAGTACGGCGGCATTGCCGTCAAACTTGATGAGCGAACCGTCTTGACGACGGACGCCCTTGGCGGTGCGCACCACAACGGCGCTGTAGACTTCGCCTTTTTTGACGCGGCCACGAGGTGCAGCTTCTTTGATGCTGACCTTGATGACATCGCCAATGCCGGCGTAGCGGCGCTTGGAGCCACCGAGCACCTTGATGCACATGACGCTTTTGGCGCCTGTGTTGTCTGCGACATCGAGTCGCGATTGCATTTGGATCATTTTTTACCCCAACTTGCACCCATCGGCTGTGCAACCTTTGCACAACGACGACCGGACAGTCTTGGGCCCGTGGAACGGGCGGATCTGACTAACAGCGTTTTGCCAGAAACCCACCACAGCAGCCCGACAGCTTCTAGATCAATGTGCGTTGATCTCAAACCGCCTTGGCCGAGGGTTCAGGCTGACAAAGAGCCTTTACTCAGCGAAGCCTTGCATTATGCACGAGAACTTGCGACCTGGTCAATGCTCTCGTGCAATTCTTTTTGAAGATGGGCGTGCGCCCGGGGTCAGGCCGTGCCGCCGACGGTCAGGCCATCGATGCGCAAGGTCGGTTGACCCACGCCCACGGGCACGCTCTGGCCTTCCTTGCCGCAGGTGCCCACGCCGGGGTCGAGCTGCAGGTCGTTGCCGATCATGCTGATGCGTGTGAGGGCATCCGGGCCGTTGCCGATCAGGGTCGCGCCCTTGACGGGGTACTGGATCTTGCCCTTTTCGACCCAGTAGGCCTCAGAGGCAGAGAACACGAACTTGCCGCTGGTGATGTCGACCTGCCCCCCGCCAAAGTTGACGGCATACAGCCCCCGGTCGATGGAGGCGACGATTTCAGCCGGATCCTTGTCGCCTGCCAGCATGTAGGTGTTGGTCATGCGGGGCATGGGCAGGTTGGCGTAGCTTTCGCGACGGCCATTGCCGGTGGGGGGCATCTTCATGAGGCGCGCGTTGGTGGCGTCCTGGATGTAGCCCCTGAGGATGCCGTCTTCGATCAGGACCGTGCGCTGCGTGGCGTGCCCTTCGTCGTCGATGTTGAGCGAGCCGCGGCGGTCGGCGATGGTGCCGTCGTCCAGGACGGTGACGCCCTTGGCGGCCACGCGCTGGCCGATGCGCCCGGCAAAGACGCTGGAGCCCTTGCGGTTGAAATCGCCCTCCAGCCCGTGCCCCACGGCCTCGTGGAGCAGGATGCCGGGCCAGCCATTGCCCAGGACGACCGTCATCTCGCCAGCGGGTGCGGGTTGCGCGCCCAGGTTGACCAGGGCCGCGTGCGCCGCCTGATCCACGTATTGCTGCAGCAGGTCGTCGGTGAAGTAAGCCAGGCCATAGCGTCCGCCACCGCCTGAGGAGCCCACCTCACGTCGGCCGTTTTCCTCGGCGATCACGGTGATGGACAGGCGCACCAGGGGGCGCACGTCGGCAGCGAGGGTGCCATCGGCACGGGCCACCAGGACCACGTCGTATTCCATGCCCAGGCCAGCCATGACCTGCACGATGCGCTTGTCCTTCGCACGGGCCATCTGTTCGGCTTTTTCCAGCAAAGCGACTTTTTCGGCGCTGTCCAGCGTGGCAATCGGGTCCAGCGCCGGGTACAGGGTGCGGCTGGGGGCCACACGGGTGGCGCCGACCTTGACCTTGCGGCTCTGCCCGGCCGCGGCGATGGTGCGCACGGTGCGGGCGGCGTCCAGCAGGGCCGCTTCGGAGATGTCGTCCGAGTAGGCAAAGGCGGTTTTCTCGCCCGCAATGGCGCGCACGCCCACGCCCTGGTCGATGCTGAAGCTGCCGGACTTGACGATGCCTTCTTCCAGGCTCCAGCCTTCGCTGCGCGTGAACTGGAAGTACAGGTCGGCGTCATCGATCCGGTGTTCGGTGATGACCCTCAGGGCCTTGTGCAGGGTGGATTCGTCCAGGCTGAAGGGGGTGAGCAGAAGCTCACGGGCAGTCTGGAGGCGGGCGATGGTGGCGTCAACGGCAATCATGTGTCCATTGTAGAAAGAAGGCCGATCCCTTGCGGCGATCGGCCTGTTGATCTTGTCAATCAGCGCGATGCGGTGACTGCATCATCGCAGTTTCAGCAGCGCCCTGACGCGCAACTGGTCCTTGCCCTGGAAATGGGTGTTGACGTAGCGCTGCATTTCGTCCTGCTTCTGGGTGTCCGACAGGTTGTTCTGGCCTTGCAGGCGCATCCATTCGGCTCGGGCTGCGGCGAGGCGGCGATCCCAGTCGGCCCACTGGGCGTCGACCGCATCGAGGCGGGAGGCGGCTTCTTCACCGTAACGCGCCACGCGCTCGGCACGAACGGCGGCGGGGTCCTTGCCGGGCTCCATCTGGGGCACGGGCTCGCCGGGGTGAGGTGGCGGAGGCAGACCGGATTCGAGCTGAGCGTAGTACGCCTTGAAGTGCTGTTCGTCGTCCGCAAAGAAGGCCTCGGCCCACTCGGCGCCCAGGATTCGGCGACGCACGGATTTTTGTTCTTCGAACACCGGCAACCAGGTGCTGCGGTCGCCCTGGATGAACTTGTTCTTCCAGTCGTAGGTGCGGATCTGCCAGTACTTGTCGAAGATTGTCATGATCTCGGCGGCCAGCTGGTCGCCGTGGGCCCGGCGGGCCTCGTCGTCAATCAGGAGGCGGATGTCCTCGATGGTGACCTCGCCCAAGCCAAGGATGTAATACTCGAACAGGCCGCGCAGGTCGTGGCAGGCCTTGAGTTTCAGGTCCGTGGTCACGCACCAGTCGGTGGGCGGTCGCGTGCCTGCAAAGGAGCCTTCCTTGAACAGGCGGTCGCGGACCGCCTGGGCGGAACGCGCCACGCCAGCGGGTTTGACTTCACGGCTCGCCTGGCCGGTCAGGCGCCAGGCGTCAGCACCCGCCTCGGATCCCGTCGCCTGAGGCGCCGCCTCGCCGGACGGGTGGCCCTTTTGCGCCACCCAGACCCCGGCCGCCAGCAGCAATGCTGCGGACACACCGACGAACCATTTCACATTTGCCTGCATCGCATTTTTCCCATTCTCGCGGATCTTGCCGTGACCCCCCTGGATTCCCAAGGGCTGGACATCATCCACGCACAACGCGAAGGGTACTGGCACACCGTTCCAATCACACCACGGCCAAACCAAAAGAGCCGATGCATGGCACCGGCTCTTTCATGCCTGGCACGGGGCGACTCGGCACCCCGTGGCCCCCCGGTTCAGAGGAGCTTCCACTTCAGGCGGTTGGCCATCGAGACATAGTAGGCCTTGGGGTCGGGGGCGCCTTTGCCGAGGATGCCCAGGACCTGGTTCACTTCATCCAGGTGGTTCCAGGCCAGGTCCATCTTGATGGGCTTGCCCCAGGTGGCTTCGGCCGGAGAGACCAGGCCGTCGTTGGCCACACCACCGTAGTACTCGCCCGTCACGCTCAGCAGCGCGTCAGAGACGTCCCAGCCATTGGTCTTGACCAGGTTGCCCGCGTAGGAATAGAAGTACTGGCCGTTGGCCCTTTCGGCATTGCGGCCCGCAGGGAAGCGGGCATTGAACGCGGCGGCCCCCTGGGCGCTCAGGGCGGTCAGGGCGGTTTTGAGGTCGGCGCTTTCATAGGTCTTGTTGCCGGTCAGCCAGCCGATCAGTTGCAGGCCGCCCGTGGCGAGCTTGTCAAAGCTGCCGTCAGGCGTGGTGCCGGCGAGGATCTTGTCGGCCACCAGGCTGCCGTGGTGGGTGCCGGACATGGTCGAGACCGAGGCGATGTCGTTGCGAGTGGCGGCGGCGTAGCGCACGGTGGGGCCGCCATGGCTGTGACCGATCAGGTTGAATTTGGCGACCCGGTCCTTGGCCTTCCACTGGTCGAGCTGCTTGTTGAGCTCTTCGCCGCGGAATTCGGTGGTCTGCGATGGGTTCACCGACGCGATGTAGACCTTGGCGCCCTCCCGCTCCAGCGCGCCGGGGATCTGGTAGAAATAGTTCACCACGCCCAGGATGCTGTCAAAGCCGATGAAGCCGTGAACCAGCACCAGGGGGTACTTGGTCTTGGCCTGAACGCCAGCATGAGCGGCGGGGGTGACGGCGATGGCAGCAGCAGCCACTGCAACGGCGGTGGCAACGCGACGGATGGTCAAAGCACTCATGGGTGTCTCCTCAAAATAGTGAGCAGCGACATACTGCTTTGTCAATTGTGCAGATGTCACCGAAAGACTCTTCACAGGGTTAGCACCGAAGAAGGGGGTTTGCCCGCCCCCCCGAATGGGGGCCATGCAACATCCAGCTTTTCACTCCGCTTTTTTGCGGGCGTCCAGGGCGTGTTGATAGAGGGCCTGACGGGAACGACCGGTCATTTCGGCCACCAGACGGGCCGCCTCCTTGACCGGCAGGTGTTCGGCCAGCACGGCCAGTGCTTCGGTCACCGCGGGGGGCAAGGTGGCCTGATCGACGTCCTGGCTGCCTTGGGGCAAGGCATGCCAGACGACGACGAATTCGCCCCGCTCGTGCTGGGGCTGCGCCAGCCAGGCGGGCCAGTCGGCCGCACGCAGGCGCACCACGTCTTCAAACTGTTTGGTCAACTCGCGCCCGACGGTGAGCCAGCGCTGACCATCCAGGGCGGCCAGGTCTTTGGCCAGGTCCATGACGCGGTGGGGAGACTCGAACAGCACCATGGCGGCCGTGGCGGCCGGCAAAGCGGCCAGCGCCTGTTTGCGGGCGGCGCCCTTGGTGGGCAGGAAGCCGACAAAGGTGAAACCGTTCGCCAGGGTGTCACCGGCCACCGAGATGACGCTGACCACGGCGCTGGCGCCAGGGATGGGCACGACACGGCAAGCGGCTTCGCTGACGGCATGGACCAGGCGTGCGCCGGGGTCTGAGACGGCCGGGGTGCCCGCATCGCTGACGTAGGCCACGCGCTGGCCGGCCTGCAGGGCCTGGATCACCTGGACGGCGGCCTGGTTTTCGTTGTGCTCGTGCAGGGCCAGCAGGCGCTTGCTCAGCCCCAGGTGCTGGAGCAGGCGCTGGGTCATGCGGGTGTCTTCGCAGGCCACGATGTCCACCAGGGACAACACATGGATGGCCCGCAGGGTGATGTCGGCCAGATTGCCAATCGGCGTGCCGACCACATAGAGTGCCCCTGCAGGATACTGCTGGCTGGCCGCGGCATGGGCGGCCGTCTGGAGGAGCATGGTGGCATCAAGGGTCACGACAAAATCCCGGGGAGATGAGGCAGAAGGCCAGGCACTGGTCTTCCTGCAGGCACAGGGATTGCGCCTGGTAGAGCGCAATTATCGGGTGGCGCGCGGCCCTTCGGCCCGCGGGGCCGAGGTCGACCTGATCATGGAGGAGCCCGCAGACGGCACGCTGGTGTTTGTGGAGGTTCGGATGCGGGCCGACCGCGGCCATGGCGGCGCGGCTTCGAGTGTCTCCAGCAGCAAGCAGCGGCGCTGCATCCTGGGCGCCCGGCATTTTTTGATGTCGCTGCCCCGGCTGCCACCGTGCCGTTTCGACGTGGTGGCCATCGATGGGGATGAGATCGAGTGGCTGCCCGCGGCGTTCGATGCGCCGGGCTGACTTATCATCGGCAGCGAACCACGCTTGAACCATGCCCCAGACCCAATTGCAACACCACCTTGTCGAGATCGCCGATGGTCTGTACCAGTCCTCGGAACGATTGGCGCAACACATCGATGCAGCAGCTGCAGCCATCGTGCACAGCCTGACCAGTGGCGGCAAGGTGTTGTGCGCCGGTGAGGCTGAAGCCGCCTGGCTGGCGCACCAGGCCGCCCACCTGCTGACGCTGGGTGCCGGGCGTGAGCGCCCTGCCCTGGCCGCGGTGTCGGTGGCCGGCGCCGGTGGTCTGGGCGTGACGGCACCGGCTGGCCAGATGGACGCTCAGGTGCGAGCCCTGGGCCACCCGGGGGATGTGTGGCTGGCGTTTTCTCTGGAAGGCGCCGAGGGCGAGCTGGCCATGGCCACCGCCACCGCGCGTGACATGGACCTGACCCTGGTCGTGATGACCGGGGATGCCGCCTCGGTGCTGGGGCCCATGGTGCGGGACACGGACGTGTGGGTCCCGGTGCCAGGTCGCGATGCCGTGGAACTCTTCAGTGCGAGTTGGCTCGCACTGCATGGACTGATGGAGGCGGTAGACGCCTGCCTGCTTGGAGAGGAACTCTGATGAAGTCGATCGTTGGGCGGCTGTGTGCCGCAGCCGTGGTGCTGAGCAGCCTCAATGGCTGCGCGCCGTTGATGCTGGGCACTGCCGTGGGCGGCGCCTTTGTGGTGACCGACCGTCGCACTTCGGGTGCGCAACTGGAGGACCAGGGCATCGAGATCAAGGCGAGCAACCGGATCAGGGAAGCCGTGGGCGAGCGGGGGCACATCAACGTGACCTCGTACAACCGGGTGATCCTGCTGACTGGCGAGGTGGTCAGCGAGGCCGATCGCCTGACGATCGAGCAGGTGGCGGCCCGCACGGAGAACGTGCGCTCGGTGGTCAATGAGCTGGCGGTGATGGGCTCGTCGTCCCTGACCTCGCGCTCGAGCGACCTGCTGGTGCAGGCCAAGATCAAGGCGACCCTGGTGGATGCACGCGACCTGCAGTCCAACGCCTTCAAGGTGGTGGTCGAGCGCGGCGAGGTCTTCCTGATGGGCATGGTGACCGAGCGTGAAGCCAACCGCGCCGCCGACCTGGTGGCCAGCGTGAGCGGCGTGCTCAAGGTGGTCAAGGTGCTGCACATCATCAGCGAGGAAGAACTGATCCGGAAGATGCCACCGGCATCGCCGGCTTCGGCTGCGGCGCGCTGAGGCACCAGCCTCAGGGGCCCGCGCGGGGGGGCCTCAGCGCAAGCGCTTGATCAGGCTGGAGGTGTCCAGGCGGCCGCCGCCCATGCCCTGAACATCGGCATAGAACTGGTCGATCAGGGCCGTCAGGGGCAGTGAGGCGCCCTGGCGCCGGGCTTCGTCCAGGACCAGACCCAGGTCCTTGCGCATCCAGTCCACGGCAAAGCCAAAATCAAACTGATCGTCGACCATGGTCGGGCCACGGTGCTGCATTTGCCAGCTGCTGGCAGCGCCCTGGGTGATCACCCCGAGCACGGCATGCATGTCCAGCCCGGCCTTCTGGCCAAAGGCAATGGCCTCGGCCAGCCCCTGCAGCACGCCGGCCACACAGATCTGGTTGGTCATCTTGGCCAATTGACCGGCGCCGGCCTCGCCCAGGAGGGTGACGGCTCGGGCATAGGCCTTGACCACGGGTTCGATGCGCTGAAACACGGCAACATCGCCCCCGCACATGACGGTCAGGGTGCCCTGGACGGCCCCGAGGTTGCCGCCGGAGACCGGGGCATCGATGAAGTGCAGGCCCCGCTCACGGGCGGCCTGGGCCAGCTCGCGGGCCAGCTCGGCCGATGTGGTGGTGTGGTCGATCAGCACCGCATCGGGTGCCATGGCCCCAAACGCGCCCTGGGCGCCCAGCGTGACCTCGCGCAGGTCCTCGTCGCGGCCCACGCAGGTGATCACATGCTCAGCACCCCGTGCGGCATCTGCCGGACTCGGCGCCCAATGGCCGCCATGCTGGGCCACCCAGGCCTGGGCCTTGGCGGTGGTGCGGTTGTAGACCGTGACCTGGTGCCCGGCGCGCAGCAGGTGCAGAGCCATGGGCGCACCCATGGTGCCCAGGCCCAGAAAGGCCACGCGGCCGGCGGGCGTGGCAGACGCGGGGGGTGCCTGGCTCATGCGTCGCCCCGTCAGACGATGCCCAGGTGCTCGGTCCCGGCGGACAGGTCGGTGCTGCGAGCGCGATGGCTGTTGAGCTTGATCTGCAGGCGCAGGTCGTTGACCGAGTCGGCGTTGCGCAGCGCGTCTTCGAAGGTGATGTAGTTGCCCTCGTACAGGTCGTACAGGGCCTGGTCGAAGGTCTGCATGCCCAACTGGCGCGACTTCTTCATGATCTCCTTGATCTCGCCGACCTCGCCCTTGAAGATGAGGTCGCCGATCAGGGGCGTGTTGAGCAGGATCTCGACCGCGGCCGCCCGCCCCTTGCCTTCCTGGCGGGGGATCAGGCGCTGGGACACCAGGGCCTTGAGGTTGAGGGACAGGTCCATCAGCAACTGGGCACGGCGCTCTTCGGGGAAGAAGTTGATGATGCGGTCCAGGGCCTGGTTGGCGCTGTTGGCGTGCAAGGTGGCCATGCACAGGTGACCGGTCTCGGCAAAGGCCACGGCGTGTTCCATGGTCTCGCGGTCGCGGATTTCGCCCATCAGGATCACGTCAGGTGCCTGACGCAGGGTGTTCTTGAGCGCAGCTTCCCAACCCTCGGTGTCAATGCCGACCTCGCGCTGCGTGACGATGCAGTTCTTGTGCGGGTGGACAAATTCGACCGGGTCTTCGATGGTGATGATGTGGCCGTAGGTGTTCTCGTTGCGGTGGTCCACCATGGCCGCCAGGGTGGTCGACTTGCCCGAACCCGTGGCGCCCACCATGATCACCAGGCCGCGCTTGGTGCCCACAACGTCCTTGAGGACCTGGGGCAGCCCCATGCCGTCGATGGTGGGCAACTGCTGCGGGATGACCCGAAGGACCAGGCCCACGTGGCCCTGCTGGACAAAGGCATTGACCCGGAACCGCCCCACGCCGTTGGGCGCGATCGCAAAATTGCACTCCTTGGTGCGCTCGAACTCGGCCGCCTGCTTGTCGTTCATGATCGAACGGGTCAGGGCCATGGTGTGCTGGGGGGTCAGGGGCTGGGGCGAGACCTTGGTGACCTTGCCGTCGACCTTGATCGCGGGCGGAAAGTCAGCGGTCAGGAACAGGTCAGAGCCACCGCGGGTGACCATGAGTCGCAGCAGATCGTTGATGAATTTCGAGGCCTGATCGCGTTCCATGTCGTGTCCTGAACTGAAATGTCTCTGTTGGAAGACTGTAAGGCCTCAGCGGGCCGAAGTGTCGTTGCTGGCCAGCAGGGCCCCAAGGCGGGCACTGACCTGCCGGGTCCGCAAAGACAGGCGGCGGGCCACACAGGCCATCACGGCCATGCCCAGGCGAGGGTCGTCGATGGCCATGTCATCCAGGGCCGTGGTGGAGATCACGGCCAGTTTGCAGGGGGCCAGGGTGAGACAGGAGGCGTACCGAACGCCCGAGTCCACCAGGGACATCTCGCCCAGCACGTCGCCGCTGCGCGCCTCGGCCAGGCGAGCACGAGCGCCCGTCGGCTGGATGCGGTCCATGGCCGCCACGCCATCGAGCACCACCAGGGCGTAGTCGCCTTTTTCTTCCTGGACCACCACCTCGCGGCTGGCGGGCACGGTCACGAAATCGAAGTACTCGACCAGGCGACGGCGTTCGGTGTCGTCCAGGGCCGAATAGAAATGGTCCTGTGCCCACACGGCATCCAGGGCTGCGAGCCCCTCCTGCTCCGACAGGGGCTGAGCGCCCACCACCAGGGCACGGGCCTGCCAGCCCGAGTTCGACTTGAACGTGGCAGGGCGCTCCATGAACTGCGTGGAGAAAAAACCCTCATCGTCGGCGGCATGCTCGGACGGGGCCGTGGCGGCAAAACCCTTGAAACGATCAAAGAGACTTTTCATGGCTGGATGGCGGCCTCGCTCCGGTCAGCCAGGGAAATTCTCGGGGAACTTGGCCTTGGCGCGCGCCTCGGCCGGCGAGATCACGTTGCGGCGCACCAGCTCGGTCAGGTTCTGGTCCAGCGTCTGCATGCCCAGGGTGTTGCCTGTCTGGATGGACGAGTACATCTGGGCAATCTTGTTCTCGCGGATCAGGTTTCGGATGGCCGAGGTACCGATCATGATTTCGTGCGCGGCCACCCGGCCGGAGCCGTCCTTGAGCTTGCACAGGGTCTGGGAGATCACGGCCTGCAGGGATTCGGACAACATGGCGCGAACCATGTCCTTTTCTGCGGCGGGGAACACGTCGACCACCCGGTCGATGGTCTTGGCGGCACTGGAGGTGTGCAGGGTGCCGAACACCAGGTGACCGGTTTCTGCGGCGGTCAAGGCCAGGCGGATGGTTTCCAGGTCGCGCATTTCACCCACGAGGATGGCGTCCGGGTCTTCCCGCAGGGCCGAGCGCAGCGCGTTGGCAAAGCTCATGGTGTGAGGACCGACCTCACGCTGGTTGATCAGGCACTTCTTGGAGTCGTGCACGAATTCGATCGGGTCTTCCACCGTCAGGATGTGGCCGTATTCGGTCTCGTTGAGGTGGTTGACCATGGCGGCCAGCGTGGTCGACTTGCCCGAACCCGTGGGACCGGTCACCAGCACCAGGCCCCGTGGCTTGAGGGCCAGGTCCGCAAACACCTTGGGGCAGTTGAGCTGCTCCAGGGTCATGATCTTGCTGGGAATGGTCCGGAACACGGCGCCCGCGCCGCGGTTCTGGTTGAAGGCGTTGACCCGGAAACGCGCCAGGCCCTGGATTTCAAAGGAAAAGTCGCACTCCAGCGTCTCTTCGTACATCTTGCGCTGGGCGTCGTTCATGATGTCGTACACCATGTCGTGGACGGCCTTGTGGTCCAGCGGGTCCACGTTGATGCGGCGAACGTCGCCATGGACTCGGATCATCGGCGGCAAGCCTGCCGACAAGTGAAGGTCAGATGCCTTGTTTTTGACCGAGAACGCCAGCAGTTGGGTGATGTCCATGGATGATTGAGTCCTAACGTTTTCCGAACGACCCATTATCACGATGATCGAGCACGCACTACAACAGGTGAACAAGCGAATACAACAGGCTTGTTTGACAAATCACCGTCCCACAGACGCCGTGACGCTGCTGGCGGTGAGCAAAACCTTCGGTTCCGACGACGTTCGCGCGGCGTTGGACTGTGGTCAGCACCGTTTTGGTGAGAACTACGTTCAGGAGGCGCTGGACAAGATTCAGGCCCTGGGTGATGTGCGCGCGCAACTGGAGTGGCACCTGATCGGGCCGTTGCAGAGCAACAAGACCCGCCCGGTGGCCGAGCAGTTCGACTGGGTGCAAAGCGTGGACCGGCTCAAGATTGCCCAACGCCTGAGCGAGCAGCGCCCCGAGCACCTGCCGCCTCTGAACGTGCTGCTGCAGGTCAACACCAGCGGCGAGGACAGCAAAAGTGGCGTGGCCCCCGCCGAGGTGGCGGCCCTGGCCCGCGCCGTGAGCGCCCTGCCCCGGCTGCGGCTGCGAGGTCTGATGGCCTTGCCCGCGCCCACCCCGGACGAAGCGAGCCAGCTGGCGGCCCACCGTGGGCTGAAAGCCTTGTTTGACAACCTGGTGGCCACCGGTCTGTCTCTGGACACCTTGTCGATGGGCATGAGCGCCGACCTGGAGGCGGCCATTGCCGAAGGCGCGACCCTGGTGCGGGTGGGCACGGCCATTTTTGGAGGCCGACCGAAGCCCGCCGACCTTGAGGCATCATCTCGCCCATGAGCAATTCACCCTCTTTGATCGCATTCGTGGGCGGCGGCAACATGGCCTCCGCCATCATTGGTGGCCTGCTGCGCCAGGGCCGTGCCCCCCAGAGCATCCTGGTGGTCGACCCAGGAGAAGCCCAGCGAGAACGCCTGGCGGCCCAGGGGCTGCAGACTGCGGCGGCCCCCTCCGAGGCCCTGCGGGCGGCCGAACTGGTGGTCTGGGCCGTCAAGCCCCAGCAATTCAAGGACGCGGCAGCCAGTGTGTCGACCTGGACGGCCCAAGCCCTGCACTACAGCGTGATGGCCGGGCTGCGCACCGACGACATGGCCCGCCTGCTGGGCACGCCCCGCATCGTGCGCGCCATGCCCAACACCCCGGCCCTGGTCGGCCAGGGCATGACGGGGCTGTTTGCCCGGCCTGAAGTCACCCCGACCGAGCGCGCCCAGGTGCAGGCGCTGGTGGCGCCTACCGGCGCGTCGTTGTGGGTGGACCAGGAATCGCACCTGGATGCCGTGACGGCGCTGTCGGGCTCGGGCCCGGCCTATGTGTTCTATTTCATCGAGGCCATGGTGCAGGCCGCCACCGACATGGGTTTGACGGCTGAGCAGGGCCGCACCCTGGCCTTGGCCACGTTTGGCGGCGCCACCGCGCTGGCCAGCCAGTCCGAGGACAGCCCGGCCACGCTGCGCGAGAAGGTCACATCCAAAGGCGGGACCACCTACGCGGCGCTGACCAGCCTGGAGGCTGCGGGCGTCAAGGCCAGTTTCATCACCGCCATGCGCGCCGCCGAGCAGCGCGCGGGCGAGCTGGGCGACGAGTTCGGTCGCTGAGCTCGGCAGGTCGAGGGGACCTGGGGAATCAAGCGCCCTGAGTCAGGCTCAGGGCGGCCACCACGCCGGCAAACCAGCTCAAGCCCAGCCAGTGGTTCATGGCAAAGGCGGCAAAGCAGGATTCGCGGTCGCGCCCGCGGATCAACCAGACATGGCCGACGGCCTGCACCGCTGACATCATCAGACCCGCCCAGAAGGGCATGCCCAGGCCAGCCAGCTTGCCGACCTGGCTCCAGCACAGCAGGCAGGTGGTGTAGAACATGGCCACCCCGAAGACATCGGCCCGCCCAAGCGTGATGGCCGAGGTGCGGATGCCGATCTGGAGGTCGTCGTCACGGTCGACCATGGCGTATTCGGTGTCGTAAGCCAGCACCCAGGCCACGTTGCCGGCCAGCAACCACCAGGCTTCCACCGGGATGCTGCCCCGCACAGCGGCATAGGCCATGGGGATGCCAAAGCTGAAGGCCAACCCGAGCACGGCTTGCGGCATGGCCACGACCCGCTTGGCATAGGGATAGGCGATCGCGATGGCCAGGGCCCCGAACGACAGTGCGATGGTCAGCCCGTTGGTGGTCAGCACCAGGGCAAAGGCCAGCAAGGCCAGCACCGCCCCCACGGCCAGGGCCTCCTTGACCGACACGCGACCGGATGTGATGGGGCGCTGCGCGGTGCGTTTGACGTGGCGGTCAAAGTCCTTGTCGGCCACATCGTTGACGGCGCAACCGGCCGATCGCATCAGGATGGTGCCCAGGACAAAAACCAGCAGCAGGTGCCAGCCCGGAAAACCGCCCGCGGCCAGCCACAGGGCGGCCAGGGTGGGCCACAACAGGAGCAGCCAGCCTTGCGGACGGCTCCAACGAATCAGGTCAAGGTAGAGCGACCCGCGCTCTTGCAGCATGGCGATGTTCACGGGTGTGATTATCACCAGCCTGCCACATGGAGTTGGTATGCTGCGGCCACTCTTTTGACATGGACCTCACATGAAGACGATGTTGCTCTACGAAAAGCTCACCCCGGTCAACCGAGAACAGCACAAGGGGCTGCGCATCAAGCCTGGCAGTCAGCACATGGCCTTTGCCCGCGAGCTGAACTCGGTGCTGCTGGCCACCACCGAGCTGCCACTGGCCGCCCTGGACTACCCCTGCGTGTTCGTGAACTCGGGCGACCAGCACACCCTGGTGGCCGTGGTCGGCCTGCGCGACAAGGACAACCTGTTCCTGGACGATGCCGGGCGCTGGGAAACGGACAGCTATGTGCCGGCGTTTGTGCGCCGCTACCCCTTTGTGCTCGCCGAGCAAAAGGGCGGCCAGGAGCTGACCGTGTGCGTGGACGAAGCCTTTGATGGCCTGAACACCACCGAAGGCGAAGCGCTGTTTGATGCCAACGGCCAGGACACGCCCTACCTGCAACAGCTGCAGAAGTTCCTGCTGGACTTTCACAACGACATGCAGCGCACGGCCCACTTTGCCCAACGCCTGGTCGAGCTGGGGCTGCTGGTCGATCGCAACATCGACTTCAAGCTGGGCGAGCAGCGTCTGAACCTCAACGGCTTCAAGGTGGTCGATGAAGAAAAGCTGCGCGCCCTCAAGCCCGAGGTGGTCCAGGAGCTGTTCCAGTCGGGCGCGCTGGGCTTCATCCACGCCCACCTGCTGTCACTGAACAACGTGAACAAGCTGGGGGCGCGCATGAGCCGCAAGCTGGCCAACTGAGGCCAGGCTGCGACCGGAGGCAGTCTCGGCGTCAGCCCGCTCAAGGCTGGTTGGACGTGGGCTGCGAGGCGGAAGCGGGGGCAGAAGCGGCCGGAACGCTGGCCTCAGCCGCCCAACCACCCCCCAAAGCCTTGTACAGCGCAATGTGCGCCTGCTGGCGCGCCAACTGAGCCGAGATGAAGGCCTGCTGCGATGCAAACAGGCTGCGCTGGGCATCGAGCAAGTCCAACTGGTTGGCCACCCCGTTGTTGTAGCGCAGGGTGGCCAGTTTCAGCCGGGCGGCTTCGGCGTCGGTCTGGGCCAGTTGGGCCTGGGCCTGATCGCTGTAGCTGCTGCGCGCCACCAGGGCATCGGCCACATCGCGGAAGGCGTTCTGCAAGGCTTTTTCGTACTGGGCGATGGCGATGTCGCGCTTGACCTGACTGCTCTCGACCTGGGCCTGCAGTCGGCCCGCATCAAAAATGGGCAGCACCAGTTGGGGCCCCAGGCTCCAGACCGAGCGACCATCGTTGACCAGACCCGAGAGTGAGTCGCTGACGACGCCGGCACTGGCCGTCAGGCTGATGCGGGGGAACAGGGCTGCGCGTGCCGCGCCGATGTTGGCATTGGCCGAGATCAGCAACTGCTCGGCCTGGGCAATGTCCGGCCGCTGGAGCAGCACCTCGGAGGGCAGGCCCACCGGCAGGTCGCTCAGCCCGGTCCACAAGGCCGGGCGCACATCGACCACGGCGGCATCGGCCTCACCGGAGACGCTCAAGCGGGGCTCGGGCGGCAGCAGATCGGCCGTCGGCACTTCACCGACCAGCACGGTCAGGGCGTTGAGGTCCTGGGCCAGCTGGCGCTGCAGTTGCGCACGACTGATGCGGGCGGCCTCCACCAGAGACTGACCGGTGCGCAGGTCCAGCTCGTTGAGCACGCCGTTGTCAAACTTCAGCTGCAGCAGCTTGAAAGAGTTCTGCCGTGTCTGCAGCGTCTGCTCGGCCACGGCCAGTTGCAGGCGATCGGCCCAGACCGCGTGATAGCTGCTGGCCACCGCAGCGACCAGGCTGATGTGCACGGCACGGCGGGCCTCTTCGGTGGCCAGCAGTTGTGCGGCGGCCGATTCACTCAAGGCGCGCACACGGCCAAAGAAGTCCAGCTCGAACGCGGTGATGCCCAGGCCGGCGGTGGCCGTGGTGCTCAGGTCGTTGGGCGGCGTGCTCGAGGGCTGGCGGGTGGCCGCCACCGAGGCATTCACGCTGGGGAACTGATCAGCGCGCTGGATCTGGTACTGCGCCCGCATCTGTTCGATGTTGAGCACCGCCACCCGCAGGTCGCGGTTGTGGTCCAGGGCCTTGCGAATCAGGCCTTGCAGACGCTGGTCCGGAAAGTATCGGGCCCAGGCCAGTTGCGTGACATCGGAGGTGGCACCAGCAGGCACCGGGGACGAATCGGCCCACTGGGCTGGCACCGGTGCGTCAGGGCGCTGGTAGGAGGGGATCAGCGAGCAGGCACCCAGCGACAGGCTGAGGGCGGCCGCCAGGGCCACGCGGGTGACCCCAGGGAAAAATCGATCAGCCATGAGAGGCCTCCTCGGTGGAGGTGTCCGCCACGCGTGCCGAACCCGGCAGCAGCTTGCGAATCACCACAAAGAACACGGGCACAAAAAACACCGCCAGCACGGTGGCTGCGATCATGCCGCTCATCACGCCGGTGCCGATGGCGCGCTGACCGGCCGACCCGGGACCAGACGCCAGCACCAGGGGCAACACGCCCAGGATGAAGGCCAGCGAAGTCATGATGATCGGGCGGAATCGCAGGTGACAGGCTTGCAGCGTGGCCTCGACCAGGCCCATGCCCTTCTCCTGCAGTTCCTTGGCGAACTCGATGATCAGGATCGCGTTCTTGGCCGACAGGCCCATGATGGTGATCAGGCCCACCTTGAAGTAGACGTCGTTGGGCAGGTCGCGCAAATTCGCGCCCAGCAGCGAGCCCAGGATGCCCAGGGGCACCACCAGCAGCACGGCCACGGGGATGGACCAGCTCTCGTACAGTGCGGCCAGGCACAGGAACACGGCCAGCAGCGAGAAGACCAGCAAGATGGTGGCTTGCGAACCCGACAGGCGCTCTTCACGCGACAGACCGGTCCAGTCGATGCCGATGCCCGGGGGCAACTGGCTGGCCAGCCTTTCGATCTCGGCCATGGCCTCGCCGGTGCTGAAGCCAGGCGCCGCACCGCCCGAGATGCGCATGCTGGGGTAACCGTTGTAGCGCACCGCCTGCATCTGGCCGGTGACCCAGCGGGTGGTGGCAAAGGCCGACAGGGGCACACTCTGGCCGCTGCTGTTGAGCACCTGCAGTTGCAGGATCTGATCGCCCTGCATGCGGTCCTTGGCATCGGCCTGCACGATCACGCGCTGCAGGCGACCCGCGTTGGGGAAGTCATTGATGTAGGCCGAGCCCAGCGAGGACGACAGCGTGGCACTGATGGCATCGAAGCTCACCCCCAGGGCGTTGGCCTTGTTGCGGTCGATGTCGACCTGCAACTGCGGCGCATCTTCCAGACCTTCAGGGCGCAGGCCGGTGACGATCTTGCTCTGCATGGCCATGCCCAGCATCTGGTTGCGAGCAGCCAGCAAGGCCTCATGCCCCAGGCCGGCGCGGTCCTGCAGGCGCACGGCAAAGCCGGTGGCGTTGCCCAGCTCCATGATGGGCGGCGGCACCAGCGGGTAGATGAAGGCATCGCGCACCCCCATCAGGGCCCCGAAGGCGCGCTTGGCCAGCGCCTGAGCGGTGTGGTCGGCCCCTGAGCGCTCGCTGTGATCCTTGAGGGTCACAAAGGCCAGGCCAGCGTTCTGCCCGATGCCCGAGAAGCTGAAGCCCACCACGCCGACGACCGACTTGACCTCGTCCTGCTTGAGGAAGAAGTTCTCGACCTGCTTCATCACGTCTTCGGTGCGGTGGGTCGTGGCGCCTGCGGGCAGTTGCACCAGGGCGATCAGGGAGCCCTGATCTTCCTCGGGCAGGAAGGAGGACGGCATGCGCACGTACATCCAGCCCACGGCGGCGAGGATCACACCATAGATGACCAGGGTGCGGCCGCCGCGCCTGACCAGGCGAGCGGCCCAGCTTTCATAGCCATGCGTGGTCGAGCTGAACGCCCGATTGAACCAGCCAAAAAAGCCGGTCTTTTCATGGTGGTCCGCAGGCACCGGCTTGAGCAGCGTGGCGCACAGCGCAGGCGTCAGCGTCAAGGCCAGGAAGGCCGAGAACAGGATGGAGGCCACCATGGACAGCGAGAACTGGCGGTAGATGTTGCCCACCGAGCCCGCAAAGAAGGCCATGGGAATGAACACCGACACCAGCACCACCGTGATGCCCACGATGGCGCCACTGATCTGACCCATGGCCTTGCGCGTGGCAGCCAGGGGCGGCAACCCCTCTTCGACCATGATGCGCTCGACGTTCTCCACCACCACGATGGCATCGTCGACCAGGATGCCGATCGCCAGCACCATGCCGAACATGGTCAGCACGTTGATGGAAAAGCCGAACACCGACATCACCCCGAAGGTGCCCAGCAGGGCGATCGGCACGACCAGGGTTGGGATCAGGGTGTAGCGCCAGTTCTGCAGGAACAGGAACATCACCAGGAAGACCAGGGCGATGGCCTCGAAGAGCGTCTGAACCACCTGGGTGATGGACAGCTTGATGAAGCCCGAGGTGTCATAGGGCACGGAGTAATCCACGCCGGACGGGAAGTACAGGCGCAGCTCTTCCAGGCGGGCCTTGGCCGCCGTGGCCGTGGCCAGGGCGTTGGCCGTGGGCGAGAGCTGCAGGCCCATGCCCAGCGCGGGCTTGCCATTCAGGCGGGCATAGGTGCCGTAGCTCTGGGCACCCAGCTCGATGCGGGCCACGTCCTTGAGGCGAACGGTCGAGCCGTCGGCCTTGGCGCGCAGCACGATGTTGCCAAACTGCTCAGTGTTGGTGAGCTGGCCGGAAACCACCACGGTGGCCGACATGGAGGGCTCACCCGCATGAGGTCGCTCACCAATGCCACCTGCGGGCACCAGGGCGTTCTGGACCCGGATGGCGTTGTTGATGTCGTTCATGCTCAGGCCGTAGGACACCAGCTTGGCCGGGTCGGCCCAGATGCGCATGGCACGCTCGGTGCCGAACATGGTGACCTGACCGATGCCGGGCACGCGCTGCATCTCAGGCACCAGGTTGCGTGAGGCGTAGTCCCCCAGGGCCACCGGGTCGTAGGCCGGGTTGGTGGACGACAGCATCACGAACATCAGGATGTTGGCGCGCGACTTGTCAACCCTGACGCCCTGCTGCGTCACGGCAGCGGGCAGACGGGGGGTGGCGCGGGCCAGGCGGTTCTGCACCTCGACCTGGGCCAGGTCGATGTTGGTGCCGGTCTCGAAGGTGACGGTGATGGAGCCCGTGCCGTTGGCCTGGCTGACCGATTCCATGTAGGCCAGTCCGGGCGCGCCATTGAGTTCCTGCTCGATGACGTTGATGACGCTCTCGTCCAGGGTCTTGGCCGAGGCGCCAGGGTAGGTGGTGCTGATGACGACGGACGGGGGCGCCACCGTGGGGTACTGCGCGATCGGCAACTGCGTGATCGCCACGCCGCCGAAGACGATGATGAACAGCGCAATCACCCACGCAAAAATGGGGCGGTCAATGAAGAAGCGTGACATGAAGACGCCCCTTTCAGCGAGAAGCGGCGGCTGAAGGTCCAGCAGCAGCCGGTGCCCCCATGGCGGCGCCTTGAGCCGGCGTGCGCCATGGCACGGCCTTGACGGGCGCCTTGGGGTTCATCATTTTCTGGAAGCCATCGACCATGACCTGCTCGCCGGGGTTCAAGCCCCCGAGCACGACCCACTGGCTGCCCTTGGCGCCGCCCAGCTTGACCTGACGGGGCGTGACCTTGCCCTGGGCATCGACCACCATGACGGTGTCGCCCTGGGAGCCGCGGGTGACGGCCTGCTGGGGCAGCAGGATGCCCCCATCGACCTGGGCTTGCTCCAGGCGCACCCGCACATACATGCCGGGCAGCAGGAGGCCTTGCGGGTTGGGAAGCTCGGCACGCAGGGCAACCTGACCGGAGCTGGCGTCCACGCTCAAGTCAGAGAACAGCAGCTTGCCGGGCAAGGGGTACTCGCTGCCATCGTCCAGCACCACGCGAACGCTGGCGGCATCGGCGCCAGCGCGCTTGAGGGTGCCATTGGCGAGCGCCTGGCGCAGGCGGACCACCTCGGTGGCGGGCTGCGTGAAGTTGACGTAGAGCATGTTGACCTGCTGGACCACGGCCAGGGGCGTGGCCTCGCCCTGCCCGACCAGCGCGCCTTCGGTCACCAGGGCACGCCCGATGCGACCGGCGATCGGCGACGTCACGGAGGCATAGCCCAGGTTGATGCGGGCGGTCTGAACGGCGGCCTGCGTGGCGGCCACGTCGGCCTGGGCCTGACGCTGCGCCACCTGGGCGTTGAGGAATTCCTGCGGGCTGATGGCCTTAGCGGCCTGCAGAGGCTTGTAGCGATCCAGAAGGGCCGTGGCCTGGGTCAGGTTGGCCTCGGCCTTGGCCTGAGCGGCTTGCGCGCTGGACAGCGTGGCCTGGTAGGTGCTGGCGTCAATCTGGAACAGGGGCTGACCGGCCTTGACGTCCGAGCCTTCGGTGAACAACCGTTTCTGCACAATGCCGGCCGCACGGGCCCGCACCTGGGCGACCCGGGAGGCCTCCAGGCGGCCTGGCAACTCGGTGATGACCGGCACGCTGCCCGGCTGCACCGTGATCACGCCCACCTCTGCCGGCGGCATCTGGGGAGCACCTGCAGCCCCTGGGGCAGCACCCTTGTCGCCACACCCCTCCAGGGCCAGCAACATCAGCGCGCAGGCCGAGACACCGGCCCAACGGGCCAGACGGGATTGGGTGGGGATCATCGGATGCGGCATGGACACCTCAAGGTATTTGCTCAGTCAACTATTGACCCTACTATACATACAACCATGCATGTATAGCCACGAATGCGTCACAATGCCCCTACCGAGGCACTTGGCATTTCGATCCCGCATGCGCAGAACCAAAGAAGATGCACAACAGACCCGCGCCGCACTGATTGATGCGGCCGAGCACCTGTTTGCACTCAAGGGCGTCTCGCGGACCTCGCTGCAGGACGTGGCGCAGGCGGCCGGCGTGACCCGAGGCGCGGTGTACTGGCACTTCAAGGACAAGGCCGATCTGTTCAACGCCATGATGGACCGTGCCGTGTTCCCGATGGAAGAGGCCATCGGCAGTCTGAGCAGCCAGCCGGACAAGGACCCCATTGGCCAGATCCGAGCGGTGCTGCTGGGCGCCCTGGCGCTCATCCAGAACGACGAACGCACCCGCCGGGTGCTGTACGTGGCCACCCGCAAGGCCGAGTTCGTGGCCGAACTGGATGCCGCACGTGCCCGCCACCTGGAGGTGCACCTGTCCTGCCGTGCCCACATCGAATCGGCCGTGCGCCAGGCGCAGACCATGGGGCTGATCCGACCGGTGCCGGACGCACGCGCCGTGGCCGTGGGCCTGACCGCGTTGGTCAGTGGCCTGATCGAGTTGTGGATGCTGGACGCCAGCCTGTTCCCCCTGTTGGCCTCGGGCGAACAGTCGCTGGACACTTACATGGCCGGGTTGAGACCGCCGTTGACCGTGCCGTCCGAGACCTCGTCCATCGCGGCCTGACCTTCCTGTTCCAGGTGACGGGTGTCGGCCCAGCCCACCAGGCCAAAGCCCTGGTCGGTCAGGATCAGCCGGTTCACGCTGGCGTTGGTGATCTTCCAGGAGCGGGGCGTGGTCAAGCCCACATGGGTGGCCGCCCGGTAAAAACAATCGAGCACGCCACCATGGGCCACCAGGGCGATGGTCTGCCCGCGGTGGGCCTGGGCCAGCCGCAAGGCCGCGCCCACCACGCGGTCATAAAAGTCCGTCAGGGTCTCGCCGCCCTGCGGGCCGTACTCAGGATCACGCTCGCGCCAGCGACGCCCCTCCTGGGGGTGGCGGGACATGATCTCGTCGTGGGTCAGGCCCTCAAAGATGCCGAAGTGCCGTTCACGCAGTTGCGGATCCAGTTGCAATGGCAGGCCGCAAACCTCTGCCACGGCCAGCGCCGTGTCGGCCGCACGCATCAGGTCACTGCTGTAGATGGCGTGCAGGCCCTCGTCGGCCAGGGCCCGAGCCACTTGCCGGGCCTGCCAGCGGCCGTGCTCGCTCAAGGGGATGTCGGTGTGGCCCTGGATGCGGGTTTCGCGGTTCCAGGCCGTCTCGCCGTGGCGAACCATCACCAGGCGCGTGACGTCGTCGTGCATGGACTTCAGACGCCCCAGACGACGGGCTCGCGAGCGGCCAGTGCTTCTTCGATCATGCGAACCAGGGGGACCGCGCGCTTGCGCAACGACACGGGTTCGTCCATGAGCGCGGGGGGCGCCTCGTCATCGTCGGCACTTTCACCCCTGTGGGGCACCCCATCGTCGAGCGACTTCAGCACGGCAAGCGCGTCGGGCATCTGTTCGACCGTCAGGACGCCCGGGCCCGAAACGCTTTTGCCCAAGCTGCCCAGCAGAGCACCGGCATGCGCCGTGAGCATGAGCAAGTCGCCCGTGGCCTTGGATTTGAAGATGATTGGCATGGCGACAGCTTACAGCGATTGTTTCACCAGGGCAGTGACATGGCCTTGGCATGGTCAGACTCAGAAAGCCCCGCCGCCGCGCGCCTTGCCACAAGCGCCAAGGGGAGCATCCTTTGCGCCGCCTTCGGAACAGGGCGACAATGGCCGTGATCCTATTGGCTCATTGCTGACAGCTTTGTGACAAGCCTCCACCCCACCTCGGGGTCAAGCCGAAACCCAGGTGCCATGAAACCGCCCACCCACCTCCTCTACCTCCACGGCTTTCGATCGTCCCCCCGATCTGCCAAGGCCCAGCGCCTGGCCCGCCACGTGGCCGAGCTCAAGGCCCAGGGCCGCAACCTGACCTGGGTCTGCCCACCGCTGCCGCCCTCACCCAGTCAGACCGTGCAGGAGCTGACCTGGCTGGTCGCCGACTGGCCCGTGAGCGAGACCGTCATCATCGGCTCCTCGCTGGGTGGCTTTTATGCCACCGTCATGGCCGAGAAACTGGGGTGCCGTGCCGCCGTCATCAACCCGGCCGTGGCGCCCGCGCGCGACCTGGCCCGCCACATCGGCCTGCAGACCTCGTACCACCAGCCGGAGGACCAGTTCTTCTTCCGCCCCGAATTCATCACCGAGTTCGAGGCCTTGAACCCCTACCCCATCACCCGACCCGACCGTTACTGGGCCCTGATCGCCGAGGGCGACGAGGTGCTGGACTGGCACGAAATGGTCTCCCACTACGAAGGCGCACGCATCAAACTGCTCGATGGCAGCGACCATGCCGTGACCGATTTTGAAGATCACCTGCCCGACCTGCTGGCCGCCATCGGACTTTGACGCAACAGCCGTCCCGCCAGGGCGCCGCCGCGAGATAATCTGCCATTCCTGACCGGGCCCCGCTTGAGCGTGGGGCGACGGTCTCCGACCTCTCCAACGATGGTGAGCCCGGCTGCCAGACAGGGCTGATCCAGCCCGACCTTGGGGCCGCTGCCCGCCCAGGTGCCTGAATTGACCTACGCCCTTTTTGATGACACTGGCAAATTCCTCGCCGGCCGCGTGATGACCGAAGCCGACAGTTCGATGCAGATCGAGCTGGAATCGGGCAAACGCGTGAAGGTCAAGTCCGCCAATGTGCTGATCAAGTTTGCCAAGCCCTCGCCCACCGAGCTGCTGGCGCAGGCCCCCGCCCTGGCCGCCGAGATCGACCTGGACCTGATCTGGGAGGTCGCCCCTGAAGAGGACTTCGGGTTTGAGGACCTGGCCAGCGAGTACTACGGCAGCGCCACCACCGCCGTGCAGCAGGCCGCCATGCTCACCCGCATCTTTGAGGCGCCGCATTATTTCCACCGGCGCGGCAAGGGCCGCTTCCGCAAGGCGCCCGAGGACATCCTCAAACAGGCCCTGGTCGCCATCGAGCGCAAAAAGCAACAAGCCCAGCAGATCCAGCAATGGGGCGAAGAGCTGGCCCAGGGCCAGTGCCCCCAGGCCATCAAGGATCAGCTCTACAAGATCCTGTTCAAACCCGACAAGAACGGCCCCGAATACAAGGCCGTGGTCGAGGCCGCCAAGGCCACGCAGCGCGCGCCCCTGGACCTGCTCAAGGATGCCGGCGCCATCGACAGCCCCTACCAGTTCCACTGGAAGCGTTTCCTGTTCGAGAACTTCCCCAAGGGTGCGGGCTTCCCCCCCCTGGAAGCGCCCCCCATCAAGGACGAGTTGCCCCTGGCTACGGTGCAGGCCTTCTCCATTGACGACTCGATGACCACCGAGATCGACGATGCCCTGTCCGTGCAGGGCCTGGGCAGCGGCACCGTGGTCTACGGCATCCACATCGCCGCGCCCAGCCTGGCCATTGCGCCGGGCTCGCCGGTGGACCAGGTGGCGCGCCACCGCATGTCCACCGTGTACATGCCCGGCCACAAGATCACCATGCTGCCCGATGACGTCGTGCAGAGCTACACCCTGCAAGAGGGCCGCGATTGCCCGGCGGTCTCGCTGTACGTCAGCTTTGACGAAGCGACATTGGCCGTCAAGGGCAGCGAGACACGGCTGGAGCGGGTGCCCATTGCCTCGAACCTGCGCCACGACCAGCTCGACGGCGTCATCACCGATGCCACCCTGACCGGCGAGGCCCCCGCCGCTTACGCCCACGCGGCCGAACTGGCCTTTGCCTTCCGTCTGGCCAAACACCTCAAGCTCAAGCGTGAAGAAGTGCGTGGCAAGCCCGAGAACTTCACCCGCCCGGACTACACGTTCAAGCTGATGAACGAGGCCGGCGCCAACACCATGAGCGATGGCATCGAGCCCACCGGGATGGAGCAGGTCCTCATCGGCACGCGCCAGCGGGGCTCCTCGCTGGACCTGATCGTGGCCGAGGCCATGATCCTGGCCAACAGCACCTGGGGTGGCTGGCTGGCCGAACTGGGTGTGCCCGGCATCTACCGCAGCCAGGCCAGCCTGCAGCCCGGCATCAAGGTGCGCATGAGCACCAAACCCGCCCCGCATGCCGGCATGGGTGTGGCGCAGTACACCTGGGCCACCTCGCCGCTGCGCCGCTATGTCGACCTGGTCAACCAGTGGCAGATCGTGGCCTGCGCCAAGAACGGCCGCACCGCCGCCCTGGTGGCGCCGTTCAAGCCCAAGGATGCCGAGCTGTTTGCCGTCATCTCCAACTTTGACACGGCCTACAGCACCTACAACGGCTTCCAGTCGGCCATGGAGCGTTACTGGACCTTGAAGTACCTGCAGCAGCAAGGCATCACGGAGCTGGACTGCGCCGTCATGATCAATGGCCTGGTGCGCGCCGACACCCTGCCCTTGGTCTTCAAGGCTCTGGGCTGCGAGTCACTGCCCCGCCATGCCAAGGTGCGCGTGCGCATCACCGGCATCGACGAGCTGACCCTGGACCTGCACGCCAGCCTGATCACGCGCCTGGATGACCAAAGCGCCACCACCGAGGGTGATGCCGAAGGCGAGGACGACAGCGAGGTGCTGGACAATGCAGGACCGCTGACCCTGGCCATCGACCTCAACGATGGTGATGCGCCAGCGCCCACGGTCCCTGCGGCCTGACCTGCTGCACTTTTTGCACCTTCCGAAAGCCTGCCCTGCCCATGCTGTCACGCCTGAGAGAAGCCGCCGCCCGACTGACCTTGCTGCACAAGACCCTGATCGCCTCCGTGGTGGTTCATGGGGTCTTGCTGACGGTTCGGTTTGTCGACCCGGAGGGCTTCAACCGGGTGTTCAAGGACACGCCCCTGGAGGTGATCCTGGTCAACTCGGCCAGTGACCAAAAGCCCGACAAGGCCCAGGCGCTGGCCCAGGCCAACCTGGCCGGTGGTGGCGATGCCGATGCGGGCCGGGCCACCTCGCCGCTGCCACCCGCGCCCAGCAGCGCCCTGGGGGACTCGCTGGACGAAACCCGCCGCATGATCGAGCAGATGCAGTCCGAACAGCAGCAACTGCTCTCTCAGGTGCGCGACGAACTGGCCGCCCTGCCCCCGCCGCAGCGCAACCAGGCCCCCGCCACACCGGCGGCCCGCTCCGAAGAAGAACGGCGCCGGCAACTGACCGAACTGCTGGCCGAGATCGAAAAGCGCATCCGCGAAGAAAACGCCCGCCCCAAAAAGCGCTACATCAGCCCGGCCACCCTCAAGTCGACCGATGCGATGTACTACAGCCACTTTCGCACCCTGGTGGAGCGAGCCGGCACGGAGTACTTCCCCACCGCCGACGGCCGCAAACTGTATGGCGACCTGGTCATGGAGGTCTGGCTGGATCGCCAGGGCGAGGTTCAGAACACCGTGGTCACGCGCAGCTCGGGCAATGCCAAGCTGGACAAGCGCGCGGCCCTGATCGTCAAACGGGCCGGGCCTTTTGGCGTGGTGCCGGAAGACGTGCGGGCTGGACACGACCTCATCCTCATCTCCTCGCGCTTCAAGTTCACACGGGAGGCCGGTCTGGAGACCAGCACCCAGGCTCCAACCCCTTGATCGCGCCCACACCCATGCCTCCTCAGACCCCAGATCGCTACGCCGTGGCGGGCAACCCGGTGGCCCACAGCCGCTCACCCGCCATCCACGCCCTCTTTGCCCAACAGACCGGCCAGGCCGTGGACTATGGTCGTCTGCTGTGCCCGCTCGAGGCCTTTGTGCCCACCGTCCAGGCCTTTGCCGCCCAGGGCGCCAAGGGCTGCAACGTGACCGTGCCCTTCAAGTTCGAAGCCTTCGAGCTGGCCACCCGGCGCAGCCCTCGGGCCGAACTGGCCCAAGCCGCCAACACCCTGCGCTTTGACACCGAGGCCCACGGCGGCTGGCTGGCCGACAACACCGATGGCCTGGGCCTGGTGCGCGACATCACCGTCAATGCCGGTGTGCCTTTGCGGGGCCGCCGCGTGCTGCTGCTGGGCGCCGGAGGCGCCAGCGCCGGTGTGCTGGGTCCGATCCTTGAACAAGGCCCTCAGGAAGTGGTCGTGGCCAACCGCACGGTGGACAAGGCCCAGGCCCTGGTGCAGCGGCATGCGGCACTGGCTCAGGCGCACGGCGTGAGCCTGAGCGCCCGCACCCTGAGCGACCCCGGCGAAGGCTTTGACGTCCTGATCAACGGCACCGCGGCCAGCCTGGCGGGCTCGGGCGTGCCGGTGGCCGCCAACGTGCTCAAACCCGGCAGCCTGGCCCTGGACATGATGTACGGCCCGGCTGCCCAGACCTTCCTGGACTGGGCGCAGCAACACGGCGCGCAAGGCCGCGACGGCCTGGGCATGCTGGTGGAGCAGGCGGCCGAGGCCTTTGCCCTGTGGCGAGGCATCCGCCCCGACACCGCCCCGGTGCTGAGCGCGTTGCGCACCCAACTGCACGCTGAAGGCGCTCACCCATGATCAAGCAGTTCTGGCGAGTGATCCTGCTGCTCGCGCTGGCCGGCTTGAGCCTGCAAGGCTACTTTGCCTTGCGCATTGCCCTGATGAACGTGCTGGCGCCTCAGTCGACCACCTTCCAGCGCTCGGAGATGAGCCGCCTGCTGCGTGAGCAAGGTCAGATCGTCTGGTCTCAGGCATGGCGCGATGAAGCCCAGATCAGCACCCATGCCCGGCGTGCCGTGATCGCCTCTGAAGACGCGGGCTTTGCCGACCACAGTGGTGTCGAATGGGATGCCATTGAAAAGGCCTGGGACCGCAACAACCGCGCACAGCAGCGGGTTCAGGCCCAGCAGAAACGGGCGCAAGAGCGCCATGAACGAGCCGTGGCACGCGCCAAAAAACGGGGCCGCCCGATCCCGGAGGCCCCATCGGCGCTGAACACCGTGCCCAAGGTGGTGGGAGGCTCGACCATCACGCAGCAACTGGCCAAGAACCTGTTCCTGAGCTCGGAGCGCAACTTCATGCGCAAGGGTCAGGAGTTCGTCATCACCTTCATGCTGGAGGGGCTGCTCAGCAAGGACCGGATCCTGGAGATCTACCTCAACAACGTCGAATGGGGTGAAGGGGTCTTTGGCATCCAGGCGGCCTCACGCCACTACCACGGTGTCGATGCCAGCCAGCTCAGCGGCTTTCAGGCGGCCCGACTGGCGGTCATGCTGCCCGCGCCCAAGCGCTTTGAAAAGAACCCCCGCTCCGCCTACGTCAGCGGCCGGGCCGCCACCGTGGCCGCCCGCATGGGGGCGGTGGAGCTGCCCTGAGGGGGCACGCCCCCTCGGGCGAAAGCCGGCTTATTTGCCGCTCAAACCACCGGAGCCACCCAGTAGCGATGCCACCTTGCGCTTGGGTTTGACAAAGTGGGACGGGCCCTGAGCGCCGTCGGGTGTCGGCGTGGACATCGGCTTGTCTTCCCAGACCGGATCGGCTGAAGGATCAGGCTCATACGGCTTGTCAAAGAAGGGATCGCTGGAGCGACGAGGTGAGGCCGTGCGCACCGGACGGGCCTCGCCACGGGGCGGTGCCTCACGGCTTTCGCGACCTTCACGCGAGGAAGGCCCTGCGGCAGGACGCTCATCGTCACGCTCGCGCCGGAAGGTGGGACGACGCTCGGTGGCCCCGCCTTCCAGCTCGAAGGTCTCGACATTGACCTTGTTCTTGAGCAGCTTTTCGATGTCGCCCATCAGGCGGGCGTCAGAGCCCGACACCAGCGAGACGGCCAGCCCCGAAGCGCCCGCACGACCTGTGCGGCCAATGCGGTGCACGTAGTCTTCGGCGTTGAAGGGGATGTCAAAGTTGAACACCGCCGGCAGGGCCGCGATGTCGATGCCACGCGCGGCCACATCGGTGGCCACCAGCAGGTCAAACTCACCGCGCTTGAAGGCATCCAGCGCCTTCATGCGCTCGTCCTGCGACTTGTCGCCATGCAGGGCGGTGGTGCGCAGACCGTCACGCTCGAACGTGCGCGCCAGTCGGGCCGCACCCAGCTTGGAGTTGACAAAGACGATGGACTGCTTGATGTCGCGATCACGCAGGATCTGGCGGATCACGTGGCGCTTGTTGTCGTCATCGACGCGGTAAAAGCGCTGCTCGACGTTGGTGGCCGTCTGGTTGGGACGGGCCACTTCGACCAGCACCGGGTCCTGCAGGTAGCTTTGCGCCAGCTTCTTGATCTCGGGCGAGAACGTGGCCGAAAACAGCAGGGTCTGACGCGTCTTGGGCAGGTAGCTCAGGATGCGCTGCAGGTCCGGCAGGAAGCCGATGTCCAGCATGCGGTCGGCCTCATCGAGCACCACGTACTCCACCTGGGACAGGTTGCAGTTCTTGGCCTCGATGTGGTCGATCAGGCGGCCCGGGGTGGCAATCAGCACCTCGACACCGGCCTTGAGCTCGACCGTCTGCTCTTTCATGTTCATGCCGCCAAACACCACGGCCGAGCGCAGGTTGCACTTGCTGGCGTAGGTCTTGACGTTCTCGGCCACCTGGATGGCCAGCTCGCGCGTGGGCGCCAGCACGATGGCGCGCACCGGGTGGCGCGCCGGCGACATGCTCGCATTCTCGTGCTTCATCATCTTCTGAAGCAGCGGGATGGAGAACGCCGCGGTCTTGCCAGTGCCGGTCTGGGCGGCGCCCATCACGTCGCGTCCGGCCAGGACCAGGGGGATGGCCTTGGCCTGGATCGGCGTCATCGTGGGATACGCGATGGCGCTGAGGATCTTGGGATCCAGCGGGAGGGTGTCGAAGCGGGCGGGTGCTTCGGGGATGGCTGCCACAGCAGCCTCGGCCACTTCAGGATTCACAGCGATGTCGGACATGTCAGAGCTCATGTTGCCCCATGTTGGCGCCAGACCCCACAGCCTGGCAGCGTAATATCAAAAGGTATAACCGGTCTGGCGCTGAATGCCCAGGGTCTTGGTTTCCGCTGCTTCAAGCAAGGCGGCCAGTGGCCCCAGTCCCTGGTAGCGTGCACAGACTTGATGGGCGCTGCGCCACACGCGGGGAATGTCGTCCAGGTACTGCTGCTTGCCATCGCGCAACGCCAGCCGCGCGAAAATGCCGAGCACCTTGAGGTGGCGCTGCAGACCCATCCACTCCAGATCACGCCAGAACTCGCCAAAGTCCTCGCGCACCGGCAGACCGGCCTGGCGGGCTTTTTCCCAGTAACGGATGGCCAGGTCGATCTGGCGTTCTTCGTCCCACGTGACGTAGGCATCCCGAATCAGAGACACGAGATCATACGTGATCGGGCCCCATACCGCATCCTGAAAATCAATCACCCCCGGCACGGCCTTGGGATCGGCCGGATCGGCCATCAGGTTGCGGCTGTGAAAGTCGCGGTGCACCAGCACACAAGGCTGGGTCAGCACCTGGGCCTTGATGGCCGCAAAACAGCGGGCCATGGCCTTTTCCTGGTGCTCGTTCAGGGTCAGACCGCGCAGCTGCGTGAGGTACCACTGGGGCAGCAGGTCCAGCTCGCGTTGCAGCAAGGCCTCGTCATAGGGGGGCACCTGGTCCTGCACGGCCAGGCCCTGAAGCCGGATCAGCTCGTCCGAGGCCGCGTGGTAGCGAGCCAGGTTGTCGCGGTCCTGCGCGGACCAAGGCTCCGCCTCGGGCACCAGGGTTGACAGCAGGGTGTGCGTGCCCAGGTCGCTCAGGAGCATGAAGCCTTGGGCCTCGTCCCAGGCCAGGATGCGCGGGGCGTTGACGCCCCCCTCCACCAGCAGGCGGGCCATCTTGACAAAGGGGCGGCAGTCTTCGTGCTGCGGCGGCGCGTCCATGATGATGAGCGTACCGCCACCCTGCGTCCGGATCCGGAAATAACGCCGGAAGCTGGCATCGGCACTGGCCGACGTCACCGAATCGACCCACAGGCCGTGCTCGGGCGCCACCTGAGCCAACCAGGTCTGGAAAGCCTGTTGGCGCTGGGCATCGGGCCAGTGAATGGGCGTGGCAGCAAGTGAGGGAGACATGGACGGCGTGGCAGGGTAGCTGCGTGGAATAATCAGGGCATTTTAGTGCCCTGCCCTCACCCGCCCTCACCTGCTGTTGCACCGTGCCCCCTTCGTCCTTGACCCCCCTCCGCCCCCCGGCCGCCACACCGGCCGATG
>DAORJC010000005.1:0-42375 GCA_035438885.1 Aquabacterium sp. | reverse complement strand
GGCAAGACCAACTTCTCCATGCTGATCCCGCCCGAGGGCTACAACGGCTGGAAGGTCACCACCATCGGTGACGACATCGCCTGGATCAAGCCTGCGGCCGACGGCAAGCTGTACGCCATCAACCCCGAAGCCGGTTATTTTGGCGTGGCCCCTGGCACCAACACGCTGACCAACCTGAACTGCATGAACTCGCTCAACCGCGACGTGATCTTCACGAACGTGGCCCTGACCGACGACGGCGACGTGTGGTGGGAGAGCATGACCGACACGCCCCCTGCCCACCTGATCGACTGGCAAGGCAAGGACTGGACGCCCCAGATCGCCAAGGAAACCGGCGCCAAGGCGGCTCACCCCAACGCCCGCTTCACGGTCGCTGCCACGAACAACCCCGCCCTGGATCCCGAGTGGGACAACCCCGCCGGCGTGGCCATCGATGCCTTCATCTTTGGCGGCCGTCGCTCGACGACCGTGCCTCTGGTGACCGAGGCCCGCGACTGGGTCGAGGGCGTCTACATGGCGGCCACCATGGGCTCCGAGACCACCGCCGCTGCCTTTGGCGCGCAAGGTGTGGTCCGCCGTGACCCATTTGCCATGCTGCCCTTCATGGGCTACAACATGTCGGACTACTTCCAGCACTGGCTGGATGTGGGTGGCAAGCTGCAAGCCGCTGGCCACAAGGCGCCGCCGGTGTACTGCGTGAACTGGTTCCGCAAGGGCGCCGACGGCAAGTTCGTGTGGCCTGGCTACGGCGAGAACATGCGCGTGCTGGAATGGATCCTGGGCCGCATCGGCGGCACCGCCAAGGGTGTGGAAAACGCTTTCGGCATCAGCCCCAGCTACGGCGACCTCAACTGGAAGGGCCTGAACTTCACGCAAGAGCAGTTCCAGTCGGTCATTGGCGTGGACGCAGCCGCCTGGACGCAAGAGCTCAAGCTGCACGAAGAGCTGTTCACCCAGCTGGCCTATCACCTGCCCGCTGAAATGCCGGCCACCAAGGCCAAGATCGAGCAGCGCCTGGCAGCCTGATCGAAAAGTCCGATTTCCCCATCGGTATCTGCGACGGCCCTTCGGGGCCGTCGTTTTTTTTGGAATTTTTCCTTTGTTCCCCCTCATTCGGGGGGTGATGAGCAGGTCTGGGATACCCTATAAATGAGTCAGGGCCTTGAGTTGTGGATTTGAGATGCGCATAGAGCGTGTTTCGTCTGTGATGACCGCCAATCATTTCCAGGGGATCCCATGAAATTCAATCGTTTTGTTGCCGCCGCCGCCACCATGATGGCCGTGAGCGCATCGCAGGCCACGGTGACTTTTCCAGGCGGCAACCTGGGCACCTTGAGCCTGTTCCCGGAGCATTTCGCCAGTTCCGTGCTGGCCTTGCACCCCAAGACCTTCACTGACAGCTACACCTTCTCGTTGGCTTCGACCGCCAATGTGTATGGTTCGGTCAGCGAGCTGTTCGGCTCCATCACCTTCGCTCAAGTGCTGATCGATGGTTTTGACACCGGTCCGTTCACGCCCACCACGACGGGTTTTGGCTTTGACTTTGGTCCGCTTGCCGCTGGTGTTCATACCTTGACGGTCAAGGGCTCGGTCCTGCCGGGCCTGAGCATGTATCAGGGCAGCATCTACGCCATCCCCACCAGCATTCCTGAGCCCAGCTCGGTGGCTTTGCTGTTGGGCGGTCTGGGCCTGATGGGTGTCATGGGTGCTCGCAAGCGCCTGGGTTGATTCAGCCCCTTGGTCCTTGCGACCATGAAAAAAGCGCCCTTCGGGGCGCTTTTTGTTGGTCGTGTGATCGTTCAGATCACCGGGGTGGGTGGGCGGCGTTGCAGCACGCCAATCGGTGGAGCCCAGCGCGCACCCTTGGCCTTTTTGGAGGTCACCAGCGTGATGTCGGCGGGCTCGAACACCTCCACGTTGTGCGTGATCGGGGTGGTCAGCACGTACTGCGCCCGGGTCGATCGCAGGAAGTGGCCCACCAACTGGATGTTGCGCACGTCCAGGTGGGCAAAGGGCTCGTCGATGAAGACAAAGCCACCAGCGGTGGATTCCTCGTCCTTCATGAGGCCCACCAGCAGGATCAGTGACTTGATCACCTGCTGGCCGCCCGAGGCTTCGCCGTCGTTCAGGCCAATGCTGCCCTTGCCGTCAAAGTTGAAGTGCACGCGCAGTTCGGCCTGGCGCAACTGGGTGTCGTCACCCTCCAGGTGCGGCAGCTCGGCGCTGACCTCCACGCCCGCCAGTTGGCCCAGCTCGATGATGTTCTTGCGGTAGCGGCGCACCGTCACGCGCAGCACGTCGGTGTACCGGCCGCGGGCGTTGTCCACGGCGATGCCCGCCTGGGCATTGCTGACCTTGCGCTGGTTGAGCTCGTCTTCCTGGCGCTGCACGTGAGCGTTCATCAAGGTGAACTGCTCCTGCACGGTGGGGTCGGTTTCCCAGTGGCCGGTGGCCAGTTCCTGCTCGATGGCTTCCAGGCGCAGGCGGGCCTGGGTGGCGTTGCCGTAGCGTTTTTGCAGGGCGGCCAGTTGGTCCGGGTGTCGCCAGCGGGCGGGCACCTGGGCCTTGAACTGCTGCAGGGGCTGGGCCAGCGCCTGCACCTCGCGCAGCCGGTCGCCCCAGTCGCGGCCGTGCACTTGCTGGCGTTGCTCGACGTGGGCCAGGCGTTCCTGGGCCTGGCGGTAGGCGTGCTCGGCGTTGTTCTTGCCGACGATGGCGGCTTTGTGCTCAGCCTCCAGCGCCTGCCAGCGGCTGCCCGCGTCGATGCGGGCCTGGCGCAGGCCGGGCAGGGTGTGCCGGGCCTGGCTGAATTCGGACTGGCGCTCGGCCAGCTCCTGCGCGGCGGTGTGGCCCTTGGCGGCCTGGCGCGCGGCCTTGAGCTGGCGTTGCACCACTTCCTGTTCGCGGGCGATGGTGGTGAGTTGTTCGTCCAGCGAGGCCAGGCGGGCGTCGATGGACTGGCGGCGGGCTGCGACGGCAGCGGCGCCGAACTGGTGCTGGCTGGGGTCGACCCAGACGCTGCGGCCGCCGCGACCGTCGCGGTGGTAGGCCTCGGGGGTGATCCACTCGCCCCCTTGCTTCACGCCTTCGTCGGTGCTGCCCACGCACTGGATCTGGGCCAGCTGGCGCAGCAGCCAGCGCGGGGCCTTGGCCGACCAGCGCAGCTTGGACAGCAGGGTGTCGCGCTCGGGTTGCGCAGGGGCATGTTCGACGTCGGCGACCACGTAGTGCCGAAAGCGTTCGCGCTCGGCCAGGGCCATGGCCTGGGCTTCGTGCCCGCTTTGTTCGAGCACGACCACCCAGCGGCTGCCGCGCAGCACGCCTTCGGCGGCGGCACGCCAGCGCTCGTCGGTGATCTCGATCACGTCGGCCAGCAGGTGGTGGCCAATGCCGGCACTCTTGAGGGTCTGCTGAAACCGCGTGACCTCGGGTGGAGGTGGGGCCGCGTGCTGGCCCTTGAGGCCGTCACGGGCGCGCTGGGCTTCCAGGCGCTGGTCGCTCACGCGCTGCCAGCGGGTCTGCAGGGCCTGTTCCTGCTCGCTCAGTTCCTTGAGCAGGGTGCCCAGCTGTTCGGTGTTGCCTTCGACGTTGGCCAACTGGTCCAGCTCGTCGGCGCGTTTGACCAGGAGCTCGACGGGACGTTCGGCCTCGCGGGCGTCGTCCTGCTGGCGGCGGGCCTGGCGGGTGGCCGCTTCCAGCTCGTCAACCCGGGTGCCCGCGGTGGTTTGATCGTTGAGGGCCTGCAGCAGTTCGGCCTTGAGGTCGGACAGGCGGCGGTGGTCGGTCTGGGACTGCAGGCGCTGGCGGTGCAGGTCACGCAGCTTGTGGGCCACCTGGCGGCGCTCTTCGTGCCAGCCCAGCACGGGCACCACTTCGGTGGCCAGGGTTTCGCGCTCGGCCAGCTTGAGCTGGTACTGCTGGTACAGGTTGACGCGTGATTCCAGCTCGGCACGCTGGGCCTTGCCGTGGGACACCTCACGCTCGGCCGATTCGACCTCCTGCGTCAGTTGCCGCTGGTGGTTGCGGGCCTCTTCGTAGCGGTCCAGCACCTCTTGGTCGCCAAAGACGTCAAAGACCAGGCGCAGCAATTCCTTGGGACTGTATTCGCACAGGCGGTCGGTCTGGCCTTGCTCCAGGGCCAGCACGCGGGCAATGGCGCGGCTCAGGCCGGCGCCTTCCAGGCGTTTGCGCCAGTTGTCCACGCCCATCCAGTCCTTGTCGTGCTTCTCGACCATGGTCTCGATGGAGACGTCGCCTTCGAGCATGACGTAGCGGCGCACCCAGTCACCGCCATTGCGGTCGATGCGGCAGGCCAGGGTGACGGTGTCGCTGTACAGCAGGCAGCGCGCAAAGGGCCGGTTGGACGATTGGCGGTTGCGGGGGCGGTTGTCGACCGTGGCGCGCAGCCAGGCGCTGTCGGCATTGGCGTGTCGGGCGTAGGTCTTGTAGTTGCGCCCGCCCGAGCAGTCCAGGCCGAGCAGGGTGCGCATGGCGTCTAGCAGCGTGGTCTTGCCCGAGCCGTTGGGGCCGGCCACGGTGACGATGGCGCCGTCCAGGGGCAGGGTCAGGCGCTGGCAGTAGTCCCAGTGCAGCAGTTCGAGGCTTTGCAGGTGAAACATGCGGGTCAGTCGTCAGCGGGGTGATCGGGGGCCGTGGCGTCGGGCTCGGCATCGGCGGTGGCCTCGTCGCTCGCGGGGGGCTCCAGCGCCTCAACGTCATCGTCGTCGGTCATGCGGGGCAGATTGGGGGCCAGGTGGCGGGCGTTGTTGAGCACGTCGGCCAGGGCGCCTTGCAGGATGCGGGGGGCCAGGGCGTCGTAGTCCAGCAGCAGGTCCAGCAGGGGGCCTTCGAGGATGTCCTCGCCCTTGCGGACGATGAAGCCGTGGTTCTCCAGGCGCTTGAGGTTGGTGTCCAGGCGGGTTTTTTTGCCCAGTTGCACGCCAAAGTCGGCCAGCAGGGCGCGGTAGGGCACCACAGGGCTGACGCTGGCGGCCGTGGGCAGGGGGCGGTCGCCAGGGAACATGTCGTTCTGGCCGGTGGCGTGGGCATTGGCGGCGCGGGCGGCCTGACGCTCGCGCTTGGGCAGCACGATCAGGGCCCACAGCACGACCAGCAGCGAGACGGCATCGCGCGGCAGGTCGATGTTGTTGTGGCTGTTCAGGCCCGATTCGCCAAAGACGCTGGCCTCGGCCGGGCGCATCAGGGCCACGGTGACGTGGTCGGCGTAGAGGTTGTCGATCAGGCGCAGGCCGACCTGGGCCAGGCGCTCTTGCGTGGCCTGCCACAGGTCGTGGTCGATCAGGGCGCGTTTGACCTTGGGGTGTTGACGGGGCAGCCAGCGGCGGGCCAGCAGCTCGGCGGCCAGCAGGGCGGCGTCGTCCAGGGTGGAGCTCATGGGTCAGGATCCGGAGGTGGGGGGCGCCAGGGGGCGCAGCACGCCCCGGCTGATCAGGGCGACTTCGCGGTCGTCCGTGGCTTCGTGTTCGGTGCTCAGGTGCAGCGACCAGGGCTGGCGGGCCAGGTCGCCGGTCTGGCCTTTGAGGGTCTGGGCCTGGGCGTCGCCCAGCAGGGGCATGAGTTGCAGGCGGTAGGCGGCCTGGGCAAAGCGGCCCCCCAGGATGGCGCCGCTCATGGGGAACTGGGGCTCGGGCGCCTCGGTGCCGTCCTGAGGCAGGGGCGGCGCGGGGTGGGCCTGCCACTGGCGCAACTGGTCGATCAGGCCGCTCAGCTCGGCGGGCAGGCTCATCACGTCCAGGGTGCCGGTGGCGGCGTCCGAGGGCGGCGGCAGGCCGGTGCTGCGGGTCGGGTCGGGGCGGTCGCGTTCGAACTCGCCTTCGGTGACGTCGACCAGGTCATGCTGGCTGACAAACACGGGGCGCACGCCCAGGCTCAGGGCGCCATCCATCAACTGGTGCAGCGCCTGGTGCTGTTGCAGCCACACGCGCACGTCGGAGGTGGTCAGGCCGGTGGAGCCCAGGGTCACGCGCTGGCGGTCGGCCTGCTGCAGGGCCCGGGTGAACTGGCTGGCCATGGACAGCAGGCGGGCCTGGTCCTGGCCCAGGGCGCGGGCGGCGCGCTCCAGGCGTGGGTCGTCGTGCTCGGCACGGATCAGGGCGGTCAGAGCCTGGCCGGCCCGGTCCACCAAGGTCAAGGCGCGCTCAAAGCGGGGTTGGGCCAGGCGCAGGCGTGCTTCCGAGCCGCTGGCAATGGCCTCGGCAAAGTCGTCGTGCAGGCGGGCCAGTTGGGCATGCAGGTGTTGCAGTTGCGCGGCATCGACCAGGCCCAGTTGCTGGGCGCCAGCGACCTGGGCCAGCAGGGCACCCATTTCGTCGTCTTCGGTGGGCTGGCTGCTCAGGGGCGCCAGCAGGCCATGCACCTGCTGGGCCAGGGGCGTGAGCCGGTAGTCCTGGGCGGTGGCCTCCCACTGCAGCAGGTCCAGGTCGCGCAGGCGCTTGAGCACGCCCTCCAGCGCTTCAGGCAGGACCTGGTGGAACAGCAGTTGCAGGTCGTCGCGGCTCAGCCGCCCCTGCGGCTGGCTGGCCAGGGTCAGGAAGCTCCACACGCGCAGTTGCACCAGGGCCTGGGGGCCGCTGAAGAGGCCCCGCAGCGCGTCCAGCACATCCAGTCGCTGGCCCAAGGTCCAGGCCAACGGGTGGCCGGGCGCCGCGGTGGGGTCGCGGAAGTAGCCCTCGAAGCTGGTCGATTCGTTCAGGTCTGGCGAAATGGCCTCGGTCATGGAGGGGGATTGTGCCGGAAGGTGGGAGCCTCGCCTCGCCTGACCTGGTCTGTCGGAGCTGAGCCAGGGCGGTGGGATGCACCCATCAAAAAAACAGGCCCCGAAGGGCCTGTCTGTGGTGGCGAGTGACTTCAAGGCACCAGCGGAGCGATCCAGTCGGCAAACATGTCGCTCAGCAACACACGCTGCGAGGTGGGGTTGGCTTCGAAGGCGCGGATGGGCGTGCCCTTGCCGTCCAGCAGGTTGTTGACGAAGACCTCGACCGAGTTGAGCTTTTTCTCGACGATGCTGGTGCCACCGAAGGTGAGGATGGTCAGGCAATGCGAGCCGTTGATGTCACGCTTGTTGGGGATGTAGTAGCCCACGTTGGGTTGGGTGTCCAGCATGGCCATCCAGGGCTTGATCTCCTGGCGCCACTTCACGTTGAGCAGGGACAGGCGCTCGTCGTTGGTGGCCGCGTTGGCAATCTCGGGGTAGAACTTCTGGTACGAGAAGGCCGAGAAGTTGGTGTCCTCCTGGAAGACGGCATAGCCAATGCGGTCGTTGGGGAAGATCTTGCCCAGGCCGGTGCTGATGCTGCCCAGGTTGTCGGCATTGCCAGCCGTCGGGTACTGCTTGATCAGCTTGGTGACCAGACCGTTGGTGCCGTCCAGGCCCCAGACATCACGGATCTTGTTGTGCAACAGGACGGAGGGTGCTTGTTGCGGGGTGGCCGTGCGTGGCACCGAGAACAGCGGGCCCGAGTCGGCCAGCAGGGCCATTTTCTTGGGCTTGACCGTGTTGCGGAACATCGGGTAGTTGGCCGCCGAGCCCACACCACCGGCCGAGAAACCGGTCAGCAGCAGGTGGTCGGGTTGCCTGAGGTTGGCGGCCATCCATTTGGCCACGCCCTCGACGTTGACTGCCCCCTTGTGCTGGTAGGTCATGGGGTTGGCAGGATCCTGGTTGTTGTAGACCGCTGCCTTGTTGCCCGTGTGCACGTCGCCGGTGCAATAGGTCACGTAGACGATGTTCCAGTCCTGCGTCTGGACCGAGGTCAGCGGGTGCAGGCGGGCGGTGAACGGGGTGACCAGGCCGAGGTGGGCCTGACGGTCCCAGTCGGTCATGTAGTTGGCAGGGATGCCATCGGGGTTGACGGCATCGAGCAGGGTGCCGCCCTTGCAGGCGCCCTGATCCCAGCAGGCGCCGCCGCCTTCGAACATCACCACGGTCTTGCTGGTGAAGGGCGTGCGGTTGACGAAGAAGCGGTAGGGCGTGCCGTTGCCGCAGGTGGCGCCGCTGGAGGCGGGCAATTCGACCGTCTCCCATTTGAAGTAGGCGGCGTGGGCGGCCAGGCCGGTCAGCAGCGTGATGCCAACAGCCTGCGTCAGGGTGCGCAGCAGGGAACGTGTGTTCATGGGTGCTCCATCGGGTTGAGAGGGTCGATGCAGTCACTTTGAACGGAAGCGATCGCTCTCGTCTCGGGGCTTACCCCTGCCGGATGGGCGATGTCCCTAAGACGTGGGGATTTTTCTGTCGTGTATCTGACAGTCCGGACATGCAGATGCAAGGGTTTGGGAGCGGGCGCGCATGTTAAGGTGCGCGCCCCTTGCTCTGCCCGATTGCTGCTTGCCATGAACATCACGGTCCTTGACGAACTGCGCGCCTACATCGACCCGCTCACGCCCGACGAACACGCGGCCCTGGAGCGCAGCATCTTGGCCGAAGGCTGTCGCGATGCCTTGGTGCTGTGGGGCGAGGTGCTGGTCGATGGCCACAACCGGCATGGCATCTGCGTCAAGCACGGCCTGCCTTTTCAGACGGTGCAGAACCCCCATTTCAAGTCCATGGACGATGTGCACCTGTGGATGATCGACCAGCACCTGGGGCGCCGCAGCGTGTCGGATTTTCAAAGGGGTGTGCTGGCGTTGCGCAAGAAGGAGATCCTGTCGACGCGACTGGCATCGGTCGCCTCGAATCCGCCTGCCAGCGGGGGCGATGCCGCAGACGCCTCCGCCCAGGACGATGCTTTGGCCCCCGCCGCGCCCGTGCTCAGTCGTGAAGCCCTGGCCAGGGCCGCGCGCCTGAGCACCACCACGGTCAGCCAGATCGAGAAGATCCAGAAGACGGCCGCGCCCGAACTGGTCGAAGCGGTCAAGGCGGGCACCGTCTCCATCAATGCCGCGGCGGCCGTGGCCTCCCTGCCGGCGCAAGAGCAAGTGGCGGCCGTGGCCGGCGGCAAGAAGCAGTTGCAGCAAGTGGCCCGCCAGGTGCGCGAGAGCAAGGCGGCCAGCCGACCGGCCCCCGAACCATCGACGACCGAGGCTTCGTCCGACGGCCAGGCGCCCTGGGATGCCGCAGCCGAGGTGGACGTGATCCAGTTGAAGCAGACCATTGCCGAACTGCGCGCAGAGAACGCAGCGCTCAAGGCCCAGGTGCTGGCGCTGGGCGGCACGCCAGGCTGACCCACGGCGCCCGAGGGCCTTTGGCTGGGCGGTCCATAATCGTCCGCATGGAGACGACTGAATGACTGCAACCCCCCAAGCACCCTGGCGTCGGTATGGCCTGTGGCTGGCTCTGGCCGCCGTGGTTCTGGCGGGTGCCGCCTGGCTGGAATGGCGCGCAGTGACGGTGGACGCCACTGAGGCCGTGACCCAGCCCTTGCTGCGCACCTTGCAGTTCAGTGCCCGGGTGGAGACCCCCGCTCGGGTCGAGGTGGGCACCACCATCACCGGCCGTGTGGCGCGCGTGCTGGTGCGCGAGGGCGATGCGGTGGCGGCCGGTGCCCCCTTGGTGCAACTGGAGTCCGACGAGGCCCGTGCCAACCTGGCCCAGGCACAGGCCAACCTGGCGCAAGCTCAAGGGCGCCTGAGCAGCCAGCAGGGGCTGGCCTTGCCCAACGCCCAAGCGGCCCAGGCCCAGGCCCAGGCCCAGGTGCTGGCCGCCGAGCGTGACCTGATCCGGGTGCGCGAGCTGGTGGCCGCGCAGTTTTACAGCCCGGCCCGGCTGGATGAATCACAGCGGACGCTGGACGTGGCTCGGGCCCAGCGGGATGCGGCCAGGGCGCAGGTGCAGGCCAACGCAGCCCAGGGCGGCGAGCGCGTGGGCGCACAGGCCCAGCTGGATGCGGCCCGGGCTGCGGTGGCCGTGGCTCAGGCTCGCCTGGATCAGACCACCGTGCGGGCCCCTGCGGCCGGCCAGGTGCTGGACCGCAAGGTTGAAGCCGGCCAGATCGTGCAGGCGGGCACAGCCCTGATGGGCCTGTCGGTCCAGGGGCCCATCGAGATCGTGGCCCAGGTGGACGAGCGTTTTCTGGGTCAACTGGCGCCCGGCCAGAAAGCCCAGGTGCTGGCCGATGCCTTTCCCTCGCAGCCCTTTGCCGCGCACATCGATCGCCTGGCACCTGCCGTGGATGCGGAGCGCGGTGCGGTCGAGGTGACCCTGGTGGTGGACGGCCCCCGCCCCGCCTTCCTTCGCGAAGACATGACCTTGTCGGTCGAGGTCGTGACGGGCCGGCGGGCCTCGGCCCGGGTTCTGCCGTTGCGTGCCCTGCGCCCCGGGGCCACCGACCAACAAGCCACCGTGCTGGTGATCGAGGATGGCGTGGCCCGCGAACGCGCCTTGCGCCTGGGCCTGCGCAACCTCGAACAGGTGGAGGTGACCTCCGGCCTGCAAGACGGTGACGCCGTGGTGCTGGACGCCAATGTGGCGCCCAACCTGCGAGTGCGAGCCCGGCTGGTGCCGAGCGGCGTGACCTCACAGGGCGCCCCCACGGGCACCAGTCAGGACCGTGCCGGCCCGGCCATCAGTGGCGGCTTTGGTCGCTGACCGGGGCCATCCTCACCATGGCCTTCCGTGATCGACTCCCCGGCCTGGGCTTTGAGCTCAATGTGGCACTGCGCTTTCTGCTGGAGGGGCGTTTTCAGAGCCTGTTGATCATCGTGGGCGTGGCCGCCGGTGTGGCCGTGGTGGCCTACATCTCGGCCCTGGTCACGGGCCTGCAGCGCAACACGCTGGAAAAAACCCTGGGCGCGCAGGCGCATGTGGTGGTCTCGCCGCCCGATGAGCGCGTGGTCCCGGCCATGCCCCGTTCGGGCCAGGCCTGGGTCTTGAGCGACACGCAGGCGCGGGCGCAGCGCCTGCGCACCGTGGCGGACTGGCCGGCCGTGGTCACCGCCCTGGAGCGTCGCCAGGGGGTGGCCGCGGTCTCGCCCATGGTGGCAGGTGCGGCGCTGGCCCGCCGCGGCGAAGCCACCCGCGCGGTGGCCATCACCGGTGTGGACATTGACCGTTACGACCGCATCGTGGGCCTGCGCAAAAAACTGGTCAAAGGCCAGATGCGCCTGTCGCCCGGCGAAGCCATCGTGGGCGTGACCCTGGCCAGTGACCTGGGCGTTCGGGTGGGCGATCGCATCACCGTGGACACCGGCCAGCGCAGCGAAACCCTGCGCCTGAGCGGCCTGGTCGATCTGGGCATCAAGGACCTCAACCGCCGCGCCGTGATCGTGCCCCTGCGCTCGGCCCAGAGCCTGCTGAACCTGCCGGGCGGTGTGACGCAGATCGACGTCACCATGGACGATGTCTACAGCGCCTCGGCCTTGTCGACCGATCTGGCCCGCGAGCTGCCCAACAAGGTCGAGAGCTGGCAGGAGACCAATGCCCAGCTGGTGTCGGCCCTCAACGCCCAGGGCATCAGCACCTTGCTGATCCGGGTGGTGGTGATGATCGTGGTCGTGCTGGGCATCGCCAGCGTGCTGGTGGTCTCGGTGGTGCAAAAGCAGCGCGAGATCGGCATCCTGCGCGCCATGGGGGCCACCCGTGCGCAGATCCTGCGCGTGTTCCTGCTGCAGGGGGCCATGGTGGGGGCGGTGGGGTCCCTGGCTGGCGTGGTGCTGGCCGTGGGCCTGATCTGGGCCTTCACCCACTTTGTGCGGGGCTCCGACGGCCTGCCCTTGTTTGACATCACCCTCTCGCCGCGCATGGGTGCGCAGGTCGCCCTGATTGCCCTGGTCGCCGGGGTGCTGGCGGCCGTGGCCCCGGCCCGCCGCGCCTCCCGCATGGATCCTGCTCAGGCGATTCGCTCATGAACCTCGCCGCCCCTTCACCGCCCCAGCAGCAGCCCTCGTCGGAGCCCCTGGTCCACCTGGCCGGCGTGCGCAAGGTCTACAACCAGGGACTGCCCAGCCAGGTCGAGGTGCTGCACGGCATCGACCTGCAGATCCAGCGCGGCGAGTTTGCCGCCCTCATTGGCCCCTCGGGATCGGGCAAGAGCACCTTGCTCAACATCCTGGGCCTGCTGGAGCGCCACAACGGCGGCACCTACCAACTGGCCGGCCAGTCCGTTGACGGGCAGGACGACGACGGGCTGACCCGCCTTCGCCGCGAGACCCTGGGCTTTGTGTTCCAGTTCCACCACCTGTTGCCCGCCTACAGTGCCCTGGAGAACGTGACCATGCCGGTGCTGATGCGCGATGGCCGTGTCAGTGCCGCGCTGCGCGAACGCGCCCGGGGCCTGCTAGATTCTGTCGGGCTGACGCAAGCGATGGACCTGCGGCCCGCGGCCCTCTCGGGGGGCATGCAGCAGCGGGTGGCTGTGGCCCGTGCCCTCATGCTGGAGCCCGCCCTGGTGCTGGCCGACGAGCCCACCGGCAACCTGGACACGGCCTCCTCCGACGACGTGTTCGCCCTGTTGCGGCAGATGCACCAGCAGGTGGGCACCTCGTTCCTGATCGTCACCCATGACCCCCGTCTGGCGGCCCGTTGCGACCGTGTGATCGAACTGATCGATGGCCGCGTGGCCACCGACCATCCCCAGGAGACTTCATGACTTCGCCCCGACCCAATCAGCTCAGCCGTCAGTTGGCCCGGTTCAGTGGCCTGCCCGCCGTGTTGCGCCCCGGCTTGACCAGTTTTCTGCTGGGCCAGGTGGTGCCCATGGTGGGCACGGCCCGTCTGCACTTTGAGGAGGTCAGCAGCCAGCGGGTGGTCGTGACCATCCGCAACCGCCGCAAGGTGCAGAACCACATCAAGGGCGTGCACGCCGCGGCCATGGCCTTGCTGGCCGAGACCGCCACGGGTTTTTGTGTGGGCATGAACCTGCCGGACGACAAGCTGCCCCTGATCAAGACCCTGCATGTGGACTACCTCAAGCGGGCCCAGGGCGACATGAAGGCCGTGGCGCAACTCTCGCCCGAGCAGATCCGCATGATCCTGACCGAAGACAAGGGCGAGGTGACCGTGCCGGTCTCCATCACGGACGAGTCGGGTCAGTCTCCCATTTCGTGTCAGATGGTCTGGGCCTGGGTGCCCAAGAAACGCTGAAGCGTCAGGCCGTCCGGGGCCGGGCCCGGCGCTGAATGGTCTGCACCAGCACGTTCAGGTCAATGGGTTTGACCACCAGGTCCACCATGCCCGCCTCCTGGCACTTGATGCGCTCTTCCACCATGGCGTGGGCCGTCTGACCCACCACCGGCAGGCCGGGGGCCAGCTTGTGCAGCTCGCGAGTGGCCTCGTAGCCACTCATGCCGGGCATCTGGATGTCCATGAGCACGATGTCAAAGCGGTCCTCGCCTTGCTGCATCACACACTCGATGGCTTCGGAGCCGCCATCGGCCATGACGCAGTCCGCCCCTTCGAGCGCCAGGAACTCTCGCAACACCATCTGGTTGATCATGTTGTCCTCGGCCGCCAGCACCCGCAGGCCGGCCAGGCGCTGCCCGATGGGCCGTTCGGGCGGGGTTGACTCGGGGGCGAGGGTGTCAGGGGCCGTGACCGGGGGGCTGCTGACCAGGGGCAGGACCACGTCGAAGCGGCTGCCCACGCCGGGTGTGCTCTCGACCACGATCTGGCCACCCAGCAGTTCGACCAGGCGCTTGCTGATGCTCAGGCCCAGGCCGGTGCCGCCATACTGGCGGGTGGTGGAGCTGTCGCCCTGCTCGAACGGCTGAAACAGGCTGTTCACCTGCTCGGGCGTCATGCCGATGCCCGTGTCCGTGACCGACAGCACCAGTTGCCCCTCCCGCTGACCGGCCGACACCTGAACCTGCCCTGTGGCGGTGAACTTCACGGCGTTGGAGAGCAGGTTCAGCAAGACCTGCTCCAGCCGCATGGGGTCGCTCAGGCAGGTGGCGGGCAGGTCGGGGGCCACTTCGGTGCTCAGGTTCAGTCCCTTGTGGCTGGCGCGGTCCCGGACCTGCGCCGTGGCCCGATCCAGCAAGGCCTGCAGGTCCACCGGCAGGGTCTCGATCTGCAGTTTGCCCGCCTCGATCTTGGAGAAGTCCAGGATGTCGTTGATGATGCCCAGCAGCAACTGGCCGGAGTCCATGATCTGCTCAAAGATCTGCCGAACAGGGCCGTCGTGGTCCCGGTGTCCGATCTGGGCCAGGCCCAGCACGCCGTTGAGCGGGGTGCGGATCTCATGGCTCATGTTGGCCAGGAAATCGCCTTTGACCTGGGACAGCCGCTCGGCTCTCTTGCGCGCAGCGTCGAGCTCGGCCGTCCGGTGCCTCACGGTCTCTTCCAGTTGCTCCTGATGGGCCTGCAAGGCCAGTCGGGCCTGGTGCACCTCGCTGATGTCCTGGATGGCGCCCTCCAGGCGGACCACCTCTCCGTCCCGCACGATGGCCTCGCCGTGCGAGCGGATCCACTTGCGCACGCCCTTGGCGCTGATCAACTCCAGCTCCAGGGCGTAGGGCCGGCCGTGCTCGATGGCCTCCTCCAAGGCGGTCGAGATCTTTTGCAGGTGCTCGCCCTCAAAGTAACGCCGCCCATCGGTGAACCGAAGCGATTCGGGGTCGGCGGGGTCCAGGTCCAGGTCCAGGATCCGGGCGGCCTCGGGGGTTCGTGTGCCCATCCGGGTCTTGAGGTCGATGCTCCACCCACCCACCTGGGCCAGCGCGCTCATGCGGTCCAGCAAGAGTTGTTTGTCGCACAAGGCCTGCTGGGTGGCCATGATCTCGGTGATGTCTCTGGAGATGCCGAACAGCCCTACGGGGTGTTGCTGGGCATCCCGCATCGTCCCTTTGGTGACCAGATAGACTTTTTGGCTGCCATCGGCCATGGTCAGCGGCTCTTCATGCGTCGAGGTGGACCCGGTCCGCAGGGTTGTCTGGTCGATGGCCATGATCCGCTCGGCGGTCTCTGGCGGGAAGTGGGCGCGGTCGTCCTGTCCCAGGACCTGGCTCAGTGGCTTGCCGAGGGCTTTCACGCAGGCGGGGTTGGCCATCAGGTAGCGCCCGTGAAGGTCCTTGACAAAGATGGAATCAGTGGTGCCCTCGACCACCACGCGCAGCAGTTGCTCGCTGCGTTGCAGGGCGACCTCTGCACGGCGCCGTTCGCTGATGTCCAGGATCAGGCCGATCACCGCAGGCCCGGTGCTGGTCTGGATGCCGCGGCCGTGGACCTCCAGGTAGAGGGTCGATCCATCGCGCCGACGCGCCGCCACTTCGTTGAGGATGCCACCGTCCAGGTGCCCACAGCGCTCGCGCAGGTAGGCCTCGACACGTGGGAGCTCGTGGGGCATGAGCAGATCGTTCACGGCGGCATCCTTCATGAGCCCGTCCGGCGTGTCATGTCCCAGCAAATGCGCGAACTTGGGGTTGACGTAGCGGAACTGGCCGTTCTGAACGATGTAGATGCCCGCCAGGGATTGCTCGACCAGGGCCTCGAACTTGTGGTCATCCGTCTGCCTGCGACCGACCCGCAGGTGCTCATGCGTGAGGCTGATGAGGATGCCTGCTGCAAAGAAAATCCCGACGGACAGGCCTGATCCCGTGGTGGCCAGCGACCACGACATCATGGGGGCCGTGAAGACATGCCAGCCGATCAGGGTGCACAGCAGGGTGGCCAGCAAACCGGCCATCCAGCCGCCCAGCCAGGACGCCACAAACACGGCCGGGTACAGCAACAACCAACTGAAAGGCGTGATCGAAGACCAGAAGGTCCATTGCAGAACCAGCGCCACCAGCGGGGTGATGAGGCCCCACAGGGCCATCTTGCGCCAGTGCCGGGTTTCACGCTCGTCGCGCCATTGGGTGGGGGCTTCGTCGGGAACGTTCTGCAGGGTCAGCCACAGCATGACGGCGGTGGCCAGAACAAAGGCCATGCCCTTGAGTGTGGAATACCGGGTCAGGATCTCCGGGCTGGCCAGCAGGGCCAGGACCTTGTCGGACAGCAGGATCCAGGCACCCGCAAAAATGACATAGCCAATGGTGACTCGCAGACCAAACCGTTGGCGGGGGGATCCGTGCATCCATGCGCTCCATCACCCCACGTGGGGTGAGCGGGTTCATTATGGTGCACTGTCCGCCGGCGTGCGCCCCAAAATCAGGCTGGTGAGATCCGGGCTGTGACGGCCTTGCCACTGCGCAGCCCCAGCTTGTCCATCAACCGGCGGTCACGCTCCACCTCGGGGTTTCCCGTGGTCAACAGCTTGTCGCCGTAGAAGATGGAATTGGCGCCGGCCAGGAAGCACAGCGCCTGAACCGATTCCGGCATCTGCTGGCGACCGGCCGACAGGCGCACGCGCGCGGTCGGCATGGTGATGCGGGCCACCGCGATGGTGCGCACGAACTCCAGCGGGTCCAGTGGGGGCGTGTCGGCCAACGGCGTGCCGGGCACGCGCACCAGATCATTGATGGGCACGGATTCAGGGTGCGTGGGCAGGTTGGCCAGTTGGGCGATCAGGCCGGCGCGGCCCTCGCGGGTCTCGCCCATGCCGACGATGCCACCGCTGCACACCTTGATGCTGGCGGCGCGCACGTGGCTCAGGGTGTCCAGGCGGTCCTGCATGTCGCGGGTGGTGATGATGTCACCGTACAGCTCGGGGGCCGTGTCCAGGTTGTGGTTGTAGTAATCCAGGCCCGCGCTCTTGAGCGACTGGGCTTGCGTGTCGGTCAGCATGCCCAGGGTGCAGCAGGCCTCCAGGCCCTCGTCCTTGATCACGCCGATCAGCTCGGCCACTTTTTCGATGTCGCGGTCCTTGGGCGCGCGCCAGGCCGCCCCCATGCAGAAGCGGCTGGCACCGGCTTCCCGCGCGGCGACCACGGCTTCGCGCACTTCATCGGGGGACATCAGTTTGCTGGCTTCCACGCCCGTGTCGTAAGACGCCGACTGAGGGCAGTAGCCGCAGTCTTCCGGGCACCCGCCGGTCTTGACCGACAGCAAGGTGGCGTGTTCCACCTCGTTGGCATCCCAGTGCTCGCGGTGCACCTGCTGGGCCTGCCACAGCAGGTCGTTGAAGGGCAGGTTGAACAGGGCCAGCACCTGGGTGCGGGGCCAGCGGGCCTGGCTGTCGTCCTCGACCGTGCAGTCGCCGCCGCAGCCATGGGCGTTGAGCACCGACTTGGGCACAAACTGCACGGGCTTGGCCGTGAGGTTCCGTTCAGCGGGGGCGGACGAGGAGGTGGCGCATTCAGACATGGCTCGGGGGCGAGCGACGAGGCCGCTCGCAGGGCAACACAACAGCCCCCAGTGTAGTGGCGCCTGAGGCGGCCGTCAGGCCGGGCCTGCCAATGCCCCCCGGCAAGGTAAGCTGGCGGCATGCGTTTTGAACACCTCATCGAGATCAATTCCCCCAGCCTGGGCCTGCAGACGGTCGCACCAGTTTTCACCCGGGCGCAGCTGTGGCAAGGCCTGATGGCCCGGGTCCAGACCCCCCAGCGCTTTCCCTTGGGGCCTGAGCGTTGCGATTGCGCGCTGGTGGAGGCCGGCCTCTACCGCCGCTCGCTGCATTTTGGCGCCCTGGTCTTCAAGGACGAGGTGGAAGCCCGCCCGCACGAGTCCCTGGTGTTCACGCCGGAGTCACACGACGGGGGCACGCCGATCCGCCTGACCCTGCAGATCGAGGAGCCCCAGGCGGGGCAGATGATCTTGCGCTTCGTGTATGAATCGCTGGGCGAACTCTCGGTCGAAGAGGCGTTCTACAACGACTATCGGCAAAGTGCCTGGTTGGCCAATGACCGTGACATGGTGCGCACGCTGCGTCAGTGGCTCAACGAGTCGGGGATCTGAGGCACTGCGCGTTCACAGGCCAGCGGCAGCCTGACCGTGAAGCAAGAGCCCACGCCGGGCTGGCTCTGAACGCTCACACTGCCGTTCATGCGCTCGACGAGTTGCTTGATGATGTACAGGCCCAGCCCCGTGCCTTCGATCTCGGGTTGGGGCGCAATGCGCTTGAAAGGCTGGAACAATTGTTCGGCATCCTCGGCGCTCAAACCAATGCCGGTGTCGCTGATGTGGATCACCACGTGCTGACCGTCCTGCCGGGACCCGATCTCGATCTTCCCACCGGGGCGGTTGTACTTGCAGGCGTTGCTCAGCAGGTTCATGACCACCTGTTGCAGCCGATGTGGATCGGCCTGGACCATCAACGGTTGCGGCGGCAACTGGTCCACGACCGTGAGGTCCATCTGGGCGCGGATACCGTCGACCAGGGGGATGCACGCCTGAACGCTGGTGACGACGTCCACCGCTTGCAAGGTCATGGGGATGTCGCCGGATTCGACCTTGCTCAGGTCCATGACGTCCTCGATCAAGGTCAGCAGTTGTTTGCCGGCCGTGAGGATCAACTGGGTCTGGCGCTCGTGCGTGCTGTGCAGCGGGCGGGTTCTGTCCAGCAGCATCAACTGCGCAAAGCCCAGGATGGCATTGAGCGGTGTGCGCAGCTCGTGGCTCAGGCGTGAGAGAAACTGGCGTTGCGCCTTGGCCACGCGTTCGGCCGCATCGCGCTGCAGGGCTGTTTCTGCCCGGGCCATTTCGTCGGTGACATCGCGCATCACCCCCACCATGCGCACGGTGGTGGCGGACTCCTTCTGAACCAGGCGACCGGTGGCGGCCAGCGTGCGAGGACCTTGCCCCTGCACCTGAACCCGGTAGGTGGTGTTGAACACGCCGCCCGAGCTCAGGGCTTCGTCGATCTGTGCACTGGCGGTGACCAGGTCCTCTGGCACGACCAAGGCACTCAGCCGGGATCGTTCCACCACGCAGGCGCGGGACGGCAGGCCATGCAGTGAGGCTGCCTTGGCATCGAGGTGCACAGCCTGTGTGGCCGCATCCAGTTCATACACCCCCAGCCCCGCCGAGGCCGAGGCCAGCTCCCAGCGCTTGTTGATGGCCGACAGGTCGGCCTGATGCTGCGCCTGCTTGCTCAGCGCCCGCCGGGTCAGCACGATGCTGAGCAAGGACAGGGTCGCGGCGATCAGGGCCACGCTGCCGATCAGGGCGGTTTCAGTCAGGCGCGAGGCATGGCCCAGGTTGGCGGTGAAGCGCAGCTCCAGGGTTTTGAGGTTCGCATTGATGCGTGAAATGGTTTCAAGGGCCCGAGCTTCCTGAGCCTGCGATCCTGAAGAGGTCCTCAGGGCCTGCAGATGGTTGGCCTGAAGCTTCAGCTCGTCGATCAACCCGTCGGCACGCACCCAGTCTGCCAGTGCGTCTTTGAAGACCCACAGGTCGCCATACCGTCTGAACAGGACGATCATGTGGTTGACATCGTCCGGGTGGTTGCCGCCCGCAATGAGCTGTGCGCGTGCGAGCGGCTGGTCCAGCTCGGGTCGGCTCATGGTCTCGCGAGCCAGTCGATTGTTCTCGATGGGCTTCAAGGCTGCGCGAAAGGCGGCCAGATCCGCTGGGTCGTGGCTCTTGCCATACTGGAGCAGGTGCTGCATGGCTTCGTTGCGGGCCTTGGACCACAGGGACTCACCCCCGACATAGGCACGGACGGCGCCCAGTGCATTCACCACATTGATGGCCAGGATGGCGATCAGGACGACCATGGTCAGGGAGGGCGCCAGAACGCTGACGTGAGAGCGCCATGGCGCTTGCCGGGAATGCCCTTCCATGCGTGATTGCCTCAGCCATCGTGTGAATTTATGAGAAGAAGTGTAGTCAATTCGAGCGGGTCTGTGTCAACCCCGTGGCCGACACGGGGGGCGGTTCAGGTTGGCGCAAGCACCGGGTGAGGCCATGAGGTGACGGCGCCCGTCGGGTGGTCTCGTCCTTGGGTCACTGCCTGCCGCAGCAGGGGCACGGCCTGCTGCATGTCGCCCAGCGAGGTCCCCAGGCCCCTGACCACGCACACGGCGGCAGGGCCGCAGGCAGCCACGGGCCACAGGTCTTGCGGGCTCAGCAAGCCACCGATGGCCAGGACCGGGCCGGGGCTGTGGCGGACCCACCAGCTCAGGTTGTCGCAGCCTTGGGGCTGCCAGGGCATGTCCTTGGTGGTGGTGGGCAGGACCGGGCCGCAGGCAATGACGCTGGCGCCACAGCCCGCGGCCCGGGCCAGCTCCCACAGGCTGTGAGAGCTCAGCCCCAGCATGACGTGCGAACGCGCAGCCAGCAAGGTGCGCTGGTCGGCATCGCTCAGGGCGAGCAGGTCTTCCTGGCCCAGGTGCAGGCCCAGCTGAAAACCCGGCGCAGGTGGCGTGTGGTCCGAGCGATGGGCTTGCCGGGACAAGGCCTCCCGCCAGTGGTCATTGATGAACAACTGGGCACCCGCTGCCTCGCACAGCGCCATGCTGCGAGCAAGGTGGTGGTCCAGTCCCTCCCGGGCCTTGTGTCGCAACTGCAGGCAGCGCAGGCCGGCCTGCAGGGCTGAATCGATCTGGTCGCTGGTGGCCAGGATGCCGTAAAGGCCATCGTCCGGCGCGTGAAAGGGTTGAAACAAGGGGGCGTCGCCCGCCATGCACCAGGGCGGCGAACGCCCCAGACCCAGGCGGGGCAGAGGCGCGCCGTGCCAGGCCGGGCCTGCGGCGAACCCCGGTTGCGCCATCACCGGGCCGGCCCCTTGCCCGGCCGCGTGGCTGTTCATCAGTGCGTGGTGGGTGAGCATCTTGCCCAGCACGCAGGCATCGGCCTCCACGTGGCCCAGCGCCAGCGCGGCCGCCACGCCACTGGCCAGGGTGCAGCCGGTGCCATGGGTGTCCGAGGTGGTCACCCGGGGGGCGGTCAGCCAGCCGCTGGCATGGGGCGTCTGGAGCCAGTCCAGGCTGTGGGATTGGTCGGCTTCGGTGGTGAGGGTGTTCGCATCCACCGCCACGTCCCCGCCGGTGATCAAGGTGGCGCGCACGCCCAGGGCCAACAGTTGGTCGGCCAGGGCGGGGATGTCACTGAACTCCGGCGGCGGCTCGGATGGGGGGCTGGCCAGCAGGCGGCAGGCTTCTGCTCGGTTGGGGGTGATCACCGTGGCGCGGGGCAGCAGGTGCGTGCGGTAGGCCTGAACCACGGCCTCGTTGCTGAAGGGCGATCCACCGGCCGTGGCGCGCAGCACGGGGTCGACCACCAGGGCCAGGTGCTGGTGGGGGTCCCGGCCGACCGGGGTGGCCTCGCGCAGTCGGTCGACCCAACGGGCCACCGTCCGTACGGCCTCGACGCTGCCCAGCAAACCCGTCTTGATGGCCCGAGGGGGCAGGTCCAGGGCCAGGGCCTGCAACTGCGCTTCCAGTTGGTCCTCTGGCAGCGGGAACACCGCAGTCACGCCCAAGGAGTGTTGCGCGGTCACGCAGGCCACCACCGGACACAGGTGCACGCCCAGGGCGTCGGCGGCTCGCTGGTCGGCGCTCAGACCGGCACCACCGGCCGTGTCGTGCCCGGCAATGCTCCAGAGGATGGGCGGGTGCGCGCGCATCAGATCAGCACAAAGGGTTGTCCACCCACGGGGGTGGTGGCCACGGCCACATCACAGGTGGGCATCAGCCCTGCCTCAAAGCCCGCACGACCGCCTTCGATGGCGTGGCGGAAAGCGCGCGCCATGCGCACCGGGTCACCCGATTGCGAGACGGCCGAGTTGAGCAGCACCGCATCCATGCCCAGCTCCATGGCCGCTGTGGCATGCGAGGGTGCCCCCAGGCCGGCGTCCACGATCAGGGTGGTGTGGGGCAGTCGCGCGCGCAAGGTGCGCAGGGCCCAGGGGTTGAGCAGGCCCAGGCCGGAGCCAATGGGCGCGCCCCAGGGCATGAGCACGCGGCAACCCGCATCGACCAGGCGCAGGCAGGTGACCAGGTCGTCGGTGCAATAGGGCAGCACCTCAAAGCCATCGTTGACCAGTTGGCGCGCGGCCTCGATCAGCTCGATGGGGTCGGGCTGCAAGGTTTGCTCATCACCGACCACTTCGAGCTTGATCCAGTGCGTGTTCAGCAACTCGCGCGCCATGTGCGCCAGCGTGATGGCCTCGCGCGCACTGCGGCACCCGGCGGTGTTGGGCAGCAGGTGGGCGCCTTGGGCTTGCGCACAGCGGCGGATGATTTCGACAAACCCGTTGTCGCCGCCGCCGGGCACGGCCAGCGTGCGCTTGAGGCCCAGCGTCAGGACCTGGGCCCCGGAGGCCCCGATGGCCTCTTGCAGCACCTGGGGGGACGGGTATTGCGCCGTGCCCAGCAGGAAGCGGCTGTGCAGCGTGACGTCGCCCAGTTGCCAGGGGCTATTCGACTCAGTCATGGGTCAACCTCCGGTGATGGCGGCAAAACACAGCAAGGTGTCGCCTTCGTTCAGCACCACCTGCTCGCGTTCGCGGCGCGGCACGAACTGCCCGTTCAGGGCGGTGGCCATGGCATCGGTCTGGCCAGGCTCGCTCAGGAGCAGGGTCAGAGCCTGTGCCACGGTGCTGCCTGATGGCAGGGTCAAAGGACCTCGGTCGGTCTGAATGGTGATGGTCATGGGGTGGTCTCGTTCAGCAGGCTGCGCAAGCCCGCCTGCTGCAGCGCTTGCGACAGCAGGGCCGGGGCCAGCAGCCAGCCGTGTCGGTACAGGCCATTGATGCGGATCAGGCCAGGCTCGACCTGGACCTGAGGGTGGTGATCGGGCAAGGCGGGGCGCAGGTTCACGTCCAGCTTGAGGATGCGGGCCTCGGCCAGTGCGGGCAGCACGCTGTGCGCAGCGGCCATGAGCTCGACCGCACTGCGCAGCGACATGGGGGATCGGTCTTCGGACTCGACCTCGCTGGCGCCCACCAGCACGACATCGTCCGGGCGGGGCACGATGTAGACGCGGTGCCGTGGATGCAGCAGCCGAATCGGGCGTTGCAGGCCCAGGCCCGGTGCCTGCAGCCACACCAGCTCACCCCGAACCCCGCGTACCGCGCAGGCCTCCTTGGCGCCCGTGCCGCGCAGGTCCCACACCAGGTCAAAGGTGTGACGCCTGGGCGGTGAGTGGCCGCCGTGGTCCACGGCCTGGGTGGTCAAGGCGCCTGCGGTCAGCTCGATCACCCGCTGCCCCCAATGCCATTGCACGCCGCGCGCCTGTGCTTGCAGGGCGATCAAGGTTCGCACGGTGTCGATGTGGGCCTCGCCCGGCAGCAGCCAGGCGTGCAGGGGTCCACCGCTGCTGTGCAGGGCAGGCTCCAGTTGGCCCAAGGCCTGGACATCCAGGAGGTGCGGCTCATGCCGTGGTGGCGGCGTTTGCGATCCGGGACTGGGGTTCAGTCGAGCCAGCACGCGCCGCGCCGTGCCCAGGTCCGGGCCATGGGCCACCAGCAAGCTGCCACGGGTGTGGATCAGCGGCGTGGTGGCCTCCAGGTGTTGCGCCACCCGGCCCCAGTGTGCGATCGAGGTCCAGCCCAGGTCGGCCAGCGCGGCCGTGGCCGTCTCCCTTTCGGCCACCGGGCTGAGCATGCCGGCGGCTGTGAAGCCCGCCGCGCCTTGCCCGTCATGTCGGGGCCCGGCATCGGGCGCCGGGTCGAACACCGACACCTCATGCCCCTGGCGAGCCAGCGTCCAGGCGGCCAGCCGGCCCAACAGGCCAGCACCCGCAATGCCGATGCGCAGCGAGTTCATGCCGGCCGAATGGGGATGTACAGCTCGCCCCCGACCTGCTTGAACTCTTCGGACTTGGCCGCCATGCCCCGGGCGATGGCATCACCATCAGCCACACCCTGCGCAGCGGCAAACTCCCGCACCTCCTGCGTGATCTTCATCGAGCAGAACTTGGGGCCGCACATCGAGCAAAAGTGCGCCACCTTGGAGGCATCCTTGGGCAGCGTCTCGTCGTGGAAGTCGCGCGCGGTTTCCGGGTCCAGCCCCAGGTTGAACTGGTCCTGCCAGCGAAAGTCAAACCGCGCCTGCGACAGCGCATCGTCACGGGCCCGTGAGCCCGGATGGCCCTTGGCCACATCGGCCGCATGCGCGGCAATCTTGTACGCAATCAGGCCTTGCTTGACGTCGTCGCGGTTGGGCAGGCCCAGGTGCTCCTTGGGCGTCACGTAACACAGCATGGCCGTGCCCATCCAGCCAATCATGGCCGCACCAATGGCGCTGGCGATGTGGTCATAGCCCGGCGCGATGTCAATCGTCAGTGGGCCCAGCGTATAAAACGGCGCCTCATGACAGGTCTTGAGCTGCTCGGTCATGTTGGCCTGGATCAGGTGCATGGGCACGTGACCGGGGCCTTCGATCATGGTCTGCACATCGTGCTTCCAGGCGATCTGTGTCAGCTCACCCAGGGTGTGCAGCTCGGCAAACTGGGCCTCGTCATTGGCATCCGACAGCGAGCCCGGGCGCAGGCCATCGCCCAGCGAGAAGCTCACGTCATACGTCTTCATGATCTCGCAGATCTCTTCGAAGTGCGTGTACAGGAAGTTCTCCTTGTGGTGCGAGATGCACCACTTGGCCAGGATCGAGCCCCCGCGCGAGACGATGCCCGTGCGGCGCCCCGCGGTCAGGTGGATGTAGGCCAGGCGGACGCCGGCGTGAATGGTGAAGTAGTCCACCCCCTGCTCGGCCTGCTCGATCAGCGTGTCGCGGTAGACCTCCCAGGTCAGGTCTTCAGCGATGCCGCCGACTTTCTCAAGCGCCTGGTAGATGGGCACGGTGCCAATCGGCACAGGGCTGTTGCGCACGATCCAGTCGCGCGTGGTGTGGATGTGCTTGCCGGTGGACAGGTCCATCACGTTGTCGGCACCCCAGCGGATGGCCCACACGAGCTTTTCAACCTCTTCTTCGATCGACGAGGTCACGGCCGAGTTGCCGATGTTGGCGTTGATCTTGACCAGGAAGTTGCGGCCAATGGCCATGGGCTCCAGCTCGGTGTGGTTGATGTTGGCCGGGATGATGGCGCGGCCACGGGCCACCTCCTGGCGCACAAATTCCGGGGTGATGAAGCGGGGGATCTGCGCGCCCATGGGGTTGCCGCGCAAGCGAGCTTCGCGCTCGGCATCCTGGCTGTAGGCTGCGCGCCAGTCGGGTGAGCCATCGGCCAGGTCCTTGCGCCGTTGGTTCTCGCGCAGGGCCACAAACTCCATCTCGGGCGTGATGATGCCCTGGCGTGCGTAGTGCATCTGCGTGACGTTGCGGCCGGCCTTGGCTCGGCGTGGGGTGCGTTGCAGGCCCGCCGCGGCCAGACGCAAGGCGGTCATGCGCTCGTCATGGCGCTCATCGGGTTTGAGGCCATCGTCCACCGCCTGGATGGAGCGTCCCTCGTAAGTCTCGGTGTCACCCCGGGCCACGATGGCCGCCTCACGCACGGGTGGCAGGCCCTGGGTGACGTCGATGGTGACGTTGGGGTCGGTGTAGGGGCCCGAGCAGTCGTACAGCGTGACGCTCTCGCCGTTGGTCAGGGACACCTCGCGCATGGGGACACGCACACCGCTGTGCTCCCCCTCGACATAGACCTTGCGCGAGGCGGGCAGTGGCTCACGGGTCAGGCGAGCGAGCTCGCTCAGCGTGTGCAGGGCAACAGCGGGATCGGGGGCATTCATGGGCAACTCTCCTGGGCAACGGATGTGGATTCACGTTGCTCCGAGGGGTGCCCGCAGCCGCCCCATGTCGGGCGGACTGACCACCAGACCTCAGGTCGAGACGGACCTGGGACGGGTGGCAGGGACAGCTCTTCTTTCGCCGGTATGAGCCGGATCAAGTTCAGCGGGTTCGGAAAATTTCCATCTCAGCGCCATTGCATGTCGTTGGACACGCGGGCACACCCCGGAGCAAGGCCCATTGTAGGGCGGGTTGCCGCTGTTGCGTCAACGTTCGCTGAAGGGGGCCTGGAAGGAGGGGCTGGACGCGGCCTTGGCCGGCAGCGAGGTGATCGTGTGGCGCGCAAACACCCACTCGATGAAAGCGGCCGTCCACGACTGATCGCCGGACCTGGCTTGAGAAGCCGGTCCCCACAGAGCCATGGCCAGGACCAGGGGTGCGATGGCAAAGACAGGACGCATGGTGTCGATGAAAACCGTGTGGAGTTCCGAAATGCGATGGGATCAGTGTAGGCCTGAGCCTGCCGCCTGTGCATCCCGAACCTTGGGGGACATGTGAATCATGTGTGTCATTTGCGACCATGTGATGACACCGGAGGCCCCAATGGCTCAGGGTTTTGGCGGGGAAGGGATGACCCTGATGGGGGTTTCGCTGAGGGTTTCGGTGGGGCAGGCCGCCTTGCAGCCCTGATCGCAGTGGCCGCAGACCCCGCTGGCAGGCGCCTGGTCGGCAGCCCGGGGCCACCAGCGCCAGGCCAGGTGGGCCACGGCCAGCACCCCCACGGCGATCGCGGTGATGTCCTGCCAGGATGCGGTCATGTCCAACATGGGTCACACCCCCCAGGCCAGGGCCAGGCGGTAGACCCCCCAACTGGCGCCGTAGGCCAGCGCAAACAGGTAGGTCGTCATGATCAGAGGCGTGCGCCAGCCGTTGGTCTCACGCTTGACCACGATCAGGGTCGACAGGCACTGGGGTGCAAACACAAACCACGTCATCAGCGACAGGGCCGTGGGCAGGGACCAGGCCTGTCCGATCAGGGTGCTCAGGGCGCCCGAGAGTGCATCGCCGGTTTGCGACATGGCGTAGACCGTGCCCAGGGCGCTGACGGCCACCTCGCGGGCGGCCATGCCGGGCACCAGGGCGATGCAGATCTGCCAATTGAAGCCAATGGGCGCGAACACCACCTCCAGCGCCCGGCCCAGTTGACCTGCGATGCTGTAGTGGATGGGGGCGTCGGTGGCCCCTGGCGGCGCGCCGGGAAAGTTCGAGAGGAACCACAGCACGACCATCAACGACAGGATGATGGTGCCCACGCGCTGCACAAAGATGCGGGCCCGCTCCCACAGGCCCAGCAGCAAGTTGCGCGCATGGGGCCAGTGGTAGTCCGGCAGGGCCATCAGCAAGGGCTGCGGGCCCGAGCGGTGCATCACCCACTTGAGCACATAGGCCACCCCCATGGCCGAGACAATGCCGGCCGCATACAGCGCAAACAGCACCAGCCCCTGCAGGTTGAACACACCCCACACCGGCCGGTCCGGGATGAAGGCCGCAATCAGCAGCGCGTAGACCGGCAGGCGTGCCGAGCAGGTCATCAGGGGCGCGATCAGGATGGTGACCAGCCGGTCCCTGGGGTCACCGATGGTGCGTGCCGCCATGATGCCGGGGATGGCGCAGGCAAAGCTGGACAACAAGGGGATGAAGGCCCGACCCGACAGACCCACACCGCCCATGACCCGGTCCAGCAAGAAGGCCGCCCGTGGCAGGTAGCCCGAGTCCTCCAGCGCCAGGATGAAGGCAAACAGGATCAGGATCTGGGGCAGGAAGATCAGCACACTGCCGGCGCCTCCGATCACGCCTTCGACCAGCAGGCCGCGCAACATGCCGTCGGCCATGTGGCCCTGAACCCATGCGCCGAGCAGGCCGACGCCGCTGTCGATCCATGCCATGGGCAGACTGGCCCAACTGAAGACGGCCTGGAACACCAGGAACATCAGCGCGGCCAGGATGATCGGGCCCCGCACGGGGTGCAGGACGTGATGATCCAGTTGCTGGGTCAGTCGGTGAGCGGCCCCACCTTCGTTCTGGGTGACGCAGCGACTCAGGATCTCCTGCACCTGCTGGTGGGTGTCGACCACGGACATGGCCTCGATGCTGGCCAGTGTGCGTGGCGGTGTCGGCGTCGTGGTGGCTTGGGCCCAACCACTGCGGTCCAGCAGGTCCAGCAACTCATCGGTGCCGCCCGATTGAACGGCCACGGCGCCCACCACCGGCATGCCCAGTTCGGCGCTCAGTTGTGGCGTGTCGATGACCAGGCCACGCTCGCGGGCCTGATCCATCATGTTGAGCACCAGCACCATGGGCAGACCCAGGCTGCGCATCTCCAGCACCATGCGCAGGTGCAAGGCCAGGTTGGAGGCATCGGCCACGCACACCAGGGCCTGGGGCGGTGTCTCGTCCTTGCGCACACCCAGGATCACGTCGCGGGTGACGGCTTCATCGGGCGTGGTGGCCAGCAGGCTGTAGGCCCCGGGCAGGTCCAGCAGGCGCCAGGTGTGACCGGCCGGGCTGGTGAATTGCCCCTCCTTGCGCTCGACCGTCACGCCGGCGTAGTTGCCCACCTTCTGCCGCGCACCAGTCAGGCGGTTGAACAAGGCGGTCTTGCCGCAGTTGGGGTTGCCCACCAGGGCAATCAGGGTGGGCGATGGGCGGGTCATGGCAGCGAAGCTCAGGCCGGAGTCACCTCGATCAAGGCGGATTCAAAGGGCCGCATGGCAAAGGTGGTGCCGCCAATGCGCACGGCCATGGGGCCACGGCCCAGCAACAATCGCCGCAGCACCTCCACCCGCGCGCCGGGCACAAAGCCCAGCTCCTGCAGCCGGCGTTGCAGCGCCTGGGCCTGCGCCGTGGGGGCGTGGACGCAACGGATCACGGCCCGCACATGGGTGGGCAGGCGATCCAGGGTGATTGAACCGGGTGGGGCGGGAGCGTGTTGTGGCATGCACCAATTTTATTGCAAATGCAAACCATTCTCAATGGCGGAGGCTTGACCTGGGTCAATGGCGGGTGCCGGGCTCGTCGTCCTTGGATTTGAAGGCCTTGGGGCGAATCACGTTGCCGTCGCGTTCCACGCCGCGCCGGGCCCGATTGATGGCTTCCTGCGCCACCTTGGCGGCCTGGTCCTGCGCGTGTTGCTGGCGCTGCCGGTTCTGTCGCCAGTGGCGCAGTTGGTGCGCCGCCAGCTTCAGGCGGTGCCAGGTGCGTCGCAGGTGCGCATCAAAGCGCGCCTGGCGTGCAGGGCTCAGCACCAGGCGAACCAGGAACACCAGGCAGACCAGGGTGATCAACCCTGCCACGATTCTTTCGGCCGACATCATGGGCTCATCCTAACGCGACCGCCCCTGGCGTGCCACCCGTCATCAGGGGTGTCGCAACCGCGTGGCAACCACCGGGTCCAGTCGCGACATGAACTGCTCCACCGACCGGGTGTAGGCGCCGGGCATGCCCAGCCTGGCGTTGATCTCGCTGTGGCTCAAGTCCTGTGGCAGCACGCTGGCTCGCGTGCCCAGGCTGGCGGCCTTGTCGCGGTACCGATCGGCTTGTCGGCAGGCGTCTTCGCGCTGGGTGGAGCACACGGCCAGGACCGGTGCGGCCCCTTTGCCCATCTGGTGCCAGGGGGACGTGGCTTGCCAGAAGCCCGGGTCACGGCCAAAGGCGCGGTCATAGAGCCGGGGGTGCTTGCCCTCCATGACGCGCACCACATCCAGGGCGGCGCTGTCCAGCAAGACGGCGCCCAGCCACGGTTTGGCCCCCAGGCCGGTGGCCAGGATGGGGGAGGCGTGGATCAGTGCCACCAGGTGTGCGCCGGCCGAGTGTCCCATCAGGATGAACTTGGCCGGGTCGCCCCCCCAATCGGCCGCTTGCGCCTGGGCGGTGGTCAGTGCCTGGGCCACGTCCCGTGCCTGCTCCAGCGGGTCGGCGTCGGGCAGCATGCGGTAGTTGACGGACACCACGACAAAGCCCTTGGGCACCCAGCGGTCGACCTTGTGGTTCACCACCTTGCTGGCGTCCTTGCTGCCCATGCGCCAGGCGCCGCCATGGACCATGAAGATCACCGGGGCATCCTCGGCATCCTCTGGATGATAGACATCGAAGCGCTGAGCCTTGTGCGAGCCATAGGCCAGGTCCTTGATCGATTCGACCGGCGGTCGTGTCGGGGTCAGCCGATCCTTGATTCGGTCCAGCAGGGGGGCAGCCTGCGCGGCGCCGATGCCCAGCAGGCCCGTGAGGCAAAAGGCAGCACCGAGAAGCCAGGTGCGAAGGTGGGCGGGAAAAAACAAGGTCATCAGGATGGACTCCATCGTCAACCGGGATTTGAGCATGCAACCGTGACCGTTCGCCCCGGTGAGTGAATGTGTCAACGCATGGCAGGACGCAGGGGGTGACAGGGCCTGAGGGCTTCCACCATGCGGTGGGCGTTGGGCGTCGATTCAGGCCTGGTCCTCAACGTTCACTTGCATACCCCTTTGCAAGTGCTTCTTTTTGAACGACTTTTTGGTGCGAGGCGGTGTTTAAAAGCGCTTGTAAGTCTTTGATTTCATTCAGGATTTTTTTGTTTCAGCCCCTTGTTTCAGGGGTGTCCATGGTTTAAAGTGTTGAAAAGTGCACTTTAGTGGGGTTTTGTGGTGAGTCTGGTTTTTCAAGGAGCATCAGCGCTGTCGCTGGACGCCAAGGGTCGGTTCGCCGTTCCTGCGCGCCATCGCGACGCCGTGCAGGCTCTTTGCACCGGTCAACTCACCATCACCCGCCACCCTGATGGCTGCCTGATGGTCTTTCCTCGCCCCGCCTGGGAAACCTTCCGCGACAAGGTCGCGGCCTTGCCCATGTCGGCGGCCGGCTGGAAGCGCGTGTTCATGGGCAATGCCATGGACGTCGAGGTCGACAACAACGCCCGCGTGCTGGTCTCGCCCGAGTTGCGCGCGGCGGCTGGCCTGGGCAAGGACGTGATGCTGCTGGGCATGGGCAGTCACTTCGAGTTGTGGGATGCCGAGCGTTATGCTGCCCACGAAGCTGCGGTCATGGCTCAGCCCATGCCCGATGTGCTGGCGGACTTCTCCTTCTAGCGCCATGCAGGCCGCCACCCCCTCCTCGCAGCACACGACCGTCTTGCTGCACGAAGCCGTGGAAGCCCTGTGGGATTCCGAGGCCGGGCCGCGCCCGGAAGGTGTCTATGTGGATGCCACCTTTGGTCGAGGCGGTCACTCGCGCCTGATCCTGTCGCGCCTGCCTCGCGGCGCTCGCCTGCTGGCCCTGGACCGTGATCCGGATGCGATTGCGCACGCGGTCAGTGGTGAGCATGCGGTTCTGGATCCTCGTTTTCGCATTGAGCACGCGGCGTTTTCGTCGTGGGCTCAGGTGGCCGCCGACCTGGGCATGACCCCGGTCGATGGTCTGCTGATGGACATCGGCGTCTCGTCGCCTCAGATCGACAACCCCGAGCGTGGGTTCAGCTTTCGCTTTGATGCGCCGCTGGACATGCGCATGGACACGACACAAGGAGAAAGCGCGGCCGACTACCTGGCACGCGCTGACGTCGATGAACTCACCCATGTCATCCACACATATGGCGAAGAACGGTTTGCTCGCGCGATTGCAAAGGCGCTTGTGGCTCGCCGCGAGGCCGGACAGCCCGTCCGCACCACGGGGGAGTTGTCCAGCGTCGTGGCTGGTGCGGTCAAAACCCGTGAAGCTGGGCAGAACCCAGCCACACGGACCTTTCAAGCTCTTCGGATTCACGTCAACGGCGAACTCGACGAACTTCAAGCCGCACTGGAGGCAGCCCTGAAGATGCTGGCGCCTGGCGGGCGTCTGTCGGTGATCAGCTTTCACTCGCTGGAAGATCGCATCGTCAAGACCTTCATCGCCAGACACAGCCGCGAGTCGTTTGACCGTCGCGTGCCTTTTGCCGAGCCCGAGCCGCTGCTGCTCAATTCGCTCGGCCGCATCAAGCCGTCTGACGACGAGATCAGCGCCAACCCCCGCGCCCGCTCGGCGGTGTTGCGGGTGGCCGAGCGAACCGCGGTGCCCTGGTCGGCACAACTGGCCGGTGTGGCGCCGGAGTCCCGCAAAGGCAAGTCTCGTGCGGGGGGGCGTCGCTGATGGCTCGCCTGAACATCGTTCTGGTCATTGCGTTGCTGCTGAGCAGTTTCTGGCTGGTGCGCGTCAGTTATGAGGCGCGCAGCTCGTTCGTTCAGCTTGAGCGCGCCGGTGCCCAGGCTCAGGAGCTGGCCGTTGAGCACGATCGCCTGCAGGTGGATCGCCGCACGGCGGCCACACCGCTGGTGGTGGAGCAGGCGGTGCGCACCAAGCTGCGCATGTTTGCCACCAACCCCAGTGTCACTCATTACGTGACCGATGCGCCGGCCTCCACCCGTTCGGTGGCCGTGCCCTCGGCGTCGTCGGCAGCCGCGGTGTCGGGGGCTCGTCCATGACCGGCCGCTGGCAGGCCCTGGTGCGTCGTTTGCGCGGCTCGCGCAAGCAGGCGGCTGCGCCCATGCCCGCGGTGCGTTACGCCACCAGCCCTTTGCTGGCCTCCAGGACGCCCACCTGGCGCGTCAAGTTGCTGACCGGTGTGATCGGGCTGGCCTTTGCGGTGTTGCTGGGCCGCGCGGCGTGGATCCAGATCATCCACAACGATTTTTACCTCAAGCAAGGCTCCAACCGCTACGAGCGTCGCATTGACCTGCCCGCCAACCGCGGCCGCATCCTGGATCGCAATGGCGAGTTGCTGGCCTCCAGCGTCCCGGCGCCTTCGCTGTGGGCCATTCCCAAGGATTTCGAGGCCACGCCTGCGCAACGCAAGGAATTGGCCCGCCTGTTGGGCATGACGCAACAGGAGTTGCGCAAGCGCCTGGGCAACAACCCCAATTTTGTGTGGCTGCGTCGCCAGGTGGATGACACCGTGGCGCAGAAGGTCATGGCCCTGGACCTCAAGGGCATCCATGACATCAAGGAGTCGCGCCGCCAGTACCCTGAAGGTGAGGCGGCGGCCCACATCGTCGGTTTCACCAACGTCGAAGACAAGGGCCAGGAAGGCATTGAGCTGGCCTACGAGAAAGACCTCTCCGGCCGCGACGGTGAGCGCCACGTCATCAAGGACCGCCTGGGTCGTGTGGTCGAGAGCCTGGGCGACCTGGTGCCAGCCAACGACGGCCGCGAGATTCACTTGTCCATCGATGCCAAGGTCCAGGCCAATGCCTACCAGCGCATCCGCGATGCCGTGGCCTTTCACAAGGCCAAGGCCGGCAGCGTGGTGGTGCTCGATGCGCAGTCTGGCGAGATCCTGGCCCTGGCCAATGTGCCCAGCTACACCCCCAGCGATCGCCGCAAGCTGACCGGTGCGCAGTTGCGCAACCGGGCCCTGACCGACACCTTCGAGCCGGGCTCGACCATGAAGCCTCTGATCGCCGGCTGGGCGCTGGAGACCGGTCGCGTTCACCCGAACACCATCATCCCCACGGCGCCGGGTCGCATCCAGATCGATGGCTCGACCATCAGTGACTCGCACCCCCACGGCGACCTCACCGTCGAAGAAGTCATCCAGAAATCCAGCAACGTGGGCACCGTCAAGCTGGCCATGCAGATGCAGCCTCGCGAGATGTGGGAGCTGTACACGGCCGTTGGCATGGGGCAAAAGCCCCAGCTGGGCTTTCCGGGGGTGGTCACCGGTCGCCTGCGCCCTTACAAGAGCTGGCGTCGCATTGAGCAGGCCACCATGAGCTATGGCTACGGCCTGTCGGCCAGCCTGCTGCAGCTGGCCCGTGCTTACACCGTGTTTGCACGTGATGGGGACATGGTCCCGATCACCTTGATCCGTCGCGACATCCCCCTGGAGGCGCCTGATGAGGCTCGCCCCCGCTTGGCTCTGGCCTTCAAGGGCGCAGTGCGTGATGACCGTGCCCCGGCCGAGACCATCGCGCAAGTGCAAGGTGTGCGCGTGTTCTCTCCCGAGACGGCGCGTGCCGTGCGCAAGATGCTGGAGATGGTCTGCAGTCCGGAAGGCACCGCGCCCCAGGCTCAGACCGTGGGCTACAGCGTGGGCGGCAAGACCGGCACGGCGCACAAGCAAGAAGGCAAGGGCTACTCGGGCAACAAATACCGATCCTGGTTCGTGGGCATCGCCCCCATCAGCAACCCGCGCATCGTGGTGGCCGTGATGGTGGACGAGCCCGGCAACGGGGTGTACTTCGGTGGCAGCGTGGCCGGTCCGGTGTTCAGCCAGGTGGTGCAGCAGACCCTGACCCGCCTGGGCGTGATGCCCGACCTGGAAGTGCAGCCTCAGATCGTGGCCCAGCAAGGTGTGGAGGAGAGCTTCTGATGGCCCGCCTGCAAACCCTCAATCGCCTGGGTGATGTCCTGGCCTGGCTCCAGTCACATGGCGTGACGGCCCTGACCGTCAACAGCCGCGAAGTGGCTGCTCGCGTGGCCGAAGGTCAGGCCGTGGGCTTCATGGCCTGGCCGGGGGCGGCCCGCGATGGCCGCGCCTTTGTGGCGCAATGCCTGGGCGATGGTGCCGTGGCCTGCCTGGTCGAGGCCGAAGGCGTGAGCCCCTTTGCCTTTGACGACGATCGTATCCTGGCCGTGCCCGGCCTCAAGGCCATGCTGGCCGAGATTGCCCACGTGTTCCATGGTCACCCCAGCGAGCAACTCGATGTGGTGGCCGTCACCGGCACCAATGGCAAGACCAGCACGGCCTGGTGGACGGCTCAGGCCTTGAGCCAGTTGGGCCGACCCTGCGGCGTCATCGGCACCCTGGGCGTGGGGCAGCCAGGCGCCGGCAGCTTTGTGTCCACCGGGCTGACCACGCCCGACCCGGTCACCCTGCACGCCACCTTCCGCCAGTTCCTGGGGCAGGGCCTGTGCGCTGCGGCCATCGAGGCCTCGTCCATCGGCATCGTCGAGCGGCGTCTGGATGCCACGCGCATCGCCGTGGCGCAGTTCACCAACTTCACGCAGGACCACCTGGATTACCACGGTGACATGGCCTCCTACTGGGAGGCCAAGCGCGCCTTGTTCGAGTGGCCCACCTTGCAGGCGGCCGTGATCAATGTCGATGACCTGCAGGGTGAATTGCTGGTGCCGCTGTGCCAGTCGCGCGGCCTGGCCGTCTGGACTTACGGCCTGCAGGCGCCCGCCCGATTGCAGGCGCGGGACATGAGTGCCCATGCCGACGGCCTGACCGTGTGCGTGGCCGAGCGCAACCCTGAGCTGACCTCGGTGCTGGAGGTGGTCGAGATCGACGCCCACCTGATCGGCGAGTTCAATGTGTCCAACCTGCTCGCCGTGATCGGCGCGCTGCGTGCCCTGGGCATCTCTCTGGCCGATGCCGCCCAAGCCTGTGCCACCCTGAGCAGTGTGCCTGGCCGCATGCAGCAGGTCCGTCTGCCCCTGGAGCTGACCGGCACGACAAGGGCCTTGCCGCTGGTGGTGGTCGACTACGCACACACTCCCGATGCGCTGCACAAGGCTTTGGTGGCCTTGCGTTCCATGACCCGTGCTCGCGGCGGTCGCCTGTGGTGCGTCTTTGGTTGCGGTGGCAATCGCGATGCCATCAAGCGTCCCCTGATGGGTGCCATGGCCGACCAGCATGCCGACGAGGTGGTCCTGACCAGCGACAACCCACGCGGCGAGTCGCCCGCCTACATCCTGTCCCAGATCCTGGCGGGCGTGGTGCGCAGCGACCGCGTGGCCGTGATCGAGAACCGGCGTGAGGCCATTGCCCACGCCATCGCTCAGGCTGATGCCCGCGATGTGGTCCTGATTGCTGGCAAGGGCCACGAAGAAACCCAGGAAGTCCAGGGCGTCAAGACACCGTTCTCTGACGTTGATGAATCCATGGCCGCCCTGAACGCACGGAGGTCTGCATGAGCGCCACCCCCATGATGACCTTGGGCCTGGCCCACCAGCTCCTGCCGGGCTCGATTCTGGTCGGCGATCCCGCCACACCCCTGTTGCGCGTGCACACCGACACCCGGACCCTGCAGGCGGGCGACTTCTTTGTGGCCCTGCAGGGTGAACGCTTCGATGCGCACGACTTCCTCTCACAGGCCGCTGCCAGTGGCGCCGTGGCCGTGATGGGGCAGCGTGGCGTGACGGAGTCGGGCCTGCCGGGTCTGATCGTGAGCGACACCCGCGCGGCGCTGGGCTGGCTGGCCTCGGGCTGGCGTTCGCGCTTCAGCATCCCCCTGATTGCGATCACGGGCAGCAACGGCAAGACCACCGTCACCCAGATGGTGGCGGCCATCTTGCGCGCCTGGATGGCGCAGACCCACACGGCCGATGCGGCCCTGGCCACCCTGGGCAACTTCAACAACGACATCGGTGTGCCCCTGACCCTGCTGCGCCTGCGCGAGGGCCTGCACCGTTGTGCGGTGGTCGAGCTGGGCATGAACCACCCGGGCGAGATCGAGCAACTGGCCGCACTGACCGCGCCTTCGGTGGCCCTGGTCAACAACGCGCAGCGCGAGCACCAGGAGTTCATGCACACCGTGGAGGCCGTGGCCCGCGAGAACGGTAGCGCGCTGGCCAGCCTGTCTCGCACCGGGGTGGCCGTCTTCCCGGCCGATGATGCCGAGCACACGCCCATCTGGCGCGAGTTGTCGGCAGGTCGTCAGGTGATGGACTTTGCGTTCGAGCCGGGCGTTCGGGCCGCCGTGACCGGCACCGCCCGCTGGGTGGATGCGACTTCGGACCAGGCCCGCCCGCACTGGGTCATCCAGATGCACACGCCTGCCGGTTCAGCCGAGGTCTCGCTGCACATGGCCGGTGAGCACAACGTGCGCAATGCACTGGCCTCGGCTGCCGCTGCCTTGGGCGCAGGCGCTCCGCTGTCGGCCGTGGTGCAGGGCCTGCAGGACTTTGTGCCTGTCAAAGGACGCTCGGCCCTGATGACGCTGCAGCGCGCAGGCGGCACCGTCACCCTGATCGACGACAGCTACAACGCCAACCCTGATTCGGTTCGTGCCGCCATCGACATGCTGGCCGGCCTGCCCGGTCCGCACTGGCTGGTGCTGGGCGACATGGGCGAAGTCGGTACGCAAGGCCCGGCCTTTCACGACGAGGTCGGCCGCCACGCCGTACAGCGCGGCATCGAACATGTCTGGACAGCTGGCGATCTGTGTCGCCACACCGCTCAGGCCGTGGGCCCACAAGCCCGCTCCTTTCAGAACGCCGCCGACCTGGTCGCGGCCCTCACTGCACCCGACAGCAGCGCGCCCGAGGTGGGTTCGGTGCTGGTCAAAGGATCTCGTTTCATGAAGATGGAAGCCGTTGTTGCCGCCCTGATCGGAGGTGCCCATGCTGCTTAGTCTGGCCCTGTGGCTGCAAAGCGTGAACCCCGACTGGGGCTTCCTGCGGGTGTTTCAGTACCTGACCTTCCGTGCCGTGATGGCCGCCATGACGGCGCTGCTCATCGGCCTGGGCCTGGGCCCCATCGTGATCCGCAAGCTGACCGAACTCAAGATCGGGCAGCCCATCCGCGAGTACGGCGTCGAGTCTCACATCACCAAGCGCGGCACGCCCACCATGGGTGGCGCTCTGATCCTGCTGTCCATCGGCCTGTCGACCCTGCTGTGGTTTGACTGGGGCAATCGGTTTGTCTGGATCGTGATGATCGTGACGGTGGGCTTTGGTGCCATTGGCTGGGCCGATGACTGGCGCAAGGTCGTGCACAAGGACCCCGAGGGCATGCCCTCGCGCGAGAAGTATTTCTGGCAGTCCCTGATCGGCCTGGTGGCGGCCATCTACCTGGCCTTCAGCGTGTCCGAGACCAACAACCTGCGCGTGATCGAGTTGTTTGTTCGCTGGGTGGGTTCGGGTTTTTCCAATGACCTGCCCCCGAAGGCCGACCTGATCGTGCCCTTCTTCAAGACGATCAGCTACCCACTGGGTGTGTGGGGCTTCATGGCCCTGACCTATGTGGTGATCGTGGGCACCAGCAACGCCGTGAACCTGACCGACGGCCTCGATGGCCTGGCCATCATGCCGGTGGTGATGGTGGGCTCGGCCCTGGGCATCTTCTGCTACGTGACCGGCAACGCGGTGTACGCCAAGTACCTGCTGCTGCCCCACATCCCCGGTGCCGGCGAGCTGATGATCTTCTGCGCGGCCATGGCGGGTGCGGGGCTGGCCTTCCTGTGGTTCAACGCCTACCCCGCGCAGGTCTTCATGGGTGACGTCGGTGCACTGGCCCTGGGTGGCGCGCTGGGCACGATTGCCGTGATCGTGCGTCAGGAAGTGGTCCTGGCCGTGATGGGCGGTGTCTTCGTGCTCGAAGCCCTGTCCGTGATGGTGCAGGTCAGCTACTTCAAGTACACCAAGAAAAAATATGGCGAGGGCCGCCGCATCCTGTTGATGGCGCCCCTGCATCACCACTTTGAAAAGTCCGGCTGGAAAGAAACGCAAGTGGTGGTCCGCTTCTGGATCATCACCATGCTGCTCGTTCTGGTGGGCCTGTCCACCTTGAAACTGCGTTGAACACGAAGCGCTGACATGCTTTATCTGAACAACCTCACCGTGCTGATCCTGGGTCTTGGAGACTCAGGCCTGGCCATGGCGCGCTGGTGCGCCCGGTGTGGTTCGACCGTGCGCGTGGCCGATACGCGTGAGCTGCCACCACAGGCCGCCACCTTGGCCCAGGACGTGCCTGCAGCCACCTTGCATCACGGCTTGGATCCGGCCCTGCTGGATGGCGTCAACCTGGTGCTCAAGAGCCCCGGCCTGTCGCCCTTGGCGCCGGATGTGTCCACGTTGCTGATGGCCGCGCAGGAGCAGGGCATCCCGGTGCGCGGTGAGCTGTCGCTGTTTGCCTCGGCGCTTGCCGACCTGCAACAGACCCTGCGCTACCAGCCCAAGGTGCTGGCCATCACCGGCACCAACGGCAAGACCACGACCACCTCCCTGACGGCTCAGTTGGTGCAACGTGCCGGCCTGCGTGTGGGCATGGCCGGCAACATCGGGCCGACCTTGCTGGACACCCTGCGAGAGGCTCTGGCACAAGAGCCTGAGCCAACGGCTGAAGCAGACGCAGACGTGGTGGTGCCTGAGGCTGCATCCATCGTGTTGGATGACATGGCTGGGGTGGTCGCTGAAACCACTGAGGCCGATGAGGCCGTCGCACCGACCGATGAGACGCCGGTCGAGGGTGAGTCCGCAGAGCCCGGTCTGGTCGACGATGCCGATGCGCCGCTGGTCGAGCTGACCCCGCCGCCGCCCCGTGCGCCCGTGTTCCAGGTGCTGCCCGAGGTCTGGGTGCTGGAGCTGTCGAGCTTCCAGCTCGACGGGGTCAATCATTTCGAGCCCAGTGCCTCGGTGGTGCTCAACATCACGCAGGACCACCTGGACTGGCATGGCTCCATGCCGGCTTATGCCCAGGCCAAGGCCAACATCTATGGCAAGACGGCCGCCATGGTCATCAACCGCGACGACCCGGTGGTCGAGGCCATGGTGCCGGCCCCTGAAATGGTCAAGTCCGGGGTGCGAGGGCGTCCTGCCAAACTGGTCGAGCGCCACGTGGTTCGCTTTGGCCTGGATGCGCCCCGCCGTCCGGGTGACTTTGGCCTGGTGACCGAGGCTGGCATGAGCTGGCTGGTGCGCGCCCGCGAGGCCGACCCCACCCTCAAGCGCAAGAAGGGCGAAGCCGAAGAGATCATCCTGCAACGCCTGATGCCGGCCGATGCCTTGCGCATTCGCGGTCGCCACAACGCCGCCAATGCCCTGGCCGCGCTGGCGCTGACCACGGCCATCGACCTGCCGCTGGCCCCCATGCTGCACGGCCTGCGCGAGTACCGCGGCGAGCCCCATCGCGTGGAGGTGGTGGCCAAGGTCGGTGGCATCGACGCCATTGACGACAGCAAGGGCACCAACGTGGGTGCCACCGTGGCTGCCTTGATGGGCCTGGGCGAAGATCTGGCGCCGGCCAAGTTGGTCGTCATCCTGGGTGGTGACGGCAAGGGGCAGGACTTTGCGCCCCTGGCCGAGCCGGTGATCCGCTTTGCGCGCGCCGTAGCCCTGATCGGCCGGGACGCTGCGGCCATTGAACACGTGCTGCAAGGCGCTGACCGCCTGGCCGATGCCCGGGGCGTCAACATCGCCATGGCCCGCCATGACAGCCTGGAGGCAGCCACGCGCTGGGCCTTCGATCAGGCCAACGAAGGCGACGCCGTGCTGCTCAGCCCGGCCTGCGCCAGCCTGGACATGTTCCGCAACTACGGCCATCGTGCGCAGGTCTTCATCGACACCGTGCGCGAGATCGCCGCCGATCGTGGGGAGGTCGCATGAGCGAGCCCGTCACCGATCACACCCAACCCGGCCTGATGGGCTGGCTGGGTTCGCTCACCGGTCGCCTGGCTCGCACCAGCAGCGAGGCCGTGGGCAAGTTGCCGGTGCGTGACTGGGTCAACGTCAATGCGCAACCCACCCGGGTGATGGGCTTTGATCAGTCGCTGGTCTGGGTGGTGCTGGGCCTGCTGGCCCTGGGCCTGGTCATGGTCTATTCGGCCTCGATCGCGCTGCCCGACAGCCCCAAGTTTGCCAAGTACACGCAGACGCATTTTTTCAGCCGTCACCTGATGTCGCTGTCGCTGGCCATCAGTGCCGCGGCCATCGTGACCCAGATCCCCATGTCCACCTGGGAGCGGGTGGCACCCTGGTTGTTCGTGCTGGCCCTGCTGCTGTTGATGCTGGTGCTGATCCCGCATGTGGGCAAGGGCGTCAATGGCGCACGCCGCTGGCTGTCGCTGGGGGTGATGAACTTCCAACCCTCCGAACTGGCCAAGCTGGCCATCACCTTGTATGCCGCGGACTACATGGTGCGCAAGATGGAGGTCAAGGAGCACTTCTTCCGTGCCGTGGCCCCGATGGCCGTCGCCGTGGGGGTGGTCGGTCTGCTGCTGCTGGCCGAGCCGGACATGGGGGCCTTCATGGTGATTGCCGTGATCGCCATGGCCATCCTGTTCCTGGGCGGTGTCAATGGCCGCATGTTCTTCCTGATCTCGGCCGTGCTGGTCGGGGCCTTCTCGTTGATGGTCTCGCTCAGCCCCTGGCGGCGTGAGCGGATCTTTGCCTACCTCGACCCCTGGGACGAGAAGAATGCCCTGGGCAAGGCCTACCAGTTGACCCATTCACTCATTGCCTTTGGCCGCGGCGAGATCTTTGGCGAAGGCCTGGGCTCCAGCCTGGAAAAGCTGCACTACCTGCCCGAGGCCCACACCGACTTCCTGCTGGCCGTGATCGGCGAAGAACTCGGCTTCATTGGCGTGGCCGTGGTGATCTTTGCCTTCTTCTGGATGGTGCGTCGCCTGTTCCACATCGGTCGCCAGGCCATCGCGCTGGACCGGGTGTTCTCGGGCCTGGTGGCGCAGGGCGTGGGCGTGTGGATGGGTGGCCAGGCCTTCATCAACATGGGCGTGAACCTGGGCGTGCTGCCCACCAAGGGCCTGACCCTGCCACTGATGAGCTATGGCGGCTCAGGCATCCTGCTCAACTGCGTGGCCCTGGCCATCTGCCTGCGCGTGGACATTGAGAACCGCCAACTCATGCGAGGAGGGCGAGCATGATGGCGCAGACGACGTTTCACGGCGGCTGCGTCACGACCAGCCATGGGCTGGGCGGGGTGCGGTTCCGGTGCAGGCTCACATCGCGCAGCGATGTGAAGTGCGCAGTGCGCACGTGCCGGAGCCAAAACAGACAACTCATGCGAGGAGGGCGCGCATGACGGCACGTCACCTCGTCATCATGGCCGCTGGCACCGGCGGGCACATCATGCCCGGTCTGGCCGTGGCCCGCGAGATGCAGCAACGCGGCTGGACCGTGAGCTGGCTGGGCACCACCACGGGCATGGAAAATCGCCTGGTCCCACCCAGCGGCATCCCCATGGACACGCTGGCCTTCACGGGCCTGCGGGGCAAGGGCCTGATGCACACCCTCACGGGTGGCTTGCGCCTGGTCAAGGCCTTTGTCGACTGCTTCCGCATCCTGGGCCAACGCCGTGCCGACGCCGTGCTGGGCATGGGCGGTTATGTGTGCTTCCCCGGTGGCCTGATGGCCTCCCTGCGTGGCAAGCCCCTGGTCCTGGTCAATGCCGATGCGGCCCTGCTGATGAGCAACAAGGCCTTGTTGCCGGTGGCCGATGCCATCGAGTTCGGCTTTGATGGCCCGCAGGTGGCCCCGCTGCAGACGCGTCACCGCACGGCCCGCGTCACGGGCAACCCTGTGCGGGCCGAGATTGAGACCATGCCGCCGCCGAAAGAGCGCTTTGCCGGCCGCACCGGCCCATTGCGCGTGTTGGTGGTCGGTGGCAGCCTGGGCGCCAAGGTGCTCAATGACACCCTGCCCCAGGCACTGGCCCTGATGGCGCCGTCATCGCGCCCCCGCGTGACCCACCAGACCGGGCTGGATCAGTTTGACCTGGTGCGTTCGGCCTACGGTCGTGCAGGCATGGAGCTCGGAGGCCAGGTCGAGGTGCTGCCCTTCATCCACAACATGGCCGAGCGCCTGGCCGAGTGTGACCTGATCATCTGCCGTGCAGGCGCCATCACCGTGAGCGAGCTGTGCGCGGCGGGGGTGCCCAGCATCCTGGTGCCCCTGGTGGTCTCGACCACGGCCCACCAGCGCGACAACGCGATCTACATGGCCAAGCATGGCGCGGCCATTCACCTGCCGCAGGGCGAGATGACCCCGGGCACTCTGGCCGAGCAACTCTCGCGCATGAACCGCGATGAGCTGATGGCCATGGCCCAACGCGCCCGTGCGCTGGCCCGTCCACGTGCGGCCGCTGCCGTGGCGGACGACCTTGAACGATTGAGCTTGAACAAGAAGGGGGCTGCTCGATGAAGCACGCCGTCAAACACATCCATTTCGTCGGCATCGGTGGTGCCGGCATGAGCGGCATTGCCGAAATCCTGCACAACCTGGGCTACACCGTGT
>DAORJC010000004.1:0-51182 GCA_035438885.1 Aquabacterium sp. | reverse complement strand
CCTTCACCATGGAAATCGGCATGAAGGGCATGCAGAACCCTGACGAAGTGGGCGCTGCGGCCGTGGACTACCTGCGCGTGGTCGGCCACCTGGTCTATGCTTACTTCTTTGCCCGTTCGGCCAAGATCGCCCTGGAAAAGCAAGGCGACGAGCCTTTCTACAAGGCCAAGCTGGCCACCACCCGTTTCTACTTTGCCAAGCTGGTGCCTGAAGTTGAAACCGCCATGATCACCGCCAAGGCTGGTCTGGCTCCCCTGATGGAAATGGACGAAGCCCTGTTCTAATCACAGGCTGCTTCAAGGAGGCCGCTCACGCGGCCTCCGGTCCCACATCTCCACACCCTTAGAGTTCCGCTAGGAGAGAACATGAGTCGATTCAATGTCCGCAAGGTGGCCGTGCTCGGCGCCGGCGTGATGGGCGCACAGATCGCTGCCCATCTGGTCAACGTCAAGGTGCCGGTCGTGCTGTTTGACCTGCCTGCCAAGGAAGGTCCCAAGAACGGCATCGTCACCCGCGCCGTTGAAAACCTCAAGAAGCTCAAGCCCGCCCCCCTGGGTGTGGCCGAAGACGCTGCGCTGATCCAGCAAGCCAACTACGAGGAACACCTCGAAGAGCTGCGCGGCTGCGACCTGATCATCGAAGCCATCGCCGAGCGTCTGGACTGGAAGGAAGATCTGTACAAGAAGATCGCGCCGTTCGTCAACGACCACGCGATCCTGGCCACCAACACGTCGGGCCTGTCGATCACGGCCATGGCCAACGTGCTGCCCGAGCAACTTCGCTCGCGCTTCCTGGGCATCCACTTCTTCAACCCTCCCCGGTACATGTACCTGGTCGAGTTGATCCCCACCCAATTCACCGCCCCTGCCATCGTCGACAGCCTGGAGTCCTTCGTGACGACCGCTGTGGGCAAGGGCGTGGTGCGCTGCTCCGACAGCCCCAACTTCATCGCCAACCGCGTGGGCGTGGCCGGCATGCTGGCCACCATGATCGAAGTCAAGAACTTCGGTCTGGGCTACGACGTGGTCGACGACCTGACCGGCAAGAAGTTGGGCCGTGCCTCGTCGGGCACCTACCGCACCGCTGACGTGGTCGGTCTGGACACCATGACGCACGTGATCAAGACGCTGCAGAACGGCTGCGCCGATGACCCGTTCGCGGCCTCGTTCGCCATCCCCGCTGACGTCGCTGCCCTGCTGGAAAAAGGCAACTTTGGTCAAAAGACCAAGGCCGGTTTCTACAAGAAGGAAGGCAAGAACGTCCTGCAGTTCGACGTCAAGACCGGTGAGTACGTGCCTGCTGGTGCCAAGGCCGACAAGGAAGTCGCCGACATCCTGCGCAAGGCCCCTGCCGAGCGCCTGAAGGCCCTGCGCGAGTCGAGCAACCCGCAAGCCCAGTTCATCTGGGCGATGCTGCGCAACGCATTCCACTACGCTGCCGTGACGCTGGAAGGCATTGCCGACACCGCACGCGACATCGACCTGGCCATGCGCTGGGGCTACGGCGCCAAGCAAGGCCCCTTCGAGCTGTGGCAACAAGCCGGCTGGAAGCAAGTGGCTGAATGGGTCAAGGCCGACATCGATGCCGGCAAGGCCCTGAGCAAGGCACCGCTGCCTGCCTGGGTGTTCGACGGCCGCGATGGCGTGCACACCGCCGACGGTTCGTGGAGCCCCTCCAAGAAGACCTACGTGCCGCTGATCAAGCTGCCGGTCTATGACCGCCAGTACTTCCGCGAAGACGTGGTCGGCTCCGGTGCGCCCGATGGTGCCACCGCTGGCAAGACGCTGTTCGAAGACGCCGCGATCCGCCTGTGGACGCTGGACGACGAAGTGGTCATCGCTTCGATCAAGTCCAAGATGCACACCATCAGCGACCAGGTCACCGCCGGCCTGAGCAAGGGTCTGCAACTGGCTGAAGAGAGCTACAAGGGCCTGGTCATCTGGTCGCCCGAAGGCCCGTTCTCGGCCGGTGCTGACCTGCAGTCCATGATGCCTGCCTTCATGAGCGGCGGCGGCAAGGCCATCGCGCCTTTCGAGAAGGCCCTGCAGGACTTCATGCTGTCGGTGCGTTACTCCAACGTGCCTTCGGTGGCAGCCATCAGCGGCCTGGCCCTGGGCGGCGGTTGCGAGCTGGCCGTTCACTGCGCCAAGCGCGTGGCCTCGGTCGAGTCCTACATCGGTCTGGTCGAAGTCGGCGTGGGTCTGATCCCCGGTGGCGGCGGTCTGGCTTACCTGGCTCGCCGTGCGGCTGAGCAGGTCGAAGCCTCCAAGGGTGTCTCCGGCATGGCCGGCGCCGAGCTGATGGGCTTCGTCAAGGAAGGCTTCCAGGCGGCAGCCATGGCCAAGGTGGGTGTCTCTGCACACGAATCGCGCAAGTTCGGCTTCCTGCTGGACAGCGACATCATCGTCCCCAACAAGGACGAAGTGCTGTACGTGGCCATCGCGCAAGCCAAGGCCATGTTCGAGTCGGGCTACCGCGCACCGGCCAAGCGTCAGTTCGCTGTCGCCGGCCGCAACGTGAAGGCCACGCTGCAGTCGTCGCTGATCAACATGCGTGACGGTGGTTTCATCTCTGCTCACGACTACCTGATCAGCTCGGCCATTGCCGATGTGCTGACCGGTGGCGATGTGGACGGCGGCACCCTGGTGTCCGAGGAATACCTGCACGCCCTGGAGCGCAAGCACTTCTGCGCGCTGCTGGACAACCCCAAGACGCAAGAGCGCATCATGGGCATGCTGTCGACCGGCAAGCCCGTGCGTAACTGATCGATCGGAGCATTGAAATGACTCAACTCAAAGACGCCTACATCGTCGCCGCGACCCGCACCCCGATCGGCAAGTCTGGCCGTGGCGTGTTCAAGAACACCCGTCCTGACGACCTGCTGGTGGCCGTGATCCAGAGCGCTCTCAAGCAAGTGCCGTCGCTGGACCCTGCTGCCATTGAAGACGCCATCATCGGTTGCGCCATGCCCGAAGGCGAGCAAGGCATGAACGTGGCCAAGGTGGCTGCGTTGCTGTCGGGCCTGCCCAAGACTGTGGCCGGTGCCACCGTCAACCGCTTCTGCGCTGCCGGCATCACCGCCGTGTCGATGGCCGCTGACCGCATCCGCGTGGGCGAAGCCGACGTCATGATCGCCGGTGGTGTGGAGTCGATGTCCATGGTCCCCATGGGCGGCTCCAAGCCTTCGTTCAACCCCAAGGTCGTGGACCTGGACGAGAACGTGGGCATCGCCTACGGCATGGGCATGACCGCCGAGAAGGTGGCCGAGCAGTGGCAAGTCACCCGTGAAGAGCAAGACGCCTTCGCGGTGGAATCGCACCGCCGTGCCATTGCGGCTCAGCAGGCTGGCTGGTTCGATGCCGAGACCACCCCGATCGAAATCGAAGTGCGCACACCCAACCTGGAAACGGGCGAAGTGACGATCACCAAGAAGACCATCAGCCGTGACGAAGGCGCTCGCCCTGACACGTCGATGGAAGGTCTGTCCAAGCTGCGCGCCGTGTTTGCCGCCAAGGGTTCGGTCACCGCGGGCAACAGCTCGCAGACCTCCGACGGCGCTGGCTGCCTGATCCTGGCCTCCAAGGAAGCCTGCGAAAAGTACGGTCTGAAGCCACTGGCTCGTTTCGTGAGCTTTGCGGTCAAGGGCGTGCCGCCTGAAGTCATGGGCATCGGCCCCATCGAAGCCATTCCTCTGGCCCTCAAGAAGGCTGGCATCACCGCCGCCGACCTGGACTGGATCGAACTGAACGAAGCCTTCGCGGCTCAGTCGCTGGCTGTGCTCAAGGACCTGGACGCCAAGGGCCACGTCCTCGACCGCGCCAAGGTCAACCCGATGGGCGGCGCCATTGCCCTGGGTCACCCCCTGGGTGCCACCGGCGCGATCCGTGCAGCCACCGTGGTTCACGGTCTGCACCGCACGGGCGGCAAGTACGGCATGGTCACGATGTGCATCGGCACCGGCCAAGGCGCTGCCGGCATCATCGAGCGTCTGTGATGCCCTGGACCCTCGGGTGGGCCTGCTGAAGGCGAGCCCGGTGGTTCTGGATGCAAGGCCCGTTCCCTTGGCTGGGGGCGGGCTTTTTTTTGGGCGCCATCGATGACGACGGAAACGATCACCCTCACCACGGCAGACGGCCATCGGCTGGTGGCTCGCTGGTACCTCCCCGAGGGCACGCCCCATCGCGCCGTGCTGATTGGCGCAGCCATGGGCGTGTCGCAGCGCTTTTACGAGCCCTATGCCCAATGGCTGAGCGAGCAGCACATGGCCGTTCTGACCTTTGACTGGCGGGGTGTGGGGCAGTCTGCCCCGGCCTCGCTCAGGGGCTGCCAGGCCAGCGTCACCGACTGGGCCACGCAGGACTTGCCGGCGGCGGTGCAGGCCCTGGCGCAGCGCTTTCCGGGCATCCCCAGCACCTACCTGGGCCACAGTCTGGGTGGGCAGCTCTACGGCTGGCTGGATGAGGCGCACACGGCGTCGTTCCAGCAGGTGTTGACGGTGGCGGCTGGCAATGGCTACTGGCGGCTCAATGCGCCGCCGGCCCGGGCCCGATCGCCCGTGCTGTGGTGGTTGCTGGTGCCGGTGCTCACCACGGTGTGTGGCTACTTTCCGGGGCGTCGCATCGGTGTGGTGGGCGACCTGCCGTCCCCGGCCATGCGCCAGTGGCGTCGCTGGTGCCTGCACCCCGATTACCTGGGGCATGAGGGCCCCGAGGTGCGGGCACGGTATGCCGCCGTGCGCACGCCCATCACCGTGGTGCTGATGCCCGATGACGAGCTGGTGTCCCCCGAAGGCATCCGCCGTCTGTACCAGCTCTACGCGGGCGCGCCCGTGCAGTGGGTGGAGGCGCAGGCCCGCGATTGGGGGCGCGCTCGCCTGGGGCACTTTGGTCTGTTTCGGCCGGCGTCGGATCCGGCCTTGTGGCAGCAAACCCTGGGCTGGTTGTCCGGGGATGGCGCCGTTTCCTCTTTTGCTGGACGCCTATCTGGCGTCTAATTCATGGTTCTGCCTTTGGAGATGTTGATGAGCGAGATCCTGTGCCACCGCGAAGCCGGTGTGTTGACCCTGACCCTGAACCGGCTGGACAAGAAAAACGCCCTGACGGGTGCCATGTACGCCGAACTGGCCGATGCCCTGATGGCTGCGGCCACGGATGCTGACGTCAAGGTGGCGGTGTTCCAGGGCCATGAGCAGGTGTTCACCGCCGGCAATGACCTGCAGGACTTCCGCGACAACCCGCCCAACCTGGGTGAGGGCGAGCCTGCCCCGGTGTCTCGGTTCCTGGAAGCCTTGCGCCTGTTCCCCAAGCCCTTGCTGGCCGCTGTGGCCGGCCCGGCCGTGGGCATCGGCACGACGATGCTGCTGCACTGCGACTTGGTCTATGCGGGCGACAACGCGGCTTTCAGCCTGCCGTTTGTGAACCTGGGGCTGTGCCCTGAGGCCGGCTCCAGCCTGCTGCTGCCGCAATTGGTGGGTTATCAGCGTGCCGCTGAAAAGTTGCTGCTGGGCGAGGCCTTCTATGCCGAAGAGGCCCTGGAGATGGGCCTGATCACCCGCATCGTGCCGCCGCATGAGGTCAATGCCTACGCGCAGGCCCAGGCGGCCAAGCTGGCGCTCAAGCCTCAGACCTCGCTGGTGGCCACCAAGGCTTTGATGAAGCAGTCGCAGCCAGGCCTCAAGGCCGTGATGGACGACGAGTTCAAGCAGTTCGGTCAGATGCTGCGTGGCCCGGCCTGCAAGGAAGCGATCGACGCCTTCATGAACAAGCGCAAGCCTGACTTTTCCAAGTGTTGATCGGGCCTTGATCAGGCCGCCAGTCTAGGTCGCGGCCGGCCCCTGGAAGCCATTGCGCCGGAAGGTCAGCACCAGGGTGTCCCGCCAGCCGTGGCCACCAGGCTCCAGCGGCTGGATGGGCGTGCTCTCGTGGATCACACGGGGGTCGTCCAGCACCATCATGCTCCAGGGCGCACGCAGCGTGAAGCGAACACCGCTGGGGCCGTCGGCCTCAAAGACGCGGGTCTCGCCGCCCTTGATCTGATGCCGCTCCAGCAGGAGCACGGCCACAAAGTCCACGCCATCGCGGTGAGCCCCCTCGGGTGTGGGGCGCCCGATGCCGCCTTCGGTGTCGACCCGGAACTGGTGGGCCTCGATGAACCATTGCGGGGTCTGCAGGTTCTGCGCCAGCGTCACGCCCAACTGGGTCAGCAGGGCGCGCCAGGCCGGGTGCCGGCAAACAGCGGGCTCGACCGGCTCGAACCAGCGCTCGATGCCGCCGTGCAGGGCGTTGTACTCCACCGGCTGCCAGTGGGCGCGGTGCTCGACCTGGGTCAGGGCCTGGCCGTCCACGTCCAGCGTGAAGCAGCTGTGGCGGCGTGAGCGATACCGCCCGCCATCCTTGAGGTGGTTGTCCGGCGGCAGGCGGGACCAGCTCTCGTGCACGCGCTGGAGCTCGGCTTCGGTGGCGCCCAGCCAGGGCATGAGCTGTTCCGGGGTCATCAGGGCCCAGCCCTGGGATTGCAAGCGCTCCGGCAGTTCGGAGGGCGTGGTGGCATTGACGATCTGCATGGGCATCATCGTCTCATGAACCGATGCATGAGTTTCTGCGCTGGCTCAGTTCCTGGGCACGGGGCGGGGTCGTCCTTCGTGGTCAATGGCCACGTAGGTGGCCTTGGCCTCGGTCACCTTGACCAGGACGGGCTCGTGGGGGTGGCGCTCGGCCCACACCTCCACGTGCACCGTGACCGAGGTGTTGCCGATGCGCTCGACGCGGGCATAGAACGACAGCAGGTCGCCCACCGAGACGGCCGAGCGGAACACGAACTCGTTGACGGCCACGGTGGTGACCTTGCCGCGTGCAATGCGCGCTGGCAGCACGCAGCCGGCCAGGTCCACCTGAGACATGATCCAGCCGCCAAAGATGTCACCGTTGCCATTGGCATCCTTGGGCATGGGCATCACGCGCATGACCAGTTCCATGTCGGGCGCGAGGCCCTCGGGCGTCATCAAGGTGGCGTTGGGCGGGGTCGTGAAGGTCATGCAGGGGGCTTTCGGTGGAGCTATGACATTGCATCGACAATGCAAGGTCAAACACAAGCCCACATTTTGATCGCATGCGCCGTTTTGCACAGTCTCCGTCGGTAGAAACCCTTGATTCGTCCCGGGTCAAGCCTCGATCCGACCGAGACACCCTGGCGCGGCTGTGGCCCTACCTGTGGGCCTACAAGTGGCGGGTGATGCTGGCCCTGGCCTTCATGGTCGGCGCCAAGGTGGCCAACGTGGGCGTGCCGCTGTTGCTCAAGAACCTGGTGGACCGCCTGGCGCCCACGGCCGGGTCGCCCCAGGCGCTGCTGGCCGTGCCGGTGGGGCTGTTGTTGGCGTACGGCTTGCTGCGTCTGTCCACCTCGTTGTTCACCGAGCTGCGTGAGCTGGTCTTTGCCAAGGCCACCGAAGGCGCGGCCCGGCGCATCTCGCTGGAGGTGTTCTCGCACCTGCATGCGCTGAGCCTGCGCTTTCACCTGGAGCGCCAGACCGGGGGCATGACGCGTGACATCGAGCGCGGCACCCGGGCCGTGCATTCGCTGATCTCCTACTCTCTCTACAGCATCGTGCCCACCCTCATCGAGGTGGCGCTGGTGCTGTTCCTGCTGGGCACGCGCTTTGACATGATGTACGTGTGGATCACCCTGGGTGCCTTGAGCACCTACATCGCCTTCACGGTGTCGGTGACCAGCTGGCGCACGCGCTTTCGCAAGGCGCAGAACGAGCTGGACTCCAAGGCGCACACCCGGGCCATTGATTCGCTGCTGAACTACGAGACGGTCAAGTACTTCAACAACGAGGCCTTTGAGGCCGGTCGTTATGACGAAAGCCTGGAGCGCTTGCGCGAGATGGCCGTCAAGTCCCAGCGCAGCCTGTCCTTGCTCAACATTGGCCAGCAGACCATCATTGCGGTGGGCCTGATCCTGATGCTGTGGCGCGCCACGCAGGGCGTGACCGAAGGGCGCATGACGGTGGGCGACCTGGTCATGGTCAATGCCTTCATGATCCAGCTGTACATTCCGCTGAACTTTCTGGGCGTGATCTACCGCGAGATCAAGCAGTCGCTGACCGACCTGGACAAGATGTTCACGCTGATGGAGCGCCATCGCGAGGTGGCCGATGCGCCCGATGCCAAGCCGCTGTTGATCAAGGGGCCGCCCACGGTGCGCTTTGACCATGTGCATTTTGCCTATGACCCGTCGCGCCCCATCCTGCAGGACGTGAGCTTCGAGATCCCGGCGGGGCAGACGGTGGCGGTGGTGGGGCCGTCGGGTTCGGGCAAGTCCACGCTGGCCCGGCTGCTGTACCGTTTCTACGATGTGCAGCAAGGCCGCATCACCATCCACGGGCATGACGTGCAGGGCTTGACGCAAGACAGCCTGCGCCGCCACATCGGCATCGTGCCGCAGGACACGGTGCTGTTCAACGACACGGTGGCCTACAACATTGCCTACGGTCGCACGGGAGCCTCTCAGGCCGAGGTGGAGCAGGCGGCCAAATCGGCCCGCATCCATGAGTTCATCGCCGGCACGCCCCTGGGTTACGAGACCATGGTGGGCGAGCGGGGCTTGAAGCTGTCAGGTGGAGAAAAGCAGCGTGTGGCCATTGCCCGCACGCTGCTCAAGAACCCGCCGATCCTGGTGTTTGACGAGGCCACGTCGGCGCTGGACTCGGCCAATGAGCGGGCCATTCAGGCCGAGCTGTCGGCCGTGGCCCAGGGCAAGACGGTGCTGGTGATCGCGCACCGCTTGTCCACCATCGTGCATGCCCATGAGATCCTGGTGATGGACGGGGGCCGAATCATCGAACGGGGCACCCATGTGCAGTTGCTCAACGCCCAGGGGCGTTACGCGCAGATGTGGCGCATGCAGCAGCACGAGGGCTGAGCATGCGCCATCACCCCGATCAGCCTTGTGACTGACGGCGACGCTGTGAACCCACCACGACCATCACGCCAGCACCGGCCAGCAGCAAGGCCACGGCGCTGGGTTCAGGGATGGCGGTGACGGTGATCTGAGCCGACTTGTAGACCGGGTCGATCACAGCCACGGTGACGTCTTCCACAAAGGGCTGCAGGGCATTGGGCAGCAAGGTGACCTTGGACTGGCCGCCACCAATGGCGCTGAAGTTCAGCGTGGCGGTCAGGAAGTCACCGGCCTTGGGGGCCGAAAACGTTGCAAAGTACGCGTCGCTCAAGGTGCCCGAGGCATTGTCGATCAGGCCGCCGCTGCGGGCAAATTCCCAGCTGGCGGGGATGACGACGGAGTCCAGGCGCAGCACCGAGGGGTCAAAGCTCAGCTCGAAGCCACCCCCCAGGATGGGGTTGGCAAAGTCTGAGGCCAGCACATCCAGCGAGAAGCTGGTGCCCAGGTCCACTGTCTTGCTGTCGGGGCTCAGGCTCAGGCTTTGCGCCTGGGCGGTGCCCAGGGCCAGGGTGGCGGCGATGGCCAGGGTCAGGGATTTGAAGTTCATGATGATTCCTTGAGGTCAGGGGTGAAGAAAAATTGCGGGGCCACTCAGCGTGCGGAGCCGGTGTGCCAGGCCGAGGGGCCGGGGCGGGTGCTGAACAGCGCTTTGACCGTGCCCAGGTCGACCGCGTTGACAATGCCGTCGCCGTTGACGTCGCCACGGGGGTCCTTGGCGCCAAAGGTGGACTTGACGATGCCCAGGTCGATCGAGTTGACGATGCCGTCGTTGTTGACGTCGGCATCGCAGGCGTTGCCGTAGCCATCGCTGTCCGCGTCCAGTTGGTTGGCATTGGCCACGTTGAGGCAGTTGTCACTGCTGTCGGGCACGCCGTCGCGATCGGTGTCGGTCTCCACGGCCGATGCTTGAACGGCCACACCGTCGGTGGAGGCCACGCGGATCAGCACGTTCTTGGGCTGAGCATCGCCCAGGTCGATCTGTGCCTGACCATCGACGTTGACCACGCCCCGGCCCAGCTCGGCACCGGTCTCGCTGTCCAGGGCCACGGCCGTCAGCCATTCGTCATCGACAGGGCGTGGGTCGCCCAGCTTGACAGCGACTTGCGCCAGGTTGCCGCGCAACACCACGCTGCTGATCAGGATCGGCATCGGGGGGCTCACGCGCAGCTTGACGGTCGGGTCGCCCAGCAGGTTGTAGAGGTTCAGCTCCTGGCGCAGACCACCCACGCCGGGCCGGCTGCCACCAGAGGCCAGCGGGTGGCTGTTGGAGGCGGCGCCCGAGGCCACATCGGAGATGTAGGTCTTGGCGTAGTTCAGGATGTCACCGAGGCGGCGGATCGAGGTGTTGGCGCCATAGCCCGGCAGCACGCCAGGGAAGACGGCATCGAACAGACCCAGCGTCAGGTGGTTGTTGTCCACCGTGCTGCTGGAGCGCGTGTCACCGATGATGCCCAGGGCCCCGTCGGACTTGCGCAGGAAGGCCTCGGCCCAGTTGATGGTGCTGGTGCCCACGCCGTAGCCACCGCCGACGATGTTGCCGGCCAGGTCCACGGTTTCGTTGTCAAAGATGCCGCTGGCGCAGTTGATGCTGAAGACCACCGGGAAGCGGTTGTTGGTGACGGACACCAGCGACAGGTTGGTGGTCGAGAAGCCGGGGTGGCTCCAGCCATTCCACCAGCCGTGGTCACGGTGATAGACCAGGGCGCTGCCGGCGTTGATGCTGCCGGCGACGTCGTTGGCATCGGCATCCCAGGCAAAGGTGGGCTTTTGCAGCTCGGCCGGCACCGCGCCGCCACCGTTGTAGAACTTGGGGTTCGAGCTGGCGGGCGCCCAGTAGTGGCGTGCCACCCCATAGCCCTTGGACTTGAGGTGGTTGCGCACGATCTCCGAGGTCTCCACAAACCAGCGCTCATCGGTGGTGCCGTTGCTCTGGAAGTGCGACGCAAAGGTCAGCCTGTTGTAGAAGTCGTTGCCGAACACAGGGTTCGCAGGCGGGAAGGTCTCGAAGGCCTTGACCTTGTTCACGATGGTGTTGGCCTGCGCCAGCGTGTCCACCGGGAAGCGGCCGATGCCGAACGGCGGGATGGTCACGGCGGAGGCACCTGGCATGAACTGGCCGAACCACATGTCGCCCGCGTTCTTGGCCGGGTCCCAGCTGTTGACCTGGTCATAGTGGGTGGGCACGTACTCCGCGTCCCCCATGAACAGCACCCACTTGGGGCGGACCAGGTGGCCGTTGTAGTAGTTGGCAATCCAGGTGCGGATCTGGGCAGCCGTGGCACTGGCGCCGCCACCGGTGATCTCCGACGTGGTGACCACGCGGGTGGAGATGCCCAGCGCCTGCTTGTGCGCTTTGAGGTCATTGGCCGCCGTGAGGAAGTTGGGGTGCGTCACGATCAGGAAACGTGCGCCCAGCAGGGCGGGGTTGATCGTCAGGCCAGGCACGCAACGCAGCTCGTTGGCCACCACCTTGTTGAGCGTGAACTGAAAGCCGGGCAGTGCCAGCGCTTCGATCTTCTGGTCGACCGGGTCGAAGCCCTTCTCCTGACGTGTGCTGAGCCATTCCCGGTTGCGCAGGCGGTCAAACACAAAGCACTTGCCGGGGTGGCGGATGGTGATCAGGTAGCTGCTGTAGTAGGTCAGCAGCTCTTCGGACGGGTTGTAGCCGTAGGGGGCCAGGCGGTAGCCCTGCACATTGGCATCGCCCTTGAACACGGGCACTTCGCCCAGCGACTGACCGGGCGACTTCACTCCCTTGAGGTACAGGGCCTGGTCAAAGAAGAACTTGGCGGGCTCTTCCTGACCCGTTCGGCTGTTCTCTTGTGGCTGCACAGGATAGAGGCGCGCTGGCAGGCGCAGGAGGCTGCCCTCGGGCTTGATGTCGACCACGGAGCCATCACCATCGACCGGCAGGGCCAGCGAGAAGCCGCTCAGCGGCACTTCAGGGAAGCCGACTTCGCGCTCGTCGTTGATGACGACGGCCGACCCCTCGCGGGACGAGAAGCGCTGGAACTCGCCCTGGTCGGTCTTGACCGACTCCAGCAGGGGCTTGGGCACCACCACGCGCACCACCGTTTCGGTGGCCGAGGTGGACACGGTGATGACCTGAACGCCGCCTCCGGCGGTTTGGGCCCAGGCGGTCGGGGCGACCAGGGTCTGGATGGCCACCAGGCAGGCGGCCTGGATGATCAGGTGTTTGACCCTGAGCGGGGTGGGACGGGTGTGAAGTTTCATGAGGCCTCCGGTTGGGCTGGGGTGGCGTGATGGCACGCTGCACATCACTTGGGACCGGAGGCTAAAGAGGCTGGGGCAGGGCAACAAGCCCTGAGCCCCTAGGGTGTGGGAGGGGCAAATTAGGGGGCCCCTAGGTCTAGGGCCCTAGACCTAGGGGCTTGGGGAGGCTCAGGGCACGATGGCCATGCCGCGCAGGCCCTGCGCCGTGCCGATGGCGCCGATCAGGCGTGCCTGGCCGCTGCCCAGGTTGACCTCGTACAGGCGGGGCTCGCGGCCATCCTGGCGGCTGGTGGCCAGGTAGGCGGTGTTGTTCACATCCGAGATGTCCAAGGCGGCGCTGTCAAAGCGCTCGATCAGCAGCGGGCCGATGGCCTGCAGCAGGCCCGTGTTGGGCGAGACGGGGGTGGCCGCCCCCTCCAGTGATCCCTGCACCACCAGGTAGCCCGCACCGGCGTCAATGGCGTAGTTGGTGGTCAGCTTCTCGTTGGCCTGGTTGTAGGTGTAGCCCGCGCTCACGATGCGGGGTTTGGTGGTGCTGAGCAGGTCGCCTGGGGCATATCGCAGGGTGCCGTCGGGCTGCACACCGGGGGTGTTGGCATCGCCATCGACCTGGGCGCCCGTCTCCGGGTGCAGGCGCAGGTTGTGGCCGGCATCGTTGACCACGCGGATGCGATCGACCGTGGGATTGAAGTCAAAGCCGAAGGCCTGGCCCTCCGGCAAGGTGATGCCCGCACCCACAGCCGTCACCGTGGCCTTGTCCGGATCGATCTGCAACAGGCGGCCCTGGTTGGTCAGGCCGAACAACTGCCCCTTGGCCACCCGAAAGTCGATGCCCAGGAGTTCTTCGCCGGCCTTGAGCCCCTGGATGGGTGCGCTGCTCAACAAACGCCCGGGCTCGTTGGCCTGGAAGGTGACCAGGGTGTTGGCAGCGGTCACACCGATCAGGGTCTCGGGGCGCTCCTTGACGGGGGCCAGCACGTCGACCGAGCGGGGGGTGCGGTTGAACAGCCTGAACTCCTGCAGGGACTTGAACTGCGGCATGTAGGAGCAGGCACTCAGAGCGCCGGTCAGGGCCAGGAGGGTCAGGGGGCGAAGCAGCGCACGGGCAGACATCAGGGGGCCTTTGGGTCGAGACGGTGGCCTGCCAGCATAGCGCCCCATTCGAGGGGCTGCGAGGGGGAAAGTGTGGGAAATGACGACGGTGGTTTCCCGAGTGACACAGCCTCGGTGGACAATGGCAGATTGTTACGTTTGCGTTTACGTTTATGACTGGTTCGAACATGACCGACCTGATCCTGACCCGCCCTGATGACTGGCACCTGCACGTTCGTGACGGTGCGGCCATGGCCAGCGTGGTGCCCGCCACCGCCCGTCAGTTCGCTCGGGCGATCATCATGCCCAACCTGCGTCCCCCGATCCTGACGGCCGACCAGGCCCTGGCCTACCGCGACCGCATCCGCGCCGCCGTCCCGGCCGGCCTGTCGTTCGAGCCGCTGATGGTGATCTACCTGACCGACAACACCGCGGCTGAAGAGGCCCAGCGCGCCCGCAACGCCGGTGTGGTGGCCTTCAAGCTGTACCCGGCCGGCGCCACCACCAACAGCGATGCGGGGGTGACCGATCTGCGCAAGACCTACCGCGTGCTCGAAGCCATGCAGAAGGCCGGCCTGGTGCTGTGTGTGCACGGTGAGGTCACCGATGGTGATGTGGACGTGTTCGACCGCGAAAGGGCCTTCATCGACGACAAGCTGATCCCGCTGCGCCGTGACTTCCCCGAGCTCAAGGTGGTGTTCGAGCACATCACCACCAAAGAGGCGGCGCAGTACGTGAGCGAAGCCGATCGATTTGTGGGCGCCACCATCACGCCGCAGCACCTGCTGTACAACCGCAACGCCATCTTCATGGGTGGCATCCGCCCGCATTACTACTGCCTGCCCATCCTCAAGCGCGAGGAGCACCGCGTGGCGCTGGTCCAGGCGGCCACCAGTGGCAGCCCCAAGTTCTTCCTGGGCACTGACAGCGCCCCCCATGCGGCCCACCTGAAGGAGCACGCCAGCGGCTGCGCCGGCTGCTACAGCGCCCCCTGTGCGCTGGAGCTCTATGCCGAGGCCTTCGAGGCTGCCGGCGCGCTTGACAAGCTCGAAGCCTTTGCCAGCTTCCATGGCCCTGACTATTACGGCCTGCCCCGCAACACCGACACCGTCACCTTGCGTCGTGAAGACTGGGTGGTGCCGGAGTCCCTGCCCTTTGGCGAGACCGTCATCAAGCCCTTGCGGGGTGGTGACACCCTTCACTGGCGCCTGGTCTGACCTGCTGGAGCTGATGTTTGATGTCCAAAGCCCAGGTTCGGACGCTTCGCGTCATCAATGCCGTGTGCGAGCGATTGCCCCGGTTCATGCTGCCCGGCCCCGAGTTGGCGGGGCAGCGCCTCGACCCTTTCCTGGCCATCCTTCGTCGCCTGCGCAAGGTCAAGGGCCTGCCGCCTTTGTGGCAGCTCACGCCTGAAGCGGCACGCGAGCAGATTCGGCAGGAGCTGTTGCCCCTGAGGGCCCAATGGTCGGTGGCCTCGGTCGACGACATCGAGATTGACGGGGCCGATGGCCGCCTGGCTGCGCGCCACTATCGGCCCGAGGCGGGCAAGGCGGTGCCGGTTCTGCTGGTGTACTTCCACGGGGGCGGTTATGTCGTGGGCGACCTGGACACGCACGACGACGTCTGCCGCCTGCTGTGCCGCGAAGCCGGGGTTCAGGTCCTGTCGGTGGCGCACCGTCAGGCCCCGGAGCATCCGTTCCCGGCTGGTCTGAACGACGCCCTGGCCGCCATGCGCTGGGCCAGCCTGCACGCCCCGGCCTGGGGCATCGATGCCAAGGCGATTGCCATCGGAGGGGACAGCTCTGGCGCCAGCCTGGCCTGCGTGGCAGCCCATCAGCTGGCGCGCGAGGGCATGCCCCCGATCGCGCAGTGCCTGTTCTACCCGGGCACCGACCTGGTCACCGAGCGACCTTCGCTGTCGGCCTATGGCCATGACCTGTTCCTGAGCGTGCCGGACCGGGCCTGGTTTTATGGGCATTACCTGGGCGATGAGCCCATGGCCCACGACGATCCCCGCATCTCGCCGCTGTGGCACAAGGACCTGTCCCTGATGCCGCCCACCGTCTTGTGCACGGCCAATCTGGACATCTTGCGGGACGAGGGGCTGGCCTTTGCCCAGGTCCTGCGCAAGGCCAAGGTGCCCCTGCGCCACCACGAGGGTGTCGGCCTGGGACACGGCTTTGTGAACCTGATCGGCATCCATGGGGCTTCGCGCCGCATGGTCCGCCAGATGGCCGCGTCCCTGCGGGATGTGGTGCTGACGCACACGTTCCGCGCCAAGTAGGGCGCCAGGTCGCGCCCTCGGTCAGGTCGGCAGGAAGCCTTCGACCGAGAAGTAGCGCTCACCCGTGTCGTAGCAAAAGCCCAGCACCCGGGCGCCTGCGGGCAGCTCCGGCAATTTCTGGGCAATGGCCGCCAGGGTCGCACCTGAGGAAATGCCCACCAGCATGCCTTCTTCGCGGGCGCTGCGGCGGGCCATCTCCCGCGCATCTTCCGCATCGACCTGGATGACACCGTCCAGCAGCGAGGTGTCGAGGTTGGCCGGGATGAAGCCCGCGCCAATGCCCTGGATGGGATGAGGTGCCGGTGCGCCACCGGAGATCACGGGCGAGGCGACGGGCTCCACCGCAAAGACCTTGAGCTGAGGCCAGGCCTTCTTGAGCACGCGGGCGCAACCGGTCAGGTGTCCGCCGGTGCCCACACCGGTGATCAGGGCGTCCAGGCCTTCAGGGAAGTCCGCCAGGATCTCCTGGGCGGTGGTCAGCTCGTGCACCGTCACGTTGGCCGGGTTCTCGAACTGCTGGGGCATCCAGGCGCCAGGGGTGGCCGCCACGATCTCCTGGGCGCGGGCAATGGCGCCTTTCATGCCCTTTTCGCGCGGGGTCAGGTCAAAGCTGGCGCCATACGCCAGCATCAGGCGACGCCGCTCGATGGACATGCTGTCGGGCATCACCAGCACCAGCTTGTAGCCCTTGACGGCCGCCACCATGGCCAGGCCCACACCCGTGTTGCCCGAGGTGGGCTCAACGATGGTGCTGCCCGCCTTGAGCAGCCCGCGGGCCTCGGCATCCTCGACCATGGACAGGGCAATGCGGTCCTTGATGGAACCACCCGGGTTGGCGCGCTCGGCCTTGATCCAGACGTTCTGGCCGGCACCGAACAGGCGGTTGACTTGGACGTGGGGCGTGTGGCCGATCGTGGCCAGGATGTCTTTGGCTTTCATGCAGGTCTCTCCGGGTGCGCCACTGGGCGTGAATGAGCTTGAGTCGCGTAAGGATACGCGCACTGGCACGACAATGCTTCCCATGCGATCCATCCTGACCTCCCTGTCCCGGTTTCTGCCCATGGGCCTGCTGGCGTTGCTCGCCACGCTGTGCATGCCCGCGGTTGCCCAGGACTTTCTGCCGGCCGATCAGGCCTTTCGTGTCGAGGCCTCGGGCCAGGCGGCGGCCACCGTGTCGGTGCAGTACCGGCTGGCATCCGACACCTACCTGTACCGCGAGCGCATGCAGGCCCGCTGGACCGCCTCTGGCGCGGCGCCCGTGGGCGTGCCCATGAGCCTGCCCGAGGGCGAGAAAAAACACGACCCGACCTTTGACAAGGTGATGGAGGTCTACCACCATGACCTGCAGGCCACCCTGAAGCTGCCCCAGGGCGACGGCATCCTGACCCTGATTTACCAGGGCTGCGCCGATGCGGGCCTTTGTTACCCGCCCCAGGAGGTGCGTTATCAGGTGCGTCAGGCCGGTGCGGCTGTGCCTCAGCTCGCGTCCCTGGGGCCGCCAGCGATGTCCTTGTCCCAGCCCTTGGCCGATGCTGCTGGTGCAGCGCCGGCCCCGGCCCCGGCCCCGGCCCCAGCGCCAGGCAGGGTCACGTCGGCACAGCCGGCAGATGAGGGCGACCAGATCACCCGGGCCCTGTCGTCTGGGCGGCTGATCCAGGTCATCGGCGTGTTCCTGCTGGCCGGGGTGCTGTTGTCGCTGACCCCCTGCGTGCTGCCCATGGTGCCGATCCTGTCGTCCATCATCGTCGGGCAGGGGGCGCCGGTCAGCCGCTCCCGTGGCTTTGCGCTGGCCCTGGCATATTCACAGGGCATGGCCCTGATCTACACCGCCCTGGGCGTGGCTGCCGGCCTGCTGGGGCAGGGGCTGGCCGCCTACCTGCAGCACCCCTGGGTCCTGCTGGGTTTTGCCGTGGTCATGGTGTTGCTGGCCTTGTCGATGTTCGGCTTGTATGAGCTGCAACTGCCCCCCGCTCTGCAAAGCTGGCTGGGTGCCGGCACCAGCCACTTGCCTGGCGGTCGCTTCGTCAGCGTGTTCTTCATGGGCGTGGTCTCGGCTCTGGTGGTCAGCCCTTGCGTCTCGGCGCCTCTGGCAGGCGCCTTGCTGTACATCAGCCAGACCGGCGATGTGGCCCTGGGGGCCGCGGCTCTGTATGCCATGGCCTGGGGCATGAGCCTGCCCCTGTTGCTGGTGGGCCTGTCCGCGGGCAGCCTGCTGCCTCGCACGGGTCCCTGGATGAAGGCGGTCAAGGCCTTGTTTGGGGTGCTCATGCTGGCCATGGCCGTGTGGGTGGTCCGACCCGCCTGGCCGTTCCTCCAGGCCCAGTTGACAGGTCAGGCCGTGCCCACCCAGTCGCACCAGAGCGTCCTGCCCTTTCAGCGTGTGCGCTCGGTGGCCGAGCTGGATGCGGCCGTGGCCCTGGCGGCCAAGGACGGCCGCCCGGTGATGCTGGATTTTTATGCCGACTGGTGCGTGGCCTGCATCGAGATGGAGCGCGACACCTTCACCGACCCACGCGTGCAACAACGCTTCTCGGGCGCCGTGCTGCTGCAGGCCGACGTGACCGCCAACACGCCGGAGGACCGTGCCTTGCTGGAGCGGTTCAAGCTGTTCGGCCCGCCCGGCCTGATCTTTTTTGACCCACAGGGCCGCGAGTTGAGCGAGGCGCGGGTGATCGGCTTCCAGGCGCCACAGGCTTTCCTGCGCAGCCTGGAGCGTGCCGGATGGTGAGCACACCGTGAACCCTGATTCGCAGCAACTGTGGCGCGGCCCGATGTGGGCCCTGTCGGTGCTCCTGGCCACGCTGGGCATGCTGGGTCCCTTCACGATCGACACCTACCTGCCGGCTTTCTCGGGCATCGCGGCCGATTTGCAGGCCACGCCGCTGCAGATCCAGCAGACCCTGTCGGCCTATCTGTTTGCGTTTGCCTTCATGAGCCTGTTCCACGGGGCGCTGTCGGACAGCTTCGGGCGCCGGCCGGTGGTGCTGACCGGTGTGGCGGTCTTCACGCTGGCTTCGGTGGGCTGTGCGATGTCCACCGACATCACGCACCTGATCTTTTTCCGGGCGCTGCAAGGGCTGGCCACCGGGGCGGGCATTGTGGTGTCCCGCGCCGTGATCCGCGACATGTTCCCGCCGGCCGACGCGCAGCGGGTCATGTCTCAGGTGACGCTGTTTTTTGGCGTGGCCCCGGCGATTGCGCCCATCATCGGCGGGTTTCTGTTCGTGCATGCGGGCTGGCATGCGGTGTTCTGGTTCCTCGCCGGCATCGGGGTGCTGCTGTGGGTGAGCAACTGGTGGTTGCTGCCTGAAACCTTGCATGTCTCGCAGCGGCAGGTCCTGTCGGTCAAACACCTGATGCGTGGCTACTGGCACCTGGGCACCCACCCGCGCTTTGTGCTGTTGGCGTTGGCCAGCGGCATCCCCTTCAACGGCATGTTCCTGTACGTGCTGTCGGCGCCCACCTTCCTGGGGGAGCACCTGCAGCTCGCCCCTACGCAGTTCTTCTGGTTCTTCGTGTGCACGATCAGCGGGATCATGGGCGGGGCCTGGCTCAGTGGGCGACTGGCCGGGCGCATGGCACCCGAGCGGCAGGTGCGCATCGGGCTGGCCATCATGCTGGCCGTCTCGGTGGTCAACGTGGTGGCCAACCTGCTGTTCAAGGCCCACGTGAGCTGGTCGCTGATCCCCATTGGCGTCTATTCCCTGGGCTGGGCCATGATGACGCCGGTGGTCACACTCATGGTGCTGGACCTCTTTCCCGAGCGCCGCGGCATGTCCGCCTCCATGCAGGCTTTTGTGGGCAGTGCGGCCAACGGCCTGGTGGCCGGGGTCCTGGCGCCGCTGGTGATGCACAGCACGATCGGTCTGGCTGTCGCTGCTTTGTTGCTGATGATGGTGGGCCTGGTCGCCTGGGGCGTGCTGCAGCGGCGATAATGCACGGGTGAAGTCGGCCAGACCGCCGCTGGTGCAAGGCCCGAAAGGGCGCACTGGAGGAAGGTCCGGACTGCACAGGGCAGCGTAGGAGGTAACACCTCTCCACCGCAAGGTGAGGATCAGAGCAACAGAGACGAGCCGATTCAGTTCGGGTGAAACGGGCAATCTCTACGCGCAGCAACACCAAATAGGCACACGTTGACCTGGCCCGGGGAGTGTGCGGGTAGGTGGCATCGAGCCGTTCTGGCGACAGGCGGCCCAGAGGAATGGCGGTCACGGCTCCAAGTCGCAAGACAAGGGGCTGCACAGAATCCGGCCTATCGGCTGACTTCACACTTATGCGACAACTTGAGCACTTTGGCTCAAGTTTCAGGTTTTTCCGGTCGAAAAAGCGGCGTGCCCTTCCGGAGAAAACCATGTCCCCACGCCGCCTGTCTGGCCTGTCGATCCTTGCCTTGAGCCTGAGCCTGGCCCTGAGTGTTCAGGCCGAGTCCGTGCCCGACAAGGCTGCATCGTCTGCCGGGGTGGCGCCGCCATCGGGTGTCTCCATGGTCCAGTTGCGTGACCTGATTGCCCAGAAGGTCTCTGAGGTGCAGGCCAAGCAGGAAGGACCCGCCGTGGTGCGGGTCAGCCCAAGCGCACCGCGTGTCCGCAAGGCCCCTGCCGGTGCAGCCAAGAGCGCCCAAGCCAAGGCCGGGCACGACGTGCACTGGGCCTATGGAGGCGACACCGGCCCTGAGAACTGGGGCCAGCTCAAGCCCGAGTTCAAGTCCTGCATGCTGGGCAAACGCCAAAGCCCCATCGACATTCGCGACGGCATCGCCGTGCAACTGGAGCCCATCCAGTTTGACTACCGCCCCACGCCCTTCAAGGTGCTGGACAACGGCCACACGGTGCAGGTCAACCTGGAGCCGGGCAACAGCATCGCCGTGCTGGGCCAGCGCTATGAATTGCTGCAGTTTCATTTTCATCGCCCCAGCGAGGAGCGCATCAACGGCCGTCAATACCCCATGGTGGCCCACCTGGTGCACAAGGATGCCGAGGGCAAGCTGGCCGTGGTGGCCGTGCTGATGGACCAGGGTGTGGCCCACCCCATGGTGCAACTGGTGTGGAACAGCCTGCCGCTGGAGAAAGGCATGGAGCAACGCTCGCCTGTGATGATGGACATGAACCTGATGCTGCCTGCCGAGCGCCTTTACTACACTTACATGGGATCGCTCACCACCCCGCCTTGCACCGAAGGCGTGCTGTGGATGGTGATGAAGCAGCCCGCCACGCTGTCGCATGAACAGATGGGCGTGTTCGCTCGCATGTACCCCATGAACGCCCGGCCCATCCAGCCCGCGGCCGGACGCATGATCAAGGAAGGTCAGTGACAGGCCTGTGAGGCGCCTCAGTACACCCGCCCGCCCTTGATCTGGGCGTGGGTGCGGCGTGTCAGGTCGGTGGCCTTGGCCATCTGGGCCATGGCGTGTCCGGCATGGGCGTGGCAGATGGCCAGGCCCAGCGCATCGGCCGCATCGTTGTGGGGCTCGCGCGGCAGGTTCAGCAGGCGCATCACCATGTGCCGGATCTGAGCCTTGGCCGCGTGGCCGTGGCCGACCACGGCTTTTTTCATCTGCAAGGCGGTGTATTCGGCCACCGACGGAAACGCGGGGCCTGAAAGCAGGCCGGCAATCGCCGCGCCTCGGGCTTGTCCCAGCAGCAGGGTCGACTGCGGGTTCACGTTGACGAACACGATCTCGACCGAGGCCTGGTCCGGCTCGTAGGTGGCCATCACCTCCCGAACACCGTCAAAGATCAGTTTGAGCCGCCCGGGCAGGTCACCTTGGGCAGCTTCTTTGGTGCGGATGGTCCCGCTGGCCACGTAGGTCAGGCGGGGGCCTTCCACGTCCAGCACGCCAAAGCCGGTGGCCTGCAGGCCGGGGTCAATGCCCAGAATTCTCATGGCTGATGGTCCAAACTAGGGATGGTGCTGTCGACACCCGTCAACCATCATTCTGGCACCCACCCTGGTTTGATCTTCGGAGCGATGACATGAAATGCCTCTTGGCCCTGGCTTTGCTGACTGGTTTTCACATGGCGCAAGCTCAAACCACGGTGTTCAGCACCGATTTCGACAGCGGCATGGCCGCGCCCCTGACGCCGGGCACCGCCACGTTGACCGGCGTCCAGGGTTTCAGCGGGCTGGGTTCAGTGGGCAACACCTTCGGTGGTCAGTTCCTGCGCAGCGCCACCGGCAATGTGGTGACGCTCACGCTGAACGACCTGGCCACCCACACCCAGATCAGTGTGGACTTTCTGCTGGCCGCCATTGACTCTCTGGACGGCACGGGAACGTTCCCGTCGGGTGACTTCCTCAAGATCACGCTGGACGGCGCCACCATCTTTCGGGAGTCGTTTGCCAACGCCTTGCCCTCCCAGATTCAGAGCTACGTGCCTGCTGCCGGGGTTGAACTGGCCCGGCACGTGGACTTGGGCTTCGGTGGGCCAGGCAGCTACTACACCGACAGCGCCTACCACCTGGGCGCCGACCCGGCATTGCACCACTTGGCGCACACGGGCGCCGTGGCCACCTTCACCTTCCAGATCGAAGGCGAGGGGATTCAATCTCTCGATGACGAGTCCTGGGCCATGGACAACTTGCGCGTCAGCGTCTCGGCCGTGCCAGAGCCCGAGGTGGTCTGGTTGACCGGCGCAGGCCTGTTGGCTCTTTGGGCCCATCGTTCACGACAAAACCGCCAAAACCGGCTCCTCGCTTGAGTGCCCCGGGGCTCAGCGTGGAGAACCACCCTTCACTCTGCGCCAGGCTTGGTGTTTGCCTACCCCCCGGATCTGCGGGTTTGCAGGGTTGCCATCAGATGGAAAAGCCTTAAATTCAGAACCCCCGTTGATCAGGCGGGGTTTAACTGAGGATGAGGCGCGCATGTCACTGAAGTACATCACCTGTGGGGTGGCCCTGGCCGCATTGGCTGCCTGCAATCGCCCGGCGCCCGTCCCGGTGGAAGAGGCACCCTCTGCGGCGTCTCAGGCGGCAGCGGGCGCGCCCTCGCAGCCGCCCTCGCCCACCTTGACCGAAGATCCCGCCGAACGTGAGGCCTACCAGGCCATGGAGGCGGGCTTCATCAACGATCCTCAGGCCCAGTGGGCGGCCACGGCGGTGGCCGGCACGACCTTGGGCGAACAAGGGGACAACAACCTGGTTTCCTTGCCCGAGAGTGACCCAGGGCAGGCCGCCGGTCCGGCCGATGGCGTTTTCTGGCGCAACAGCCATGTCGACCAGGGGGTGGACTGGTTGCAGTTCGGCTTCAACCGGCCCGTACGTGCCACCGAGATTCGCATCGCCTTGACGGGCCTGGCCTCCATCCGCTCGCTCACCCGGGTTGATGCCATCGATGACAACGGCGACGTCCAGACCATCTGGTCGGGTCAGAGCCTGGCCGTTGCGGACAACCGGGGCCCCCGCACCTGGGTGATCCACCGCTTTGAGGCCACGCCCTTCAAGGTCAGTGGGGTCAAGCTGACGTTTGGCAATGGCGTTTCTGCGGGCCTGAAGTGGGTGGATGCCGTCCAGCTGGTCGGTCAGCCCTGACCCCGCAGCGCATCGGCAATCACGGGCCACAAAGCCTGGTGTGAATGGCGGAACCAGTCGATGTGACCGATGGCCTGGAGGCCATGGCTGGCCGGCTTGATGCGCAGGGCCTGTTTGGGTGCGGCCGGGAAGGTGCGCAGCAGATCGGCCACCGTGCGGGGCGTGGCAATGTCATCGTCCTCGGCATGCAGCACCGTGATGGGTGTGCGCACCTGGGCGTGGAAATCCAGCTCAGGGCGGCCACGCGTGGCGTTGGTGGCGTAGCCGCCAGCTGCACACCACTGACCCCATTGGCGCCCCACACCCGCAGGCAGGTTCTCGCCCAGGCCCACGGCGGCGGTGGGCGCATAGCCCTTGAACACGGTGCCCAGCGGGACCAGGCAGCGCAGGCCCAGGCGCGCCTTGAGGCCAAAGCCCAGGCCCATGCCGCGGAACCAGCCGGTGGAGGCTGACACACCCACCAGTCGGGCCACCCGTCGGTGGTTGGGCAGCAGCCCGATCATCTGCCCCCCGGCGCTGTGACCCAGCAGCAGCACCTGCTCGGCCCCCGTGCGTTGCAGCAACCAATCGAGCGCGGCCACCTGATCACGCTGACCCCAATCGGCCAGGGTGGCGCGGCTGTCCTTGAGGCGGCCCTGCAGAGACAGGCCGATGCCGCGGTAGTCAAACACCAGCACGTCATGGCCTTGACTGGCCAGCCAACTGGCAAACCGCAGGTAAAAGTGCTGCTTGACCCCGGTGGCCGGGCTCAGCAGCACGGGCAGGCCCGGTGTGCCGCCCGTGGCGGGCACGAAGTGCCCCTGCAGCCGCACGCCGTCGGTGCAGGTGATCTCGACGCGCTCGCCAGGGGTGTCAGCGGTCTTTTGGGGTGTGCTCATGGGGGACTTCCGAAAGGGCTTGGGCCGAATGGGCCGGGGTGTCGAGTTGCTGGACATGGGTCAGCCAGCGGGCGACGGTCTGCAACTCCGCTTCGGTGAACCCGGCGGTGAGTTGTGCATTGATCTGACCGATGGCCGCGCGCAAGGCGGGCAGTTGCGCGCGCCCGGCCTCGCTGAGCCACACGCGCTGGGTGCGGGCATCTTGCGGGCAGGGGTGGCGGGCCACCCAGTTCAGGGCCTCCATGCGCTGCACCAGGCCCGAGACCGCCGATGGCGCCAGGTCCAGGGCACTCGCCAGTTGGCCCATGGTGGCGCCGTCCTGGCGCGCCAGCACGAACAACACGCCCCCTTGCACGGCGCTGGGGGCCGGGCTGCCTTGCTGTGCGACCTGCGCCTGGTGCGAGCCCATCCATTGCTGCAGTCGGCGCTGCGCACTGTTGAGCAAAAAAATGAGGCGGGGGCGTGGAGCGGTCATGGGGTGTATTTATTTCGCGTGCGAAGTATATGCAGAAAAAGAAACCGGCGCAAAGCGGGGGCTTTGGCCGGTGGGGTGGCGCCTGGCAAGGTGAGCTTGTCAGGCTGCCAGGTTCAATGGCGGAAGTGGCGCGTGCCCGTGAACACCATGGCAATGCCACGCTCGTCGGCGGCGGCGATCACCTCGTCATCGCGCATCGAGCCACCGGGGTGGATCACGCAGGTCGCGCCTGCATCGACCACCACATCCAGCCCATCACGGAACGGGAAGAAGGCGTCTGACGCCACCGCGCTGTCCTGCAGGGTCAGACCAGCGTGGCCGGCCTTGATGGAGGCGATGCGGGCCGAGTCCAGGCGGCTCATCTGGCCGGCGCCCACGCCCATGGTCATGCCGTCCTTGCAGAACACGATGGCGTTGCTCTTCACAAAACGGGCCACGGTCCAGGCAAACAGCATGTCCTTGAGTTGCTGCGCGGTGGGTTGCACCTTGGACACCACCTTGATGTCTCCGACCAGGTCGATGTTGTCGGCCGATTGCAGCAGCATGCCGCCACCCACGCGCTTGAAGTCCAGCGCGTTGCTGAGCTTGCTGATGGGCACTTCCAGCAGGCGCACGTTCTGCTTGCCGGCATAGGCGGCGCGGGCTGCAGGCGTGATGGCCGGGGCAATGGCCACTTCCACAAACTGCTTGTTGGCGTTGATGGCTTCGACCACATCGGCATCGATGGGGCGGTTGAAGGCCATGATGCCGCCGAAGGCGCTGGTCGGGTCGGTCTTGAGGGCCTTCTGATAAGCCTCCAGTGGGGTCGCGCCCACAGCCACGCCGCAGGGGTTGGCGTGCTTGACGATCACGCAGGCGCACTCTTCAAAGGCCTTGACGCATTCCCAGGCGGCATCGGCATCGGCGATGTTGTTGAAGCTCAGCTCCTTGCCTTGGATCTGGGTCCATTGCGACAGCGTGCCGGCCACCGGCTGGGCTTCGCGGTAGAAGGCGGCCGACTGGTGCGGGTTCTCGCCATAACGCATGCCCTGCACCTTGTTCAGTTGCAGGTTGAAGACCTCGGGGTACTCGGCGCGCACGGGCACGGCTTCGGTCTTGAGCTCGCTGCCTGCTTCCAGGGCGGTCAGGTAGTTGGTGATCATGCCGTCGTAGGCCGCGGTGTGGGCAAACACCTTCTTGGCCAGCATGAACTTGGTGCCGCGGCTCAAGCCTTCGCCCTTCAGTTCCGACAGCACTTGCTCGTAGTCCACCGGGTCGATGATCACGGCCACGTCCTGCCAGTTCTTGGCTGCCGCGCGCAGCATGGTGGGGCCGCCGATGTCGATGTTCTCGATGGCGTTCTCAAGCGTGCAGTCGGCCTTGGCCGTGGCTTGCGCAAAGGGGTACAGGTTGACCACCAGGATGTCGATGGTGTTGATGCCATGTTCCTTGAGCGCAGCCATGTGCTCGGGCAGGTCGCGGCGGGCCAGCAGGCCACCGTGCACGCGGGGGTGCAGGGTCTTGACGCGGCCGTCCAGCATCTCCGGAAAGCCGGTCACTTCCGAGACTTCCGTGACGGGCAGGCCCTTGTCGGCCAGCAGCTTGGCGGTGCCGCCGGTGGACAGGAGCTTGATGCCCTGGGCATGCAGCGCCTGGGCAAATTCAACGATGCCGGTCTTGTCGGACACGGACAGCAGGGCGGTCAAGGCCATGGATTTTCCTTTGAAACAAATATCGGGGATCACTTGATGAGCTTGTGGTCAAGCAGCTTGCGACGCAGGGTGTTGCGGTTGATGCCCAGCCAGTCGGCGGCCTTGGACTGATTGCCCTCGGCACGGGTCATGACCAGCTCCAGCATGGGCTTTTCCACGGCGGCCAGCACCATGTCGTACACGCCATGGGGCTCGGCACCCCGCAGGTCCTGGAAGTAGCCCTCCAGGTTGTCCTTGATGCAGTCTTGGATGTTGCTCTTCTTGCTCATAAAACTTCAATGCGCATGGCAGGCGGCCAGCTCGGCCCCCTGCGGGCCATCGGGGTCGTCGGTGGACGTCTCGATGGCGGGTTCTGGATCCAGGGGCAGCCGATGATGGTCGGTGGCCAACTGGTCAAAAAAGTCCTGCACGGCTCGAACTTGCGTCTCGCAGCTGTCCAGGGTGTTCATGTGGGCGCGAAACGCCTCGCCCCCCGGCAGGGCACGCACGGCCCAGCCAATGTGTTTGCGAGCGGTGCGCACCCCGGCAAATTCGCCATACAGGCCGTAGTGGTCGTCCAGGTGCGCCAGCAGCCATTGCTGCACGTCTCGGGTCAGCGGGGCAGGGCGGTGCTCGCCCGTGCTCAGGAAATGGGCGATGTCGCCAAAGATCCAGGGGCGACCCTGTGCGGCACGGCCCACCATCAGGGCATCGGCCCCGGTCTGGCGCAGCACGGCCAAGGCCTTGGCGGGGCTGGTGATGTCGCCATTGGCCACCACCGGCACCCTCACGGCGGCTTTGACGGCGGCGATGGTCTCGTACTCGGCCTGACCCTTGTAGCCCTGCTCGCGGGTGCGCCCGTGCACGGTCAGCATGGCAATGCCGGCCGCTTCTGCCGCCCGGGCAATGCGCTCGGCATTCTTGTTGTGCACGCTCCAGCCGGTGCGCATCTTGAGCGTGACCGGCACGCCATGGGGCTGGCAGGCCGTCACCACCGCCTCGATGATGGACAGGGCCAGGGGCTCGTCCTGCATCAGCGCCGAACCTGCCCATTTGTTGCAGACCTTCTTGGCCGGGCAACCCATGTTGATGTCGATGATCTGGGCCCCGTGGCCAATGTTGTAGGCCGCAGCCTCGGCCATCATGGCCGCATCGGTCCCGGCGATCTGCACGGCAATGGGCTCGGTCTCACCGGTGTGGTCGGCGCGACGCGAGGTCTTGAGCGTGTGCCACAGGTCCTTGCGGGAGGTCACCATCTCGCTCACGGCGTAACCCGCGCCCAACTGTTTGCACAGTTGGCGGAACGGCCGGTCGGTCACCCCCGCCATGGGGGCGACGAACAGCTGGTTGGGCAGGATGTGAGGGCCGATCTGCAAAAGCCAGGATCCACAAGATGGGGGTAAAAGACGCCAAAGCCCCGACCGGCGGACCGATCAGGGCTGCTTAAAAAGGAGGCAGAGTATAGCTGCTTCCTTACCTCTTGTGGGGATTTTTGGTGTCGGGTGTCAGCAAGTCAGGGCTCGGACGCCGGCACAATCACACCATGCAATCCTGGTTCGAAGGCTCGATCGCCTCCTTGTTGGCCCTGGTGGCCCTGCCCACCGTCGGCCTGCCTGCGGTGTTTGTGGTGGCCATGGTCTCGGCCACGCTGGTGCCCATGGGGTCCGAACCCGTGGTGTTTGGCCTGGTCAAACTGCGCCCTGAGTTGTTCTGGCCGGCGGTGCTGGTGGCCACGGCCGGCAACACCGTGGGTGGCGCCATCAGTTGGTGGATGGGGCTGGGGGGCGCTCGCGCTCGTCGCGCCTGGGTCAGGCGGCGTGAGCTGGATCCCAGCCAGGCGACCCAGGCCGAGAAAACCCCTTCGCGGGGTGAGCAGCAGGCCCGGGCCTGGCTGCAGCGCTGGGGCGCCAAAGCCTGTGTGCTGTCCTGGTTGCCGGTGGTTGGAGATCCGCTGTGCGCTGTCGCCGGCTGGCTGGAGCTGCCGTTCTGGCCCTGCGTGTTCTACATGGCGATCGGCAAGTTCATTCGGTATGTCTCTGCCACGGCCTTGCTGCTTTACGTGGTGTAGCCCACCCCATGAAGATGGAGTTTCGTTTTGTAACAACCGTGGCGGCGACTTTTCCCATGTTCATGGGGTATGTGGGTACACTGCGCTGAACACGTTGCAACGAAAACAACAAGCAACGGTTTGACGCTGTCATCCAGATCCGAATGTCCAGGGGGGACACATGTCTGAGAAAAAGGCCCTGATGAAAATCAGGGCCTTTTTTATTTCTTGAGCTCAATCGCCGTCAGGGTGAACTGGCCGCCGACCTTCTCGGCCGAGAAGGTCACCTTGTCACCCACCTGCAACTGTTTGAGCCAGGCCGGGTTGCTGACCCGGTAGGCCATCTGCATGGCCGGCATGTCCAGACTTTTGATCTCACCGTGCTTGAGCGTGATCTTGGCGGCTTCCTGGTCGACCTTCTTGACCTCGCCCTCCACGGGTTCTGCATGGGCAGCCAGGGCCAGGCCCAGCCCCAGGGCGGCAGTGGCCAGGCGGGTGCTCCAGGTCATCAGCGAGCGGGTGGTGTTCACAAAAAGCTCCAGTCTTTCCAGGGGGCTCTGCCAGAAAGCTGACAGGGCCTTGGAAGTATGACGCATCAGTGGGTGCCTGGGTTGACAGGGATTGGCTCTGGGACGCTGCAAATTCCCTAGAATGCAGGCTCTGCCGTGCTCGCCTGGGCGAGCCCACCCTCCTGAACCGATGTCCCGCCTGCCATGACCTCCAGCACCCCCCACGACTCGTCTGCCTCTGTCGCTGCCATCGCTCCGCGCGACAAGGCCGAGATCCTGGCCCAGGCGCTGCCCTACATTCGCAAGTTCCACGGCAAGACCATCGTCATCAAGTACGGCGGCAACGCCATGACGGACCCTGAACTGCAGGCCGACTTCGCCGAGGACGTGGTCCTGCTCAAGCTGGTTGGCCTGAACCCGGTGGTGGTGCACGGCGGAGGCCCGCAAATCGATGCCGCCCTAAACAAGATTGGCAAGAAAGGCCAGTTCATCCAGGGCATGCGGGTCACCGACGAAGAAACCATGGAAGTGGTCGAGTGGGTGTTGGCCGGTGAAGTGCAGCAGGATATCGTCGGCCTGATCAATGCCGCCGGTGGCAAGGCCGTGGGCCTGACCGGCCGCGATGGCGGCATGATCCGCGCCCGCAAGCTCAAGCTGATCGACCTGGAAGACCCGACCAAGGAGCACGATGTGGGCTCGGTCGGCGAGATCGAGGCCATCGACCCCAGCGTGGTCAAGGCCCTGCAGGACGACCAGTTCATCCCGGTCATCAGCCCCATCGGCTTTGGTGAGCACAACGAGAGCTACAACATCAACGCCGACCTGGTCGCCTCCAAGCTGGCCGAGATCCTCAAGGCCGAGAAGCTCATGCTGCTGACCAACATCAAGGGTGTGCTGGACAAGGAAGGCAACCTGCTGACCGACCTGACGGCCCGCCGCATTGACGAGCTGATCGCCGACGGCACCATCTCCGGCGGCATGCTGCCCAAGATCGCCGGTGCGCTGGATGCCGCCAAGAGCGGCGTCAACGCCGTGCACATCGTCGATGGCCGAGTGCCCCACGCCATGCTGCTGGAGATCCTGACCGAGCAGGCCTACGGCACCATGATCCGGTCGCATTGAGATTGAGCCCCCCAGCTTGTCGCTTCGCGCCTTCGCAGCCCCCCGAGGGGGAGGCGCCAACCTTGGGGCGGCCCGGCGGTTGGCCTTGTCCCCCATGAAAATCAACCGAGTGTGGCTCTTCGACCTGGACAACACCCTGCACGACGCCAGCCGGGCGGTGTTCGGGCGGCTCAATGGGTCCATGACCGATTACATCGAGACCCACCTGGGGCTGTCTCGCCCGGAGGCCGACCAGCTGCGCTTTCATTACTGGCAACGCTATGGCGCCACCTTGCTGGGCCTGGAGCGCCACCACGGCATCCGGGCCTCGCACTTTCTGGCGCAGACGCATCGCCTGCCTGGCCTGGAAGCACAGCTGCACATGCCCGTGGCCGACCGCATGGCCCTCAAGCGGCTACCTGGCCGCAAGATCCTGTTGACCAACGCGCCGGCCCAGTACGCCAAGCGGGTGCTGACCGCGCTGGACCTGGCCTCCTGCTTTGACGGCATCGTGGCCATCGAGCACATGCGGGTGTTTGGTCACCTGCGCCCCAAGCCCGATGCCCGCATGTTCAAGGTGATGCTGGCCCGCCTGAAGCTGCCGGCCCACCGATGCGTGCTGGTCGAAGACACCCTGGAGAACCTGCGCCCCGTGCGGGCGCTGGGCATGCGCACCGTGTGGATGCAACGCTACCTCAAGGACAATCCGCATGGCCTGCAGCCAGGGGGGGCTCGCCACCGCCGACCGTCATGGGTGTGTGCAAAAATCGGGCAATTGAGGTCGCTCCATGCCTGGGGCGCGTGACGAGTCTGCCCCCGATGCCATGACCCAGCCTGACGCCCCCGACACCCCTGTTGCTGCGACCGCGGATGCCCCGGCCGCGCCGGTGCGCAAGCGCCCCAAGCCGGGCGAGCGCCGTGTGCAGATCCTGCAAGCACTGGCGGCCATGCTGGAGCAGCCGGGCGCTGATCGCATCACCACCGCTGCCTTGGCGGCGCGCCTGGCGGTCAGCGAAGCGGCCCTGTACCGCCACTTTGCCAGCAAGGCCCAGATGTTCGAGGGCCTGATCGAGTTCATCGAGCAAAGCCTGTTCAGCCTGGCCAACCAGATCGTCGAGCGTGAAGCCGACCCCGCCCAGCAGGTGGCCCGCATCCTGGGCCTGGTGCTGCAGTTTGCCGAGAAGAACCCTGGCATGGCCCGTGTCATGGCGGGCGACGCCCTGGTGTTTGAAAACGAACGCCTGGCCACCCGCATGAACCAGTGCTTTGACCGGATCGAGTCCCTGCTGCGTCAGAGCTACAAGGCCCTGGCCGAACAACGCGGCTCGGCCCAGCCCACGGTCGAGGCCCAGGCGCAAGCGGCCCTAGCCGTGAGCGTGCTGCTGGGGCGCCTGCACCGTTTTGCGCGCACCGGTTTCAAGCGCCTGCCCACCGAATCTCTGGAGGCCGCCTTGCGGCAACTGCTGGCATGAGTGCACCCGACTGGACGCCGTTACTGACCCGGGCCGAGCAAGTGCTCGATCGACTGGAGGGCTTGTTGCCCCATGCGCTTCAGGCCCCTGACTGGCAGGTGGCCGTCGCCTGGCGTTACCGCAAGCGTCCTCATGCGGGCGCCGTTCTGGAGCCGGTGCGTCACGTCGGGCCCATCGCCCTGGCCGACCTGCGCGAGGTGGACACGCAAAAAGCCCGTTTTGCCCGCAATGTGGCCCAGTTCGTGGCTGGTCGCCCTGCCAACAACGTGCTGCTCAGCGGGGCCCGGGGCACGGGCAAGTCCTCCCTGGTGCGGGCCGCCTTGAACGAACACGCTGCCCATGGTCTGCGCTTGATCGAGGTCGACAAGACGGACCTGATCGACCTGCCTGACCTGATCGAGCTGATGCAGGCCCGGCCTGAGCGCTTCATGGTTTTTTGCGACGACCTGAGCTTTGACGACGGCGAGCCGGGCTACAAGGCGCTCAAATCGGTGCTGGACGGCACCGTCTCGGCCAGCAGCGACAACGTGATGATCGTGGCCACCTCCAACCGGCGCCACCTGCTGCCCGAGTACCACGCCGACAACCAGACCTACCACCGCGATGCCGATGGCGAACTGCACCCCGGCGAGGCGGTGGAAGAAAAAATCTCCCTCTCCGAGCGTTTCGGGCTGTGGATCAGCTTCTACCCCTTCACGCAGGACGAGTACCTGGCCATCGTGGCGCAGTGGTTGCGCCATTTCGGGCTGGGCGACGAGGCCCTGCCCGCAGCCCGACCGGAGGCCCTGGTCTGGGCGCTGGAGCGGGGTTCTCGCTCGGGGCGTGTGGCTTATCAGTTCGCCCGCGACTGGGTGGGGCGTCTCGAAGGCGGCGCGCAGCCCGCACTGCCGTGACCCAGTCCATGACCGAACGCAAGTCGTACCACGTGATGGAAGCCACCGACCGACCGCCGGTCGAGGTGGCCGTGGGTGTGCTGATCGAGCGCGACGCCCACGGCCGCGAGGCCCGCTTTTTGCTGACCTCTCGCCCGGAGGGCAAGGTCTACGCCGGTTATTGGGAGTTCCCGGGCGGCAAGCTGGAGGCGGGCGAGACGGTCGAGCAGGCCCTGCGCCGTGAGCTGCACGAGGAAATCGGCATCACCATCGGGCAGGCCCACCCCTGGCAGGTCGAAGTCATGGATTACCCACACGCGCGGGTGCGCCTGAACTTCTGCAAGGTCTACGACTGGACGGGCAATCTGGACATGCGAGAAGGCCAGCGCATGGCCTGGCAGAGCCTGCCGGTGGCCATGGTGCCTGTGCTGCCTGGCACCATCCCGGTGCTGCAGTGGCTGGCGGCCGAGCAAGGGCATGAAGGCCCCACCCATCAGGACGTCGTGGCGCCCTCGCCTTGAGGCGCTTCCATGTGCGAGGCGCCAGAGCCATGCTTTTCACCGCTCATGTCGATGTCGCCGCCTTGCATCAGCAGGTACACGACGCCCACGGCGAGCACGACGAAGACCAACAAGAGTTTCCACATAGCCGTCCATCTCCACAAAAGCGATTGGGTTGAAATCATTGTGCATGGCGACCCCAGAGGAGATTTGCGGGTTTACGCTGAGTCATTTCGTGACAATCTGGGTTGAACATCGCGTTCGCTCTGGAACTGCCTCGCCATGTCCCTCGACCTCCAACCTCCCACCCCCATCCGACCCCTGATGGCCCTCAGAGCCCTTCTGGCCCTGCGAGACAATCCGCAGGACACCAGGCAGGTGTTCCTGCTGGGTGAGGCGATCAAGGGCAAATCGCCTCAGGCGCTGCGAGAGCGCTTTCGCCAGAGCCCTCAGGGCCGCGAGCGGCTGGCCGAGCGCCGCAGCCTGCTGGACGCCCTCACCCGCACCGAATGGCTGGCCCAATTGCCGCCCGGCACGGTGGGTCGGGTGTATCACGACTTCCTGGCCGAGCAAGGCCTGTCGGCGCAGGGGCTGGTCGAGATCTCCAAGGCCGGTTTTGGCGCCATCCCGGACGATGGCTCTGACCAGCATTACATCGCCCAGCGCCTGCGAGACATGCACGACCTCTTTCATGTGCTGGCCGGTTATGGGCGCGACGAGGTCGGCGAAGCCTGCGTGCTGGCTTTTTCCTACCCCCATCAGGGCACCCGCAGTTTTGCGGTGATTGCCTCGCTGGGCGCGCTGGTCCTGGCCCGCCGCTTCGGTCACCCCGGGGTGATCGGTGCGGTGATCGAGGCCTACCGCCGCGGCAAGCGCGCCCACTGGCTGCCTGGCCTGCCGCTGGAGACCCTGCTGGCACGTCCCCTGGCCGAAGTGCGCCGTGAACTGAACATTGAATCACCGTCAAAATACCTGGATCTGCTTCAGGCCCTGCGCTCGCGCGGCCTTGAAGTCCCTTACCCACCAGGACGCGGCACGGCATGACCTACAACACCCTGAGCTACACCGTTGACAACGACGGCGTGCTCCTGCTGACCCTCAACCGACCCGAGCAACTCAACTCGTTCACGGTCGAAATGGCCAACGAGCTGGTTGACGCATTCAACCGCGCCAGCGACGACGATGCCGTGCGCGCCATCGTGGTCACCGGGGCCGGCAAGGCCTTTTGCGCCGGCATGGACCTGACCAAGGAGGGCAACGTCTTTGGTCTGGACGAGACCCAGTCCCCCACCATGGCCGACATGCGCGAGCGCCTGGACGACCCCGCCATCTTCGAAGGCGTGCGGGACACGGGCGGGCGCGTGGTGCTGTCCATCTTTGAGTGCAAGAAGCCGGTCATTGGTGCCATCAACGGCGCGGCCGTGGGCATTGGTGCGACCATGACCTTGCCCATGGACATCCGCATCGCCTCTGAAAAAGCCCGCATCGGCTTTGTCTTCGGGCGCATCGGCATCGTGCCCGAGGCCTGCTCCAGCTGGTTCCTGCCCCGCATCGTGGGCATCTCCCAGGCTCTGGAGTGGACCTACATGGCCGACATCTTCGATGGCCATGAAGCCCAGCGGGGCGGCCTGGTCAAATGCGTCGTGCCGCCCGAGCAACTGCTGGACGAGGCCTTCAAGATCGCCCGGCGCATTGCCACCGAGCGTTCGGCCGTGGGCATCGCACTGACCCGCCAGATGATGTACCGCAACTCGGCTCAGCCTCACCCGCTGGCTGCACACCAGGTCGACTCGCTGGCCATGTTTTACACCAGTGTGGGCGACGGCAAGGAAGGCGTGCAGGCCTTTCTGGACAAGCGCCCGGCGCAATTCCGGAGCCAGGCGTCCGAAATGCCCCCGTTCTATCCCTGGTGGAAGTGAGCGAGACGTGGCGTTTTGTGCGCTAGCACACACTCTTACAGATAAGTTCCCCCCTCGAATGGGGGGGTGAGCCGGACAAACCCTCTGGCCAGTGGTGGGCGGGATCGCGGACATTGGGTTCAAGCGTCGGGAAACGGTTGGATTCACAAAAATCCGATGCCGACACCGACGCAGAGTCGGCCCTGATTCATCCAACAGTTTTTGAGGAATGACAAACATGATCTCCATCAAGCAAATCTCTCGCACGGTTCTGGCCATGGCTGCAACCCTGGCCGTTGGCAGTGCCATGGCCGCCAACGCCACAGTGGAGCTCAACGCCCCCCTGATGACTGCCAACGGCGTCACCGCCACGGCCATCGGCAATGACACTTACAACGGCTCCACGGGTGTTTTGACGGCTCCCATCTCCGCTGGTCAGACCGCCACGTTCGCCGATTTCGGCAATGCCGACGGCTTCTCGCTGGCTTTCAAGCTGCTGGGCTTCCCCCAGACCATCGCGTTCTCGAACTTCGGCTTTGATTCGCTGACCCGTACCCTGTCCGGCAACCTGCTGGGTGGTGGCCTGGTGCTGTCCAAGATCAACTATGTGGGCGGCGACCTGCTGTCGGCTGGCACCTCGACGATCGTTGGCAACGACATCGTGTATTCGAACTTCACCGTGTCCACGCAGTTGTCGGACTACTTGACCTCGATCGACGTCGACACCAATCAACTGTCGGCTGTGACCAGTGTCGTGAAGACCATCTCCATTCCTTCCGTGAGTGCTGTGCCTGAGCCTTCGGCTTACGCCCTGATGGGTCTGGGTCTGGTTGGCATCGCCCTGGCGACTCGCAAGCGTCGCGCCTGATCAATGGCCTTGCCTCTCGGGGCAGGGCTTTGACGTAGAAGTAGTACCCAGCATGGAAGAAGCAGCCCTCGGGCTGCTTTTTTCATGTCTGCGAGGAATGCCTGTCAATAGGCCGCGCGGTACAGCGCGTCGCCGGCCACCATGGGGTCACCGGACTCTTCGAAGCTCTTGATCCACACCGGATAGCTGTGGATGACCTGGTGCTGCCAGGGATGAAAGCCCGGCTTGAAGTACGCCAGCAGCTTGAGCGTGCTGCGCGAGAACAGGCCCTTGGGGCCATACACCCACCACAGGCCTTTGGTGATCAGACCAAAGCGCTGCAGGCCGGTGTAGCCGTCGCCCATCAGCAGGCGGTTGGTCAGGCGGATGCTGTCGACCACGACCTTGTACAGGGCGTGCACCATGGCGGCCGAGCGCATCACATAGCCCACCTTGGCCACTTGCTGCATCACGTCAAAGGCCACGGCCTTGTGTTCCATCTCTTCGATGGCGTGCCACGCCCACATGGCGCGAACCTTGGGATCGGCCGGCGCCATCACATCGCTGTGCTTGAACAAGGTCTCGGCCATCATGGCCGTGAAGTGTTCAAAGGCGGCGGTCAGGGCCAGGTTGTACTCGGGCGAGTAGGTCTGGTTGTAGTCCTCGAACAGGGCCTTGGCATCGGTCAGGATGCGGTCCACGTCACAGCCCTGCTTGCGCAGCAGGTCGTTGTATTCGGTGTGGGCAATGCCGTGCTGGCCTTCCTGGCGGATGAAGTTCTTCACGTCCTCGGCCATCTGGCGATCGGTGATCTGCTTGCGGAAGGCGCGCACGCTGGTGATGAAATAACGCTCGCCATCGGGAAAAGCGGCTTGCATGCCGTCGAACAGTCGGGTCTTGAAGGCATCGCCGCCATACCAGTGGCGGGGGGTGGACTCGTCAAGCTGGAAGTCGAGCTTTTCGCGCGGCACGATCTGGCCGGGGCCTTGGGGGCTGGTGTGGGGCATGGGGTCTCCTCGTTACGGCAAGCTGCAGTCTATGGGCCTGAAAGTAATGCAACTACGTGTCCGCACGACACGAAGGCATCCACCACGACAGTCAGGGTTTATCCTTGGCGCATGAACTCTGATGCATCCCTTCGTTTTGATGGCCGGGTGGCCATCGTCACCGGCGCGGGCGGCGGCCTGGGTCGCAGCCATGCCTTGCAACTGGCTGCTCGCGGCGCGCGCGTGATCGTCAATGACCTGGGGGCGGCCCGTGATGGCACCCCGGGTGGTGTCACGCCCGCCGATGAGGTGGTGGCCGAGATCCGCGCGGCAGGCGGCACGGCCCTGGCCAACCACAGTTCGGTCACCGACCCGCTGGCCGTTCAGGCCTTGGTGGACCAGGCCATGAACGAGTGGGGGCGCATCGACATCCTGGTCAACAACGCCGGCATCCTGCGAGACAAGTCGTTCTCCAAGATGACGCTGGAAGACTTCCAGGTGATCATGGACGTGCACGTCATGGGCGCGTTTCACACCACCAAGGCGGTGTGGGACCTCATGAAGGCGCAAAAGTACGGTCGGCTGGTGTTCACCACCTCGTCATCGGGCCTGTTTGGCAATTTTGGTCAGGCCAACTACGGCGCGGCCAAGATGGCCCTGGTCGGCCTGATGCAGACCCTGGCGCTGGAGGGTGAGAAGTACAACATCCGCGCCAACTGCCTGGCCCCCACGGCGGCCACCCGCATGACGCAGGACATCATGCCGCCCGAGATGCTGGCCCTGCTCACGCCCGAGAGCGTGACCCCGGGCATGCTGGTGCTGGCCAGCGAGCACGCGCCCACGCGCGCCATCCTCAATGCCGGTGCCGGTGTGTTTGCCGCCTCGCACATCACCCTGACCGAAGGCCTGTTCCTGGGGCAGGGCGCCGACGTGCCCGAGGCCCTGGCTCAACGCTGGGACGAGGTCACCTCACGCGAAGGCGACCTGGTGCCCGGCAGCGGCATGGTGCAGTCTCAGCGGGAAGTGAGCAAGGTGCTGGGGCGCTGAGCGATCCGGGGGCCCGCCTCAGGGCAAGGCCAGCTCAGCGCGCAGAAGGCGCGAAGGCGTTGCCATCTGGCCATGCCAATCGCATGGCGGTTACTGGCTGCGGCTTTTTGGGTGATTCCCGCACTTCTCCTCTCGAAGGCCACCAATTCAGGGGCCCGCGAAACCAATTGTTTCATAGGACACCCCCTTTTAGGGGTGGTGGATACAAAATCCAGGTTTTTGAAATCTATAGTTACAAAAAATACGGTGCTTTTCCCCGCATGCGAGGGGGGTGGTCGCGAGTGCTCTCCAATGCCAACACATTACAGTGCACGCGTTGCTTTGTTATCTCTAACCCATGGGAGTTTTTATGTTGAAAATGCGTCCTGCTCTGTCGAAGAAAAACCAACGCGGTCAAGGCATGACCGAATACATCGTCATCGTGGCCCTCATTGGTGTGGCTGCCATTGGTGTGTATCAGTTGTTCGGCAATACCATCCGAAACCAAACGGCAGCAATGGCCCAAGAAATCTCCGGCCAGAACGGTGACGCAGCTCGCGCCGCTGGTCAAGGCCAAGCCGGTCTGGCCGCTGCTGAGGGCGCAACTCAGCGCAACCTGAATAATTACACCAACAACGTTGCCAAGTAATTCAGGTCATTCCTGAGGCCCACCTCTGAGATTTTGAATTTATGTGGGCTTTCAAAATCACGGCGCTATTTCTGGTGGGATATTTGATCTCGCTGGGGTATGCGCCGCATCACCATTCAACGGTGTCGTGGGTAGGTCTCACGGCGGCCATATTTGTATTTAATCGTTGTGCATCTGTCCCTCAGGCGCTACTGGCCGGTGGGGTTGTGGGGCTGGGATGGTACTTCCCTGCCATGGTGTGGCTATATGAAGGGGTGAACAGAAGTGGAGATGCCGCGCTCGCCGTGCTTGCTCCCTCCTTGCTCATCGCCGGTTTGATCATCTTGCCGCTGGCGCTGGCACTGGTGGCGCATTGGTCCAGGCAGCTGCCTGTGGTTGCAGGGTTGTTGTTGCTCCCTTCCACCGTTTTCCTGATCGAATGGTGCAAGCACACCGGCCCCATTCCGTTTCCATGGCTGACATTGGGCTACACCCAGGTGCCCTCAGGCCTCGCTGTTGATGTGTTGCCCTGGGTCGGGGTGATGGGCTTGTCTTGGCTCCTCCCTTTCTGTTCTGTGCTTGTCCTGGCGTGTTGCAAGTTGCGAGATGTGCGGTTGGCGTTCTGGGGCGTAACAGCGCTGACGGCCATGATGGTTGTGGCCCATCTGCACAAGTTCACCGAGCCGGAAGGCAAGTCGCTGCAAGTGGCGCTGGTTCAGGGGCATGCGGTGGTTGCTGGTGGCGCGGAGCCTCAAAAAGCCATGGCCATCATGGAGGATTACGTCGACAAGGTGCAGTCCATCCAAGCACAACTCATTGTTCTGCCCGAAACCTCTTGGCCCATTTTCCACCACCAGATTCCCCCGGGGGTGCTGCCGGCGATCGTCGCGCACCTCCGCGTCAAAGGACAGGATCTGGTCAGCGGCTACCTCAGGCGGGACGTGAATCCTGAGCTTGGCTACTACAACGTGGCGCATGCCATGGGTGTGTCAGGCGATCAGTTGTACTTCAAACGCAAGTTGGTTCCCTTTGGTGAATACATCCCCTTTGCGGGGTACCTGAGGGGGCTGTATGAGCGTGTCTCAAAAATGAATCTTCTGGAGACATCTCCGGGCGTGGCACAACAAGCATTGCCTGTGGTCGCCGGGTATCGGGTGGCCATCAGGCTTTGCTACGAGGATTTGTTTTCAATCTGGCAGCAGAATGAATTCGCATACGCCCATTTCATCGTGGCCATGGCAAACGATGACTGGTTCGACAGCGAAGTTCCTTTGCAACAGCATTTGCAGGTCAGCCAGGCTAGAGCGATCGAGGCTGGCAAGCAGGTTCTTCGGGTCGGGAACACCGGGGGCACTTCGATGATTGACCATGACGGAACAATCACCAGCGCCTTGCCCTACGGAAAACCAGGCGTTTTGACTGTGAACGTCACCCCCAGAGAGGGTTCAACCCCTTTCAGTCGATTTGGTCTGCTCGCTCCATTGGCCATGATCCTTCTGATGTCTGGCGTCACATTGTTGTTGTGGTCGCGACACCGCAAATGATGATTCGAATCAAATAAGAGATCAGGGAAACAAATGGCCAGAACAGAACAATCAAGGCGCGGCGAACGGGGGCAGGCTTTGCCTTTGGGCTTGTTCCTGCTGTTCCTCAGTGCTGCGGTGATGTATTTCATGTTCAACACCGGGCAGGTGGTTGGCGAAAAAATCCGGGTGACCAATGCTGCGGATGCGGCGGCCTACAGCGTGGGTGTGCAACAAGCCCGCGTGCTGAATTACGACGCCTACACCAACCGAGCGATTGTGGCCAATGAAATTGCCATCGCCCAGATGCTGTCCTTGCAAAGTTGGGTGCATTACTTCGACACCGCAATCGACAACGTGGGAGCGGTGTCTACCTACAGTGCCACGTACCTGGTTTTTGGTGGTGATTTCTTGAAAGCGCTGCAGTTCACAGCCGCCCTGGGGGGAACGGCGTGGGCAGACGCGTACACCGGCGGAAATGGCAGCGATTACGTGGTCATGGCAACCGACTATGCGGCCATGGGCATTGTCACTGCGCACAATGCTGCGGCCATCGCGCTTGCTTCGTCCCAAGATCTGGTGCATGCCTCGATGTTGCTTGGCGTCGCCTCGACATCCCTGGCCAATGACGTGGTAAAGCTCATGGACAGCCAGATGAGCGCACAGGTTGTCCTCACCAGCAATGGATTCGATGGATTCACGAAGCGTTACGCAGGCAGTGAACGCAATCGCATCGCCGATGTGATCATGAGATCCAGAGACCCATTCACGGCCAACCGTGGATGGACCCTGACTGGCAACATGATTTTGACCAAGGACATCGCGCTCAAGAAGCGCGGCGGCACCGAACTGATCGGCTTCGATCAGTGGAAGGCCATGGACACCTTAGAGGGGCATGCGCGCCACTTTGGGTGCGGCAAGCTGGGTCTGAGTTGGTGCGGAGATATCAAGTGGGAAATGGCATGGGGCGGCGCGCGAACCAAGGCTGGTGGCTTTGGGTTCTCGGGCAAGTTCGGTATAGCTGCCCCAAAGGAGGGGTGGTTGGGCGGCTCTTATGCAGAAAACGGTGACGCCGCCAAACGCGCTGACAAAGAGATGAACAACACACCAGGTTTTACGGGGCTGACGTCATCGCGTGATCTCAATGATCTTTCTCCGGGGGCTTCCGGTAAAACCGGGGTATCCGTTGTCGTGACGAAGTCTTCCGGCGACGTGCGAACAACCGGAGGCAGTGCGCTCACAAAGCCTGTGGGTCAGATGAACATGTTCAGTGCCAGCGGAGCTGGCAACAAAATCGCCGCGTTATCGCGAGCAGAAGTTTATTTTGAGCGGCCCGTCGCCCGTGCTGATGGCAAAACAGAGCGCCCCAGCCTTTACAACCCTTATTGGGGTGTTCGTTTGGTGGCCCCAACAGCAGGCGATAAAGCATGGGTTGCTGCGCAGCAAAGTTTGGTATTCAAGCCATGAAGAATCAACACACAGCCATTATTTCGCCAGTCATCGGATTCATGCTGCCCACAGTGTTTTCGGGGGCATGGTTTTTCTACGCGGCTGGAGCCTGGGCCGCGAATGCCCCGTTGCCTGTTGGTGTCACAAAGTCTGGTCAATCGGTGACTGTTGTTCATGTGCGCTACGAGGGGCGCTCCAGCGATGAGTTGGGCAAGAAAATGCTGGAGTCCTATGAGGAAATCTGTCCCGCTGTATTCAAGAAACCTCTCAAGGTGTCAGGCCCGCGCGATAAGCTGGGCTTGCTCGAGAGCAGCGTTTTCATGTCCGCCGGTGTGACTGTCTCCTACGACAGCGCCTACCACTCGGTGCCGCATCAGGGCGATCCGTGTGAGGTCACCATCACCGCCAAGAGCCGTGTCCGCTCCATGCGCTGGAACGGCAAACAGACGCAGATTCTCAAAATTGATCTGTCCACGGGCAAACAAGAATCGAGCGTTGTGGCTGGCAAGGCCGGGCTGCTGGATGGGCTTGCCGGAGCGCCCGCCCCTGATCAATTTGAACTCACTGGAGAACAGACCATACTTGGAATTCGCTGCCAAATGCGCAGGCGAGCATCGCAGGGCTTTGTGCTGGAGTCATGCCTCGTCAATGATTCATCCGCCAATGGTGCGTTGATCAATTTGCCCTTGATGTACAGGAATACCTTTCCCAAGGGGGGCGGTGTGATGAATGAAATGACCGCAGTCCAAGTTGATCCGGTGGCGACAATCGACAAGGCAGTTTTTGATATCACTGCATTCAAAAAATAAGCGGGGGTTACTTGTCAATCAAGAAAACAAACAACAGGGGGGCGAGGGCACGTGCGAGAGGTCAGTCAACGACGGAGTTGTTGACGGTCTCTTTGGCTTTGGTGCCCCTGTTCATGCTCATGCCGTTGATTGGTGATTATCTGGACATGAACCAGCAGGCTGAAATGGCCAGTCGTTATGTTGCATTTGAAGGGGCTGTTCACAATAGCAAATCGCTGACCGGATGGAAGAGCGATGCCACACTTTCTGCAGAGGTGCGAAAGCGCTTCTTCAGTGGTTCGGCTGCGCCCATCAAAACCGGGGATGTCGCTGGCAATTTTGCCGCCGACCAGAACCCACTTTGGACAGATCCCTCTGGCAATCATCTGTTGGACGACATCAACAAAAGTGTCTGGGTGAACACGAAGGTAGACAGCAAGAATGCTTTGGCGGGCGCGGTCTACCAAGGCGCATTCAACTTGTCCAAAGACAACCTCTATACAGCAACTGTTTCAGTCAAGCCCAAGAATTTTGAGCGAATCCAACCCTTCGACACCCTGAATTTGCAGATCACTCGCAGGACCACCATCCTGGTGGATACGTGGGCCGCGAAATCCCCCAATCAAGTGGCTTCCACCATCAATGATGCGGGCATGCTGGCTTACCCCATTGCGCCGCTGCGCTTGCTCGGCGACACGTTCGGACAGATTCCCAAGTTGTTCCTGGAAAAAGGCATGGATGTCGGAAACATCAATCCAGACATTGTGCCATGCGATCGTCTGACCACTGGATGTTGAGTTGCCTCATGCATATGCACCGCGCGCTTATTATTCTGGCCACCCTGATCAGTGGGGGCAGCTCAGCTCAGGCTGGCATCACCAGTTTTCGAGAATTATCGCCGCCGGACGCTTTGGTTCAGGTCGTGAGCGAACAGGCGGTCATCAACGGCTTGCCAACGACCATCTTCAAGTTCTCGTCAGCGCATTCTCCTGCAGAGATCGCAGAGTTTTACAAGAATAAATTCGGCGACAAAACGCTGAATCAGAAGCTGGGACGATATCAAACCATTGCCACCCTGCTTGATCAGAAGTTTTACACGGTGCAGATTCGACCCCGGCTTTCCGGTGGTGCAGACGGCACGGTCTCCGTGGCTGATGTCTCTTCCAAAGCGCAGACACCCAAATTGCCGGACGGTTTACATCTGCCGATGGGGAGCAGCATGTTGTTCAGTTCAAAAAACTCGGACATGGGCCGCAAGGCAGAGACGTATGTTTATGCCACAAGACTGAGCCTGCAGGAAACACGGCGCGTGTTGAGCGCTTCGCTTCAGGGGGCCGGATACCTGCCGGACAATAAGCCGATGGGGGAGGTGCCGAAAAATTCGGCGGTGCTCTCGTATACGGCAAATGGAAAAGAGGTCATCGCGACCATCAACAAAAATTCCAGTGGTTTGTCCTTGGTCGTCATGAACTTTGTATCCGGGCCTTCAGATGAAAGGCGTTGAAATGAAATTGCATAAAAAACAAGCCGGACAGTCCATGCTTGAGTACTTGGTGGCAACTGCTGTGGTGGTGGCTGTCTTTTTTGGTGAGCCCGCCGGTCCTGGCTCATCCTTGTTTTCGGTGGTTGCTGCGGCCATTGGCACCGGCTACGCTAATTTCTACACATCGATTTCTGTACCCAATTGATTCCTATGTTGCCTAAAATCAAAATAAATCGCACCTGGGTGGTCCTTGGGGTTGCTCTCTTGATCGGCGGTGTCAGTGCTTTGATTGCGTCTCGGTATTTGAGTAACCGGATCGAAGCCATTGAAAACAAAGAGAAAAACATAGAGAAGGTCAGGATCGTCGTGCCTGTCGAGGACCTGCCAAAAGGTACGAGGCTTGAACAAAGCAATGTCGCGGTGCGGGAGGTGCCAAAAGAATGGGCGCATTCCTTGTCCATCACAGAGGCACAGTTTGACCGGGCTGAGAACGGCACGCTCAATGCACCAGCCGTGCGTGGGGAGCCCATCATTTGGGCTCAGCTCGATGGGCTGAAAGCACCGGCATTCTCCAGCCATTTGACGGCAGGTCGGCGTGCTTTGACCGTTCCTGTCGATGAAGTGAGTTCTGTCTCAGGAATGTTAGAACCTGGTGATCGAATTGATGTTGTGTGCACCGTCAAAAAAGATGGGCGCGTGGTCATTTTCAATGTCTTGCAGAACGTCACCGTTTTGGCGGCCGGTACCCGGGTGAGTCAGAAGTCCGATACCGAGGGTAAAGATGATTCTTTTACCACGGTCACCCTGAACACGTCTCCCGAAGAGGCGACGCGGGTGATTGCTGCTCGTGAGGTTGGTAAGGTCACAGCCATGCTCAGAGCGCCGGATGACGCGCAGGTTGTGTCGTCTGCCAAGAGTGATGCAATGTCTGTTCTGGGGCTGAACGCACCCGTGGTCATTGATGCAGGGAAAGGTCCAGCTGTGCCAGTCATTTATGGCGGGAATGGCAACAAGTTGACCGACATACCAGGTTTCTCTTCCACTGCCCAGAATAAGCCGAAAGGCGCATTTTCAGCAGGGACGTTATCTGACTCGATGAAAAACATGTCTCAGATGGTTGATCAGCTTAACCAATAATTTTTGCAATATCCAAGCAGATTCAAATGAATTCCATGAAGTACATGCAAACGGTTGGCTCAATCATGTGGGCACTGTTCGGACTGCAAGGGGTGCAGGCTCAGCCTGCACCTCCGTTGCAGGCAAAAAATGCAACTCAGGCAGCGACGCTGGCAGGCAAGCAGCCGATCGTGTCGGGCCCTTGGGCACTAGATGAATACATTGGTGAGATTTCGATGTTCATCGGCGAAACTCGTGTGTTCAAGAAGCCGTCTGTCGCTCGTTTGGCTGTGGGTAATGGCCAAATTCTTTCTGCGGCCGTGACGGATGACAATGAAATTCTTTTGATTGCCAATGGTGAGGGGACATCGGTTCTGCACATCTGGACAAAAGATGGCCGTAGCGCCCGAATGAAAATTGCGGTCAGACCCTCCGACATGAACGCGGTGGCGAAGGAGTTGTCCCGCTTTCTCGCCTCCATGCCCAACGTTCGAACCACAGTCATTGGCGACAAGGTGCTGGTGGAAGGCACGGATCTGTCGGATCTCGAGAAATCGAAGTTGGAAATCCTCAGCAAGAAATATCCGCAAATCGTCAACTTCACGGGTGCGGTGGGCTGGGAAAAGATGATCTACATGGACATCAAGGTGGTGGAGTTCAAGAAGGATAAGCTTCGCGACATTGGTATTTTGTGGGACAAGGACATCCAGGGCCCTGAAATCGGTGTGGTTGGTGAATTTGCGACCAATAAATTCTACCGAATCAGGCCAAAACTGGAGGGCGGTGAAAACTTGCCAAAAATGTCGCCTTTCCAGAATTACTTCGGGATCATGACCGAGCTTAATTCTCGATTGAAGATTTCTGAAGGTCGTGGAGATTCTGTCATTCTTGCACAGCCTCGTCTGGCTGCTCGAAGTGGCAGCAAGGCCGAGTTTCAAGTGGGCGGTGAGATTCCTTACTTGGTTGTGACCGCCCAAACCTCGATGACCGAATGGAAGAAATATGGCCTGCATTTCACCATCGAGCCGCGCATGGACAACGATCAGACGGTCAAGTCTACCTTGGTGGCCAAAGTCAATGCCCTGGATCCTTCGGTTTCCACTCCCAGCGGTATCCCGGCATTGGCCACTCGTGAGTTGACCACCGAGTTCAATGTTCGTTTGGGTGAAACCATGGTGCTGGCAGGTCTGTTGGATCGTCGCAAGGCTGGAAATAACAATGGGGTGCCTGGTCTGAGCTCGATTCCTGTGCTGGGCGAGCTTTTCCAGAGTAATGCCAAAGAAGAGCGTGAAACCGAGCTGGTCATCTTTGTGACCCCTGTGGTGGTGTCAGATTCGGAGCAAGGCAAAGCCAATAAGCAGAAGATCGACGACGAAAAGGCCAAAGTGGTGGATCGCGTTCAAATCTATCTGGATCCGCCTCCCGAGAAAAAGGTGCCGACGCCTGAGCCTTGTGTTGAAAATGACGGAGCGCCATCATGTTTTTGATCAGCGGAAAAATATCTGGCGAAGGGCCATTTGAGAAGCCCCTGGGCGGCCCGGTGGCGTTGCTTGGCAAAGGTCGCCACTGCGATGTTCAATTGCAGGGCTGGTTGATCGGACGAGAGCATGCTCGAATCGTCAGGGCAAAAAACGGCTCCTTGATGCTAGAGGATCTTGGCCAAATGGCAGGCACTTGGGTCAACGGTTCGCGCATTGTTCGCTATGGACCACTTGATCACACTGACGAAATATCCATTGGCGGCCACAAGCTCAAAGTCAGGGACCTCATGGCCCGACAGGGCGTTGAGGTGGAGGAGCCTGAAATGCGTTTCGCTGCGGTTTCCGGCAGTGACATTCGCGCCGAGCTTGCCTTGGATGCGCGGACTGACAACAGGGCCCGCGTCAGCCGGCCTGCGCCCAAAAACGCCAATGTCCCACCTCCCGCCACTGCGGCCAAGCCCAATGTGGTCCCCCTGGCCGCGCCGCCGGTCTCGGCGCCCGATGCTGACGAGTCCACCCGGGCCATTCAGTCGCGTCATGGGTGGCGCAAGCGTGTGCACGAACTGTTGCTCGAGACCATCGATCTGCGTCGCCGCGATCTGACACGCATGACTGACTCCGAGTTGCGTCAAGAAACGCACACCCTCATCACTGGGATCATCAAGGACCTCAAGGACACGCTCCCTCCCGAGATTGATCATTCCGCACTGACTCGTGAGGTGCTCAACGAAGCGGTCGGTCTGGGACCTTTGGAGGAGCTGTTGGCCGATGACTCGGTGTCTGAAATCATGGTCAATAGGTTCGACGAGATTTTCATCGAACGGAAAGGGCAACTCATCAAACACCCGCTGGCCTTCACGGGTGAGCGAGCAGTGTTGGGGGTGATCGAACGGATCGTTGCGCCTTTGGGGCGCCGCATTGACGAGTCTTCACCAATGGTTGACGCACGCTTGAAAGATGGTTCTCGCGTCAACGCCATCATTCCTCCCCTGGCCTTGAAGGGCGCCACCCTCACGATCCGTAAATTCCCAAAGCATCGGCTCTCGGTGGAGGACATGCTGGCCTACGGATCCATCTCCCCCGAGATGGCAGGCTTTCTGGAGACTTGCGTCAAGTACCGCAAGAACATGATCGTTGCCGGTGGCACGGGTTCTGGCAAGACCACGTTCCTGAACCTGCTGTCCAATTTCATTCCCAACGGCGAGCGCATCATCACCATCGAGGACGCCGCTGAACTTCAGCTCAACCACATCCACCTGGTGTCGCTGGAGTCTCGGCCGTCCAACGTGGAGGGCCGCGGGCAGGTCAGCATCCGCGAACTGGTGAAGAACTCGCTGCGCATGCGGCCTGACCGCATTGTGGTGGGCGAGTGCCGCGGCGGTGAGGCGCTGGACATGTTGCAGGCCATGAACACGGGTCATGAGGGCTCGTTGACCACACTGCACGCCAACAGCCCCCGCGACGCCATTGCACGTCTGGAGACATTGGTGCTGATGGCGGGCATGGACCTGCCGTTGTCTGCGATTCGCGAGCAGATCTCCAGCGCTGTGGACATCGTGGTTCAACAGACGCGTTTTGCATGCGGCTCGCGAAAAGTCACCAGCATCACTGAAGTCACCGGCATTGAAGGAGGCCGCATTCAGTTGCAAGAGCTGTTCCGTTACGAGACAAAGGGGTATGGCAAGGACGGCAAGGTCATTGGAGAGTTCGGGTCTTGTGGTTTCGTCCCGACGTTCTACGACGAACTCCGTGCGCAGGGCGCTGATCTTGATCTGAGCATCTTTCGGAGGGATGGCGAGTGAGTACCGAAATCATCTGGATGTCGGCCGCCGTCGCCATTTCAATGGCTTTGTTCGTCTGGGCGGTGTTTGAAATCGGCGTGACGGGCTTGGCGCGATACAGGGAAACCTTCACCAGTCAAGCGAATGTCAAGCTGAGGGAGCTCTTCCTGTTCATCGACCCATCCCGGTTGTATGCGCTTAATTTTGTGCTCCTGGTGTTCGGGGGCTGCGTCGTCTGGGTGGTGACGGGCTCTTTCGTCTTGGTCTTGCCTGTCGTGTTTGTGCTCTCGCTGATCCCGAGGTTCGTGCTGCAGCACATGCGCCAAAGCCGCCTTGACAAGTTCGAACAACAACTCCCTGACGCTCTGTTGATGCTGGCCAGTGGCATGCGTGCGGGGGCCAGCTTGACAATGTCCACTCAACAGTTGGTTCGAGAGTCGGAGGCACCCATCGCGCAGGAGTTCGAATTGATGCTGCGTGAGCAAAGGCTCGGCGTGGCCCTGGATACAGCGCTGGAGAACTTGCTTGCACGGGTGCCACTGCAGTCGCTGTCTCTGGTAGTCGCTGCCATGCGCATCGCCAACGAGACGGGTGGTGGCCTGGCTGAAGCCTTGGATCGAGCCGCCCAGACCTTGCGCAGCAAGATGGCGATGGAGGGCAAGATCAAGGCCCTGACCGCCCAAGGAAAGATGCAGGCCTGGGTGGTCGGCATGCTACCCCTCACCTTGATTTATGTGCTGTCCAAGATGGAGCCCGAGGCCATGGAGAAGTTATGGACGACACCCATTGGTTACGGCACGTTGGCTGCCATCGCAATTCTCGAATTCTTTGGGATCGTTCTGATCCGAAAGATCGTGGCCGTGGATGTCTGAGGTCAGCATGAACAGTACCAATTGGCTCATTGTCGTTGTCGGTCTCGGTGCCGCCGCGAGCGCAGGCCTGATCGGATGGGTCATTTCGCAGTCCGTGGCAGAAATTCCAGAGGAGGATCGAACCTACCTGGACAAACTGCCGATGTTCTTCCGTGCCTTGTGGTGGCCGACGCTTTGGGTGGCTTTTCACCTGGGGCGGTTCATTCCGATTTCCGCCCGTGAATCCTTGATGGTCAAGCTGCGCCTGGCGGGGCTGGACTACGTGATTTCGCCTGAGCAACTGCTGGCCCATCGCGTCGTGGTTTCTGTCGTTGGCTGCTTGATTGGGTTGTGGTCCACCACCTTCTTGGCATTCCTGCCAGTCTCGACGGCTTTGATGATCGGGGGAGGTTTCGGATTCATCTATTCCACAAGCTGGTTCCGTGATCGTGTGCTCAAGCGCAAGAACGACATGCTCAAGACGTTGCCATTCTTTCTTGACATCATCACCTTGTGCGTTGAGGCAGGTCTGAACCTGACGGGCGCCTTCCAGCAAGCGGTGCTCAAAGGTCCAGAAGGCCCTTTGAAAGTCGAGGCGTCTCGTGTCTTGCGCGACATTCGTGCAGGCAAACCTCGTGTTGATGCGCTGCGTGCCATGGCCGAGCGCATGAACGACACAGCCATCACGAGCTTGGTGTCCGCGATGATTCAAGCGGAGCAACTGGGCATGAACCTGGGCCCGATCATGCGGGCGCAGGCCGATCAGCGCCGGACAGAGCGCTTTGTGCGCGCAGAGAAGGCGGCCATGGAGGCTCCGGTGAAGATGCTGTTTCCACTCATCGCGTTCATCTTTCCGTGCACGTTTCTGGTGTTGGGCTTCCCCATCCTCATGAAATTCATGCAGATGGGCTTTTGAGGGCGTGGCATGCAGATCCAAACACCCGCTGGCAGCTTGCACATACGCAGGGCCGATACCTTCGCACTCCGGCTGCTGGGACTGATGTTCAGGCGGCGTCTGCCGGATCAAGAGGGCTTGTTGATCGAGCCCTGCGCCAGTGTTCACACCTGCTGGATGCGGTTCTCGATCGACGTTCTCTTCATTGACAGAGAGGGGCGCGTGTGCGCCATCAAAGAGGCCGTCAAGCCCTTTCGGTTTGCCTTCAAGTCGGGGGCGCATGCGGTGTTGGAGTTGAATGCAGGTGGCGCAGCCAGGCACGGATTGACGGTGGGCAGCTTGCTGTCCACAGGTTGAATCAATACATAAATCAGGGGAAAGCGATGAATTTAAGGGGTGACGTGAGTCGCCGATGGCTGCGGCTGCGCCGCAGGTCCTTGGGTGCGACGATGGCGGAGTTTGTGGTGGCCGCCCCCACGCTGTTGATGGTGGGACTGGGCGCTGTTCAGGTGGGCCTGAACTACCATGCCAAGAGCAATCTGAACTATGCCGCCATGGAAGCTGCGCGTGCGGGCAGCATGGCCCACGCGAATGTGGACGACATGCGCATCGCCTTCGGCAAGGCCATGGTGAGCTACTACGGCGGCGGCAAGAATGCGGTGGACATCGCCAAGACCCTCGGCGAAAAGGTGTTGCCCGACCTGGCGCCATCAGCTGATTTGCCGTTGGGGGCCATGCGCATCGAGATCATCTCGCCAACGCCGGAGAGCTTCACTGACTACTTCAGTCCGGAGGCTGCCAAACGATTGGGCGTTGCCAAGCGCGTGTTGCCCAGCACCGGTCTGGACGCCATCAAATGCCCCCGAGATCGAAGCGGCTGCAACAGCAACCCTTCCTCCAACGCATCGGGCCAGACCTTGGCAGACGCCAACTTGCTGAAGGTTCGCATCACCTACGGCATTCCGCCGTCCAAGCAGGTTCCCATGGTGGGGCGTTTTTACACCTGGGCGCTTGGCCAGATTGCGGTGGCCGACACCGACGTCTTCCGGCGCTCGCTCGTGGCGGCTGGCCGCATCCCTGTGGTGGCACACACCACCGTGCGCATGCAGTCTGATGCGATCGAGAACTCGGCCATGGTCAGCTCGCCAGGCGCTGGCAACAACGGCACGCCCAGCGATCCCGGTGTGCCTCTGAGCGGTGACCTGCCCAGTTGCGGTCAGGCATTGACCTGCGGTGACAACGCCAACGAAACCCCAATCACCAAGACCACCGGCAGCGAGAACTGCGGCGGGGCTTGTTGCCCGGCTGGCAAGAGCGTCGTGACCACGCAAGAGACGGTCAGCAGCGATGTCTTGTTCGACTTTGACAAGGCCACACTGACCACGGCAGGCAAGAAAGCACTGGACGCCATGATTGAGCAAGCCAAGACCGACAAGCCCTTGAGCATTGACATCTACGGGTACACAGACCAGATCGGCCCCGACGCCTACAACATCGCGTTGTCTGCGCGGCGTGCGGAAGCCGTGGCGAAGTACCTGCAGGATTCAGGCGCATTCAACGGCACCAAGTTCACGACCACCGGCATGGGCGAGAAGAACCCCATCGTCGCCGAGTCGGCGTGCCCGATGAGCGATGTCACAGCCAAGGCGGCCTGCCTGGCGCAGAACCGCCGAGTCGAATTCAAAGTGACCAAGGAGGTCAAATGATGAGAGTCAAGCTTCAAAAAGCGCGCACGCTGGGGAAGCTGACCGCGGCCTGGGCCATTTGCGCTGTGGGCGTTTGGGCCCATGCGCCCGTGGGCGCCCAGA
>DAORJC010000003.1:0-54717 GCA_035438885.1 Aquabacterium sp. | reverse complement strand
CGGCCACACCGGACAAGCGGGTGTGCACGTCGCCGCCGCCCAGGTCCTCGCTGCTGACCACCTCGCCGGTGGCGGCCTTGACCAGGGGTGGCCCGCCCAGGAAGATGGTGCCCTGCTCGCGCACGATGATGGTCTCATCGCTCATGGCGGGCACGTAGGCACCACCGGCGGTGCACGAGCCCATGACCACGGCGATCTGCGGGATGCCCAGGGCGCTCATTTGCGCCTGGTTGTAGAAGATGCGGCCAAAGTGGTCGCGGTCCGGGAAGACCTCGTCCTGCAAGGGCAGGAAGGCGCCTCCGGAGTCGACCAGGTAGAGGCAGGGCAGGTGGTTCTGCTGCGCAATCTCCTGCGCCCGCAGGTGCTTCTTGACGGTCAGCGGGAAGTAGGTGCCGCCTTTGACCGTGGCGTCGTTGCACACCACCATGCACTCGATGCCATGGATGCGGCCAATGCCGGTGATCAGGCCGGCGCCCGGGGCCTGGTGGTCGTAGCAGTTCAAGGCGGCCAGCGGGGCCACCTCCAGAAAAGGAGTGCCGGGGTCAAGCAGGGCCTCGATGCGGTCCCGCGGCAGCAGTTTGCCGCGGCTGAGGTGCTTGGCCCGGGCGCTGATCCCGCCGCCTTCATGCACCCGTTGCATCTGCAGGGTCAGGTCATCAATCAGGCTCTGCATGGCCTGGGCGTTGGCCAGGAAATCTTCGCTGCGCGGGTTGATCCTTGATTCGATCACAGGCATGTTCAAGTGGCCTCTTACTCAGTAGGAACCCGAGTCGTCAGTCCATGTTGCGACAAATTGCCGGGGTCATCCCCCCGTATTGACCCGGATAGGCGTGCAGTGTTGGCGCAAGCTGCCTACACTGAAGCCGTGGTTCTGGAGGAGGTGTTGGATGAACGCTCCGCTGCCCGATGCTGTGCGACAAGCCCTGGCGTCCCTGACGCTGGATGACAAGTACGCGCTGGACCACGGTCGCGCTTTCATGAGCGGCGTGCAGGCCCTGGTGCGCCTGCCCATGCTGCAGCGCACCAGAGACCTGGCCGCCGGGCTGAACACGGCGGGCTTCATCAGCGGCTACCGGGGCTCACCCCTGGGGGGCTATGACCAGGCCTTGTGGAAGGCGCGTGAACACCTGCAGGCCCACCAGGTGGTGTTCCAGCCCGGCGTCAATGAAGAGCTGGCCGCCACGGCGGTGTGGGGCTCGCAGCAACTGGACCTCTACCCCGGCCATCAAAAGTTTGATGGGGTGTTTGGCCTCTGGTACGGCAAGGGCCCGGGTGTGGACCGCAGCGTGGATGTGTTCAAGCACGCCAACATGGCAGGCACGGCGCGGCATGGGGGCGTGGTGGCCGTGGCGGGCGATGACCATGTGGCCAAGAGCTCGTCGGTGGCGCACCAGAGCGACCACGTCTTCAAGGCCTGCGGCCTGCCGGTGTTCTTTCCCAGCAATGTGCAGGAGATCCTGGACCTGGGGCTGCATGCCTGGGCCATGAGCCGCTTTGCTGGTCTGTGGACCTCGGTCAAGGCCATCCAGGAGGTGGTCGAGTCGGCCAGCAGTGTCTGGGTCGATCCCGACCGGGTCCACATCATCCTGCCCGACGAGTTCGAGATGCCCGAGGGCGGCCTGCACATCCGCTGGCCCGATTCGGCCCTGGCGCAGGAAGCGCGGCTGATGGACTTCAAGTGGTATGCCGCGCTGGCCTATGTGCGGGCCAACCGGCTGAACCACACGGTGATCGATTCGCCCGACGCGCGCCTGGGTCTGATCGCCAGTGGCAAGGCCTACAACGACATGCGCCAGGCCCTGGTCGACCTGGGCATTGACGATGCGCTGGCCGCGCGCATGGGGCTGCGGGTGCACAAGGTCAATGTGGTCTGGCCGCTGGAGGCCACCATCACGCGGGCCTTTGCCACCGGGCTGCAGGAGATCCTGGTGATCGAAGAGAAGCGCCAGATGATCGAGTACCAGCTCAAGGAGGAGCTGTACAACTGGCGCGAGGATGTGCGGCCCACGGTGCTGGGCAAGTTCTCGCCGCCCGATGAGGGGCGTGATCATTCGGGGGGTGAGTGGTCGCAGGGCAACCCTGCCTCGCGCTGGTTGCTGCGGGCCCAGGCCGACCTGAACCCCGCCTTGATTGCCAAGGCCATTGCGCAGCGGCTGGCGCGCACCGGGCTGCTGGACCGCCTGGATGCGGGCGTGCGCCAGCACATCACCGATCGTCTGGCCGTGATCGAAGCCAAGGAGCGCGAGGCTGAAGCCTTGACGGCCTTGAACGCTGGCACGGCCGAGCGCCCACCCTGGTTCTGCAGCGGCTGCCCTCACAACACCTCGACCAAGGTGCCGGAGGGCTCGCGTGCGGTGGCTGGCATTGGGTGCCACTACATGGTCAACTGGATGGACCGCCAGACCAGCACCTTCACGCAGATGGGCGGTGAGGGCGTGAGCTGGGTGGGGCAGGCCCCCTTCACGGACGAGCCCCATGTGTTTGCCAACCTGGGCGATGGCACGTACTTTCACTCGGGGCTGCTGGCCATTCGCCAGGCCATTGCGGCACGGGTCAACATCACCTACAAGATCCTCTACAACGATGCAGTGGCCATGACGGGCGGGCAGCCGGTCGATGGCAACCTGCCCGTGCCGGAGATGACGCGCGAGCTGCAGGCCGAAGGCGCCGTGCGCATCGCCGTGGTCAGCGATGACCCCGACCAATACGACGGGGGTGTGGGGCTGGCCCCCGGTGTGACGGTGCATGCGCGTGAAGACCTGGATGCCGTGCAACGTGAGTTGCGCGAGGTCAAGGGCTGCTCCATCCTGATCTATGAGCAGACTTGCGCCACTGAAAAGCGCCGCCGCCGCAAGCGTGGCACGCTGGCCCCGGCGGCCCGCCATGTGGTGATCAACGAGTCCGTGTGCGAAGGCTGTGGTGATTGCTCGGTGCAATCGAACTGCCTGAGCGTGGAGCCGGTGGACACGGTCATGGGCCGCAAGCGCCGCATCAACCAGAGCAGTTGCAACCAGGACCTGTCGTGTGTGCAGGGCTTTTGCCCCAGCCTGGTCACGGTGCAGGGGGCCGATGGACAAGCGCCCAAGCTCAAGGCTGCCCCGGTGAAGGAGCAGGCCCCGACGGCAGCCATGGATCGCTGGAAAGAGCCACCAGAGCCCGAGGTGCCGGCCGCGCCCAAGCCCTGGGGCATCGTGGTGGCCGGCATTGGCGGCACGGGCGTGATCACCATCGGGCAGGTGCTGGGCATGGCCGCGCACCTGGAAGGCAAGGGCATCATCACGCAGGACTCCGCCGGGCTGGCCCAGAAGGGGGGCGCGGCCTGGAGCCACATCCAGATCGCCGATTCGGCCCGTGTGCTGCACACCACCCGGGTGCCCACGGCCGAGGCTGACCTGGTCATGGCCTGTGATGCCATCGTGGCTGCGCAGGCCACCACCTTGAGCGTGATGGCGCTGGGCCGCACGCGGGTGGCGCTGAACACCCACGGCGCACCCACGGCCACGGTGGTGCAACAGCCGCAGTGGACTTACCCTGCCCAACACTGCGACGACGTGCTGGTGCGGGCCGTGGGCGCCCAGGCCATCGGGCGGCTGGACGCCCACACCTTGGCGCAGGGCCTGCTGGGTGATGCGATCTATGCCAACCCCTTGATGCTGGGCTATGCCTGGCAGCGGGGCTGGGTGCCCTTGCATCGGGCGTCCATCCGCCGCGCCATCGAGCTCAACGAGGTGCAGGTCGAGCGCAACCTGGCGGCTTTTGAATGGGGGCGCCAGGCAGCGCACGACCTGACCGCCGTCATGCGGCAAGCCATGCCGGCACAGCCCGTCCGGCTGGTGCGACCCGATCGCACGCCGCTTGACGAGCTGATCACGCACCACGTTGATTTTCTGACGGCCTACCAGCACGCGGCCTGGGCCGAGCGTTATCGCAGCCTGGTCCAGCAGGTCCGAGCCGCCGAGCAGGCTTTGGGTTCAGCGGTGAACGGCAGCGAGGCCTTGACACAGGCCGTGGCCACGCAGTTGTTCAAGCTCATGGCCTACAAGGACGAGTACGAAGTGGCCCGCCTGCTGGGTGACCCGGCCTTTGCCCGTTCGGTGGCGCAGGCCTATCAGGCCCCGGTGACCTTGCAGTACCACCTGGCCCCGCCGTGGTGGCCGGCCAAGGGGTCCTCAGGCCTGCCACGCAAGCTGACCTTGGGCGCGTGGATGCAGCCGGTGATGCGGGTGCTGGCCTGGGGCAAGGTCTTGCGCGGCACGGTCATGGACCCCTTTGGCCACAGCGCCGAGCGGCGTCAGGAGCGCGACCTGATCGAGCGTTATGTGCAGACGATCCAGCAGGTGCTGGCGCGTCTGGATGCCACCCGGCTGCCCCAGGCGGTGGCCTTGGCCCAGGTGACCGAGCCCATCAAGGGCTACGGTCACGTCAAACAAAAGGCCCTGGTGCCCGCACTGGCCCGCTGGGATGCGCTGATGGCGCAGTGGCTGGCCGACTGAGGAAGGCTCCGCCCGGTCAGTCGGCCACGCGCTGTCGCAGGTGGGCCAAGGCCTCATCGACCTGATCGACCAGCACCAGGCACAGGTCGCCAGCTTGCAGGCGTGCCAGCGCGGTGTCGATGGCATTGAATTCACCCTGGATCTCTTCGGTGTGCTGGACCCGCGAGGTGCCCTGCAGGCCTTCGCGCAGCAAGCGCAGGACCTCGCCATCGGCTCGGCCACGCTGACAGGCATCCTGGTACAGGATGACCTCGTCAAAGGCATCGCCCAGGATGGCGGTTTGCTCGCGGATGTCCTGGTCACGCCGGTCGCCCGCACCACTGATGACCACGCTGCGACGGTTGGCGGGCAAGGCGTTGACCGCCGAGACCAGCGCCCGCATGGCATCGGGGTTGTGGCCATAGTCGGCGATCACGGTGGCGCCGCGGTAGGTCATCACATTGAAGCGGCCCGGCGCGTTGTCGGCATCGTTGGCAAAGGTGGCCAGGCCCCGGCGGATGGTGTCCCAGTCCAGACCACAGGCCCAGGCCGCACCCACGGCGGCCATGGCGTTGTCCACCTGAAAGCCGATGCGGCCACCCTGGGTGATCGGGATGTCCCGCAAGGGGATGGTTTCTCGCCAGACGCCTTCGCTGGCCACCAGGTGGTCGCCGTCGACGCAGATGGTGCGTTTGCCCTGCGCGCGGTGGGCCGTCAGCACCGGGTCGTGGTGGTGGGCGGCAAAGTAGATCACGCCCCCGGGGCACTTGGGCGCCATGGCCACCACGATGGGGTCGGTCGCGTTCAGGACGGCGTAGCCCTCGGGTGCCACGTTCATGACGATGACCCGCTTGAGCACGGCCAGGTCTTCCACCGTGGTGATGTAGTTCAGCCCCAGGTGGTCGCCCGCGCCGATGTTGGTGACCACGGCCACCTGGCAGCGGTCAAAGCCCAGGCCTTCACGCAGCATGCCGCCACGCGCGGTCTCGAACACGGCAGCATCCACGTCGGGGTGCATCAGCACATGGCGGGCGCTCTTGGGCCCGGAGCAATCGCCCCGGTCGATCTGGCGGCCCTGAACGTACACGCCATCGGTGTTGGTCATGCCCACGCGCAGGCCGCTGGTGGCCATCAGGTGGGCGCTCAAACGAGCCGTGGTGGTCTTGCCGTTGGTGCCGGTGACCGCGATCACGGGGATGCGGCCATCGTCGCCCGACTTGTACAGGTGGTGGATGATGGCCTCGCCCACGGGGCGGCCCTTGCCGAAGGAGGGTGTCAGGTGCATGCGCAGGCCGGGGGCGGCGTTGACCTCGACGATGCCGCCTTGTTGGGCTTCGAGCGGCTGGTGCAGGCTCTCGGCCATGACGTCCACGCCGCAGATGTCCAGGCCGATGGTCTGTGCGGCGGCCACGGCCCGCGCGGCCACCTCGGGGTGCACGTCGTCGGTCACATCGGTGGCGGTGCCGCCGGTCGAGAGGTTGGCGTTGTTGCGCATGACCACACGTCGACCCTTGTCGGGCACGGACTCGGGGGTCAGGCCTTGCACGTCCAGCCGGGCCACGGCAATGTCGTCAAAGCGGATCTTGGTCAATGAGGTGGCATGGCCTTCGCCACGGCGAGGATCGGCATTGACCTGATCCACCAGTTCGCGCACGGTGTGGATGCCATCGCCAATCACATGGGGCGGGTCGCGCCGGGCGGCTGCCACCAGCTTGTGGCCGACCACCAGCAGCCTGAAGTCGTGGCCAGGCAGGTACTTTTCAACCATGACGGTGCCGATGTCCTGAGCAGCACGGTAGGCAATGGCCAGGTGATCACGGCTGACGATGTTGACCGTCACGCCCTTGCCCTGGTTGCCGTCCTGCGGCTTGACCACCACGGGCAGGCCGATCTCCTGGGCCACGGCCCAGGCATCGTCCACATCGTTGACCGGGCGGCCAATCGGCACGGGCACACCTGCGGCGGCCAGCAGTCGTTTGGTCAGGTCCTTGTCCTGGGCGATGGCCTCAGACACCGCGCTGGTGGTGTCCACCTCGGCGGCCCAGATGCGGCGTTGCTTGGCGCCCCAGCCAAACTGGACCAGGCTGCCCTCGGTCAGGCGCCGGTAGGGGATGCCGCGTGCCACGGCGGCATCGACGATGCAGCCTGTGCTGGGGCCCAGGCGCACGTCTTCGTCCAGCTCACGCAGGCGGGCAATGGCGACATCGGTGTCAAACGCGGCATCGCTCAGGGCTGCCTGCACCAATTGCTCGGCCAGCGACAGCGCCAGCCGACCGACGGACTCTTCGCTGTACTCGACCACGACCTGATAGGTGCCGGGTTCGACCGTGGCCGCGGTGCGGCTGAAGGTGACGGGGCAGCCGGCCTGGGCTTGCAGCGCCAGGGCGGCCTTCTCCAGCACATGGGCCAGCGACGTGGGGCCCGACCTGCCGGCCGGGTGCAGCGATCCGACCGCCGGGAAGCGGGCGCGCAGCCGGCTTTCCAACTCGGGCAGTTGCGTCACGTCGCGCTCGGCCAGTGGGCAGGCCACGATGGCTTCGATGGCCGTGTGACGGCTCCAGAGGTTGGGCCCGCGCAGGGCCCGGATGCGTGAAACGTCCATCAGCGAATCTTTCTGGTGTCAGGCTCTCAGGCCTGCTGCGTGGTCACGAAGGTTTCCAGGCCGGCGTGGATCAGCTCTGGCGTGACCCCCATGGCCCAGGAGGCCGCCACGGCGGCCATCAGACATTGCGTGGCCTGTGCGATGCTCAAGCCTTGTCGGCCTTGCCAGGTCAGCAGCAGGCGTTGGGCGGTGGCGCTCTCCAGGTCCAGCGCAGGCAGGTGTTGTTGTGGGCTGAGCAAGATCACTTGATCGCCCTGGCGCACCACGGCCAACCCACCTTGTTGGACGTGCTTGAGCACGTCGGGCTGATCGGCCTGGTTGCTGAACAGGGTGACCTGGCCATCGCACAGCCCCGCCATGTCCAGCAGGATGGGATCGTCGGCACACAGCACGGCCACGCCGTCGGCGGTGACCACGTCGACCTGGGTGCGCAGGACCTTGAAGAGCTGTTCGCTCTCGAACACGTCGTGCCGCTCCAGACCGTGGGCACCGATCAGGTCGGTCACGATGCCGACCTGGCAGCGGTCATAGGCCAGGCCATCGTCCAGGATGGCGGCGGCGCCGTTTTCCAGGACCACGGCGTTGACGTCGCGGTTCATGAGCAGACGCTGCCCCGCTTCAAAGTGCGCGCTGGGGCGCCCATCGACCTTGCGGTTGCCCAGGAACAGGCCATCCTGGCAGGCCAGGCCCACGTGGCGGCCGCTCAGGTGCAGCAGCCAGGCGGTCAGGCGGGCGATCTCGGCGCTGGCCAGCGAACCTGCCACGCCCACGATGGGCACCCGACCGGTGTCTTGGGGCCCGAAGAGGTGGTCCACGATGGCCTTGCCCACGGGACGCGGCAGCCCTTCGGCGGGCTTGAGGTGCATCAGCAGGCCGGGGCCTGCATTGACCTCGACCACGGCGCCGTCCTGTTCGTGCAGGGGGCGCCCAATGTCCTGGGCCACCACGTCGACCCCGGCAATGTCCAGGCCCACCACCCGGGCGGCCAGGGCCACCTGGTAGGCCACGTCGGGGTGGACCTCATCGGTGCAGTCGATGGCCACATTGCCATTGCGCTGGATCAGCACACGGCGGCTGGCCGCGGGCACGGACTCCGGGGTCAAGCCCTGGCGCTGCAGGTCCAGCAGGATCACAGCGTCTTCGGTTGGGTCGATGCGGTTGAGCGGGCAGTCCTCGTTCAGGCCGCGGCGTGGGTCGCTGTTGATCTGTTGCTCGATCAGGGTCAGCACGGTGCTGCTGCCGTCGCCCGTGACCCAGGCGCTCTCGCCCCGGGCGGCGGCGACCACCTGGCCACCGACCACCAGCAAGCGGTGCTCGTGCCCGGGCACAAAATGCTCGACCAGCACTTCCGAGCCATGTTTGGCCGCCAGCTCGAAAGCGGCCTGCACGTCGGCCTGGGTGCTCAGGTCCAGGCTGACGCCCCGGCCATGGTTGCCATCGGTGGGTTTGATCACCACGGGCAGGCCCAGGTCTTGGGCCGCTTCCCAGGCCTGCTCGGCCGTGGTGACGATCTCGCCCTCGGGCACCGGCACACCGCAGGCCTTGAGCAAGGTCTTGGTCAGGTCCTTGTCGCGCGAGATGTTCTCGGCAATGGCACTGGTCAGCTCGGATTCGGCCGTCCAGATGCGGCGCTGGGCGGCACCGTGGCCCAGTTGCACCAGGTTGCCTTCATTGAGCCGGATGTGGGGAATGCCCCGCTCCGTGGCGGCCGCCACGATGTTGGCGGTGCTGGGGCCCAGGTAGCAGTCGTCAATTTGTGTGCGCACCCGATCGACCGCGACCGACACGTCAAACGATTCGTCGTTGATGGCGGCCATCAACAGGGCGTGGCCTTCGAGCAGGGCGCTGCGGGCGACCTGCTCGTCGCGGGCCCGAAAGACCATGCGGTAGACGCCGCGTTGTGACGTGCTGCGCGTCTGGCCAAACCCGGTGGGCATGCCCGCCAGGTTGAGCAGCTCGATGACGATGTGCTCCAGCACATGGCCCATCCAGGTCCCTTCTTGCAGGCGCTGGAGGAAGCCGCCACGCTCGCCCACGCCACAGTGGTGCTCGGTCAGGGCGGGCAGCCAGGTGGTCAGTCGCTGGTTGAAGCCGGGCAGCAGGTGGCTGGGGTGGTCTTCCAGCTCGCCCAGGTCCAGCCAGACCTCCAGGGCGGGGCGGTAGGTCCAGATGTTGGGGCCGCGCAGGTGGTTGATGCGCAGCAGTTGGACGTTGTTCTTCTTGCTCATGGACCAGCGGGGGTGTGGAAGGTGTCGGCTTGCGCGAGAATGCCGACTCTAGCTGAGGAGCGAGGCGTGTGCACCACTTGCCTTGTTCAAACACCACGACCATGCACCAACACGCTCTTGCGGATGCCACAGGCGTTCATGCTGACCCCGAACGAGCGGCCTTGCAAACGCTTCTTGCAAACGGTGAAAACGTTTCAGCCAGTGCTCAGGTTGACCTGGATGTTCAACTCCGGTTCATCAACGCGGGCATTGTGCTCACCGATCGACGTCTGATTGCGACCGACCGGTCAACCCCGGCCTCTTCATGGGCTCAATGGCCCTTGCGGGAAGGGCTGCGTCTGCAGCACACCGACCATGCCGGGGTGGGCACCTTGTCCCTGCACGACGCCGATCAGCGCCTGGCGGTCTGGCGCTTCACCTTGAGTTGCCAGGGCCAGGTCCTGCGCCTGGTCGAGCAGTTCGACCGCGGGCAGCACCTGCGCCTGCATGGGCCGACGGACGAGGTCCAGGACCCAGGTCGTTGCCCCGTGTGCAAGGCGCAACTGCTGCCCGACAGCGACGAGTGCCCGGTCTGCAACCGCGAGGAGGAAACCCCGCCATCGACCTGGGTGTTGCTGCGCCTGTGGCGCTTTGCCAGGCCTTACCAAGGCCAACTGGCCGCCGGCTTTGCCCTGACCCTGGCGTCCACCGCCGCCACCTTGGTGCCGCCCTACCTGAGCATCCCCTTGATGGACCGGGTGCTCATCCCGTTCCAGAACGGGCAGGCCATCGACCAGAGCCTGGTGTGGACCCTCCTGGGTGGGCTGCTGGCCTCGGCCGTGCTGGCCTGGGCGCTCAGCTGGGCGCGCACCTACCTGCTGGCGCTGGTGTCCGAGCGCATCAGCGCCGACTTGCGCACCACCACGTTCGAGCACCTGCTGGGCCTGTCGCTGGATTATTTTGGCTCCAAGCGAACGGGTGACCTGATGGCCCGCATCGGTTCCGAGACCGACCGCATCAGCGTGTTCCTGTCCCTGCACGCGCTGGACTTTGCCACCGACGTGCTCATGATCAGCATGACGGCGGCCATCTTGCTGTCCATCAACCCCTGGCTGGCCCTGGTCACCTTGCTGCCGCTGCCCTTCATTGGCTGGTTGATCCACCTGGTGCGGGATCGATTGCGCACCGGCTTTGAAAAGATCGACCGTGTCTGGGGCGAGGTCACCAACGTGTTGGCTGACACCATCCCGGGCATCCGCGTGGTCAAGGCCTTTGCGCAGGAATCGCGCGAGGCCCGTCGCTTCAAGGACGCCAACGTCCACAACCTGGACATCAACGACAAGCTCAACAAGACCTGGTCGCTGTTCTCGCCCACGGTGGCCCTGATGACCGAGATCGGTCTGCTGGTGGTCTGGGCCTTTGGCATCTGGCTGGTCTCCCGGCAGGAGATCACGGTCGGTGTGCTGACGGCGTTCATTGCCTACATCGGGCGCTTTTATGGCCGACTCGACTCCATGAGCCGGATCGTCTCGGTCACGCAAAAGGCAGCGGCCGGTGCCAAGCGCATTTTCGACATCCTGGACCATGTCTCCAGCGTGCCCGAGCCGGTGGACCCGGTCTCGATGCCATCGCCCCAGGGGCGCATCGAGATGGACACCATCGGCTTTCGCTACGGCAGCCGCTCGGTCATCCGGGGCTTGAGCCTGGACATCCAGCCTGGCGAGATGATCGGCCTGGTCGGCCACAGTGGTTCGGGCAAGAGCACGCTGGTCAACCTGCTGTGCCGCTTTTATGACGTGAGCGATGGCGCCATCCGGGTCGACGGGGTCGACATCCGTCGCATCAAGGTGGCCGAGTTCCGCCGCCACATCGGCCTGGTGCTGCAGGAGCCCTTTTTGTTCTTTGGCACGATTGCCGAGAACATCGCCTACGGCAAGCCCGATGCCACGCGCCAGGAGATCATGGCCGCGGCCCGCGCCGCCCACGCGCATGAATTCATCCTGCGCCTGCCGCAGGGCTATGACTCTCTGGTGGGTGAGCGCGGCCAGGGTCTGTCGGGGGGCGAGCGTCAGCGCATCTCGATTGCCCGCGCCTTGCTGATCAACCCGCGCATCCTGATCCTGGACGAGGCCACCTCCAGCGTGGACACCGAGACCGAAAAAGAAATTCAGAAGGCCCTGGACAACCTGGTGCAAGGCCGCACCACCATTGCCATTGCCCACCGCTTGTCCACCCTGCGCAAGGCCGACCGCCTGGTGGTGATGGACCGAGGGCAGGTGGTGGAGGTGGGCTCGCATGACGCCCTCATGGCGCGCCAGGGTCACTACTGGCGCCTGTACGAAGCCCAGGCCCGCAAGGCCGAGCAAGACGCGGCGCTGGACGCCTGAGGACACCCGCATGACCGCCATTGACTTTCAACTCGGCCGCGACCCGCATGGCCACCTGGTCTACACCGGCGCCGATGGGCAGGCCCATGTGGGCGTGGTGCCGGTGCGGGCGTTTCCCTTGAGCGCGCCCGATGAAGGCGTCTCCATCGTCAGCCCGGACGGGCATGAGCTGGCCTGGATCGAACAGCTCTCGGCCCTGCCGGCCGCGCTGGCCCAGGTGCTGCGCGACGAACTGGCCAGCCGTGACTTTGTGCCGGTCATCACCCGCCTGGTGGCCGTGTCCACCTTTGCCACCCCCAGTCAGTGGACGGTGCAGACCGACCGGGGAGAGACCACGCTGACGCTCAAGACCGAGGACGACATCCGTCGCCTGCCGGGCATGGCCCTGTTGATTGGCAGTGGGCAGGGCGTGACCTTTGTGGTCAAGGATCGACTGGCGCTGGACGCGGCCTCGCGGCGCCTGTTGGAGCGCTTCTTGTGAGCGTGTTTCGGGTGCGCATCGAGCCGCACGGTTGGTCTTTTGATGCCCCGGATCACCAGACCTTGATGAAGTCGGCCCGCCAGGCCGGCATCGAGATGCCACGATCCTGCCAGAACGGCACCTGCCGCACCTGTGTGTGCACCCTGCTCAGTGGCCAGGTGCGCTACCGCATCGAGTGGCCGGGCTTGAGTCCAGAAGAAAAAGCCGCCGGCTGCATCCTGCCCTGTGTGGCCTTGCCCACCAGCGCCGTGGTGATGGTGGTGCCCGGCGCCACACAAGCCTGTTCAGTCACGACCGAGCCGTGACCGGAGGCGCGCCATCCAGGTGGGTGTACTGAACCACGCAGGGCGCCCGGTTCAGTCCCAGCAGGTGAAGGCCATGCGCTTGTGCCGTGGACACGGCCAGTGAGGTCGGTGCCGAAAGGGTGGCCAGCGCACCCAACCCCACCCGGGCGCATTTGCGCACCATCTCGACCCCGGCACCGCCGCTGACCACCACTACACCGGGGCGATCCAGCCACCCCCGTCGAGCCAGGTCGCCAATCAGCTTGTCCAGCGCGTTGTGGCGGCCAATGTCTTCATGCACCAGGTGCAACTGCCCCTCCAGGTCGGCCCAGCCAGCGGCATGGCAGCCCCCTGAGGCCCCGTTGAGCATTTGCCAGTCGGGCATGCGCTCCATGGCCGCTTGCGCCGCGTTCACGATGGGCGTGGCGTCTTGCCGCCAGTCGGGTCTGACGGGCGGCCGTGGCACAGGGGCGTACTGCTGCAGGGCCTCCAGGGCCTCGATGCCGTTCAGGCCGTCGCCGGCGGGCCCCTCCTGTTCATGGTGGCGCGCGAGCAGGGCTTCAAAGCTGCGGTTGGTGATGCGGACCTGCAGCTCCAGCCCGGCGGCATGGCTCACCACCTCGGCGCCCAGGTAGTGGCTGGCGTCGGGCAGCACCCCTTCCGACAGAGAGAACCCCATGGCCAGGGCCTCCAGCTCCATGGGTGTGGCCATCAGCACCACATGGCAAAGCCCGTTGAATACCAGCGCCACCGGCATTTCGGTGATCACCCGGTCACGCTGGCGGGCTTGAGCCTGCCCCTCCAGCCAGGGCTGAATCGGGACGGTGTGCAAGGGAGAGGGCGGGGCGTCGGAGGTGGGCACTGCAAATCACCGGGTCGATGGAGGGAGATGCCGATGCTATCGGATTCGTATGATGTCGACATGAGTGAAGACCGCCCTGTTCCCCCCCTGCCAGAGATCATTCCCGGCATTTATCAACACTACAAAGGCCAGCGTTATGAGGTCTATGGCGTGGCGCGCCACAGCGAGACCTTCGAGCCGCTGGTGGTGTACCGGCCCCTGTACGGCGAAGGTGCCTTGTGGGTGCGGCCCCACGCCATGTTCACGGGGACGGTTCTGGTGGACGGAAAGGAGCAGCCCCGATTTGCGTGGGTGTCGGCCCCAAAGCAGGACGCATCGTGTCCAATACCCTCATGAACCCTGCCAACGACATCGACCAGCGCCTGACCGAGCTTGAAATCAAGCTCGGATTTTCGGAAGACCTGGTCGAGACCCTGAACCAGATCGTGATTCGTCAACAGCAGCAGATCGACGTGCTCGCGCGTGAACTGAGCCGCCTGCAATCGCAGGTGGAACAAGGCAGCGGGGGTGGCGACGGCTTTCGCTCGTTGCGCGACGAGCTGCCGCCGCATTACTGATGGGCCTGGGGCCATGAGCCGAATGGTCTTGTCGGCAGGCCGCGGGCTTCATGGCGCCGACACGGTGGGCCGGTAGCGTGAGGGGCGGCCTCAGTGCTGCCCGTTTTGCTGCCCGTCCTTCACCCTCTGGAGCTCTCATGCATCATTCCTTCGTGTTCTCGCTGGCCGTGTTGGCGGCCACGCTGCCTGCCCTGTCTTCCGCCTCTGGCGACCATGGTCAGGATCGCCGCGATGCGCACACGCACGCACGCCCCAGCGCCGTGCAAGTCGGCCCTCGCCCCTATTTCCTGGTCGACGACCTGGCCCCCGGCAAGCTCAAGACGCAGCTTCAGAACTGCGCTGCGCGTCAGGACCGCCTGGAGCCGCGTGATTTTTCGATTGGCCACCGCGGTGCGCCCCTGCAGTTTCCTGAGCACACCCGTGAGTCGTATGTGGCCGCAGCCCGCATGGGCGCTGGCATCGTCGAATGCGACGTGACCTTCACCAAGGACAAGGAGCTGGTCTGCCGCCACGCGCAGAACGACCTGCACACCACCACCAACATCCTGGTCACCCCGCTGGCCGAGAAGTGCACCCAGCCCTTCACCCCCGCCGTGATCGACGCCGACGGCCGATTGGTCCAGCCCGCCAAGGCCGAGTGCCGCACCAGCGACATCACCCTGGCTGAATTCAAGACCCTGCGCGGCAAGATGGATGCGTCCAACCCGCGCGCCCTGACCCCTCAGGAATACCTGGGCGGCACGGCCAACTGGCGCACCGACCTGTACTCGGGCCCCACCAGCGGCACCTTGTTGACCCACCAGGAAAGCATCGAGCTGTTCAAGCAACTGGGCGTGAAGATGACGCCTGAGCTGAAGTCGGCCTCGGTGGCGATGCCTTTTGACGGCTTCACGCAGGCGCAGTACGCCCAGAAGATGATCGATGAGTACAAGGAGGCAGGCGTCTCGCCACGCAAGGTCTGGCCTCAGTCTTTTGACAAGGGCGACGTGCTGTACTGGATCCAGCATGAGCCCGAGTTCGGCAAGCAGGCCGTGTACCTCGACGACGCCAACACCGTGGCCGACCTGCCGACGGCAGCCCAACTGCTGGCCTACAAGGCAGAGGGCATCAACATCTGGGCGCCCCCCATCTTCGCGCTGCTGTCGACCGATGCCCAGGGCCGCATCGTGCCTTCACAGGCCGCTCGGGATGCCAAGGCCGCCAAGCTGGGCCTGATCACCTGGTCGCTGGAGCGCAGCGGCATCCTGGGCGATGGCAACAACGGCTTTTACTACCAGTCGTTTGACTCGGCCATCACGCGCGAGGGCGATGCCCTGCGGGTGCTGGATGTGCTGGCCCAGGACGTGGGCGTGCAAGGCGTGTTCTCGGACTGGCCGGCCACCACCACCTTCTATGCCAACTGCATGGGCATGAAGTAAGCCGCAGCTTGCGATCAGGTCGTGGTGGGTGCCGCCACGACCACGCATTCACGGCGCAGCAGAGCCAGCGCGTCGTTGAGCGAGGTCACCGCATCGCTCAGCAGCAGGGGCTGCGCCTCCTGCAGAAACAGCCGCCACAGCTCGACATAGCCTTCGCGCAGCACGGCCGGTGCATGGCCTTCGATGAAGGTGTTGACGACCTGGGGCTTGAGGCCTGACTTGCGGATCTTGCGGATCAGGGCCGTGGCGCTTTTGTCCGTCATGCGCGTCTTGGGTGCGCTGCCGGCCGCCAGGTGCAGGAACACGGTCAGCAGGGCGTCTTCGTCGCTCTGGCCGCCGGTGGCCTTGCGCCATTCGTTGGAGGCGGTGCGCTCGTGGTGGTCGATCTCGCTGAGCGCGTCCTCGATCCAGAAGTAGCGGCCCAGGAAGGCGGGCGTCTGCACAAACAGTTTGCGCACCGACACGTTGGCATCGAGGATGCGGGGCAGGTCCTGTAGCACCGACTGGCGCACAGCCTCGACCGTGTCCCGCAGGTGCGCCGGCAAGTCGGCGGGCACGGTGATGCCGTCCTCGCTGGCCAGCAGGGGCTGGCGGCGCAGCGAGCCGATGGTCTTGTCAAAGCCGATCCAGTCGGGCAGGGCGTCTCGGCCCACGGCCTCGACCAGCAGGGCGGTGCGGATCACGGCTTCGGCCTCGGCGCCGTATTCTTCCAGCTCGCCGTCGTCGGTGTCCAGGGTGCTGGCCATCCAGGTGGCGGCTTCGATCAGGTCGGCCGACTGGCGACGCACGGCCAGCTCGGCCCGGTAGTCGGCGATCGGGCGCAGCGTCCACTTGGCCAGGTGGGGGATCAGCTCGTCCGTGAAGCCCTTGCGCTCGCTCATGCCGAAGTGGCTGCTCTGCGGCATGGCGATCAGCTTCTTGAGCATGTCCGAGCCGCCTTTGGAGCGCGACAGCAGGCTGTGGTCGCGCAGGGATTCGGCGGCGCGGCGCAGGTCGCCGCCGGTGGATTCTTCCAGGAACAGGCTGATCATGTTGACCATGCGCTCGCGGGCCTTTTCCAGCTCGGGGCGCAGGAACTCGCTGCCAAAGTACGCGGCGATCTGTACCATGCCCTTGGGTGCTTCCACGCACATGGCATCAAGCTTGTTGGCATCGATCAGGCCGTTCTGCACGCCATATTGCAGCGCTTTTTCAAAGAAAGGGCGCGCGTCATAGAGCGAAACGGAAGAGGGCGCGGAGGTCTCGGACATGGCTGGGGTCTCTCCGATCTCAGATGGCCGACTCTTCGTCCGGGTCGATGGCGGCCTGCGTGATGCGGCCCCGGTCGGTGTCGCCGGTTTCCACCTTGTGATCGGTTTCTTCTTCGTCCTCGTCGTCACCGGGGGCGTCCTCACCACGCACGGCCTTGGCGCGCAGCACCATCAGCATCTCGGTGAACAGGTCGGACAAGCGGTAGCGCAGCAGCCAGGCCAGCTCCATCCAGTCCTGGTCGGCCACCTCGTCGTGTTGCAGCACCGGGCGCACATGGGCCGAGGCCAGCAGCGCCTGCTCGGACATCATCTGGCCGTCGTCTTCCATCGCGTCAAAACTGCCGGTGCGCGCGAAGCTTTCGACGCGGCTCCATTTTTCGGCAAAGTAGTTGGCCAGGGCTTCGGCGCCGCCTTCCAGGTCGCCCAGGGCGGTCAGGAACTCGACCGGGTCGGCATCTTCCCGGAAGATGATCGAGTTGACCATGCCGCGCAGGTGCATGTGCTTGAGGTCCTTGTAGCGCTTCTCGATCACCACGGCCCGTGCGAACTGTTCGGGCGTGATCATCATGTTGATGATCGATTCCTTGGAGGGGTCGTACTCGCGGATGACCGCCAGGATGTCTTTGGGGGGCAGTTGCTCCAGCACGACCATCAGGGCGTTGTCGCCCTCGGTGTCGGCCAGTTCGACCAGGGTGGCCTCGGCACCGACGATGTCGCCGGCGGCGATCAGGCTTTGTGTCTTGGCAATGATGGCTAGTTGGCTCATGTGGGTGCTCCGTCAGTCTTTGCGGTCAAAACCTTGCTCGACCATCCAGTCGGCACCCGCTTCTTCGCGGGCACGGGCTTCTTCGTCATCGTCCAGTTCTTCGGGCTGGCGGTCGTCATCGTCGCCATGGTTCTCGCGTTCGCTGTCTTCCTGCTCGTCGTCCTCACCGTCGCCACCGTCAGCCGCGCGGGCGCCTGCCGCGCCGGGCTTGTCGTACAGATAGCTCAGGGCCGCAGCCACGGTCATGAAGCGCTGGCCATCGGCCTGCTGCAAAAAGATGTCGGCCAGCTCGGCAGCCCAGGGGGCCAGTTGCACGGTGCCGCTGATCTCGTCCCAGTCCGGGCAATCGTCCAGTTCCAGGCTGACCACCTGGTCCATCACGCCGGGCTCCTTGAACCGGAAAGCCTGGTGGAACACCACGGCCACCATCTCGGGCGCCAGTTCGGTCATCTGCAGCAAAAAGTCGATCGACTGGCGCTTGTCGGCCAGGCGCTGGCGCAGCACGTCCCGCCCTTCGGAGTCAAAGCTCAGGTCGTCCATCTCGGCCTGGTAGGCGGCGCGAAGCTGGTGGAAGGCGGGGGACAGGTTCATGGCGGGTCCAGATCAGGAAAAAGGGGGCGGTGGCGTCAGACCAGGGGGCTGAAATAGTTCAGCCAGATGTCTCGGGCGGTGTCGAGGGGGCTGTCCAGCAGGTTGCGGCGCCGGTTGTCGTCGTAGGCCTGGCGCCGGGCGGGGTCTGACAACACCTCGTAGGCCTCCTGCACGGCCCGAAAGCGCGCGGGGGCCTCCGGCGACGCATTGCGGTCCGGGTGGAACTGAGAGGCTTTCTGGCGGAAAGCCTTCTTGATGTCGGCCAGGCTGGCGGCGCTGCCCAGGCCGAGGGCGGCGTAGTGGTCGGTCATGCGGGCCTTCGAGGGGTGGGGAGTGAACTGTACTGGATCCGAGGCTTTATGCTGGCGCTTGCTTCAAAGGTGATCGATGTCCATGTGGGTGATTCAGTGTGATGGCAGCGCCGTGCCCAATCCCGGGCGCATGGGGCTGGGGGCGGTCATCACCGATCCGCAGGGCGTGCGTCACACCCTGTCGATCGACACGCATGCATCGGGGTGCAACAACGAGGCCGAGTTGCGGGCCTTGATGGCCGCGATCGAGCATGTGAAGGGGTGCGTGCAGGGAGGCGATGTCGCCCAGTTGCTGGTGCGCAGCGACAGCAGCATCCTGGTGGAACAACTCGGCGGCGCTGGCGGGCAGCCCGTCAAGCCCACCGTCAAGCCCATCGAGCGGCTGGCGCCCCTGTTTGAACAAGCCCGCCTGCTGCTGGCGGCCTTTGGCCCGGTCCAATGGCAGTGGGTGCCCCGACACCGCAACACCGAGGCCGATGCCCTGGCTCGGGCGGCGCTGGGCATGGCGCCCAAGGGGGCGGCACGCTGAAAGGGCCTACACCTGACGCAGCGCCCCATGACGAGGACAATGCGTCCGCATGAAGACACTCCAGAGCGTTGCCCTGTCCATGCTGGACCTGGTCTCCGTGCGCGAAGGCGGCACGGTGGCCGATGCCTTGTCCATCGCCTTGCGCACGGCCCGGCATGTCGAGTCGCTGGGCTTCACCCGCTATTGGCTGGCCGAGCACCACAACATGCCCGGCATTGCCAGCTCGGCCACGGCGGTGCTGGTGGGGTACATCGCGGGTGGCACGCAGCGCATCCGGGTGGGTTCGGGCGGCATCATGCTGCCCAACCACGCGCCCCTGGTCGTGGCCGAGGCCTTTGGCACCCTGGCGGCGCTCTACCCCGACCGCATCGACCTGGGCCTGGGCCGGGCGCCCGGCACCGATCCGGCCACCATGCGGGCCTTGCGCCGTGACCGGGTCGAGACCGAGGAGGACTTTCCCCGCGATGTGGCCGAGCTCCAGCGCCTGCTGGGCCCCGTCCAGCCCGGCCAGCGCCTGGTGGCCATGCCAGGGGCGGGCAGCCAGGTGCCGATCTGGTTGCTGGGCTCCAGCCTGTTCTCGGCGCAACTGGCGGCCGAGCGGGGCTTGCCCTATGCCTTTGCCTCCCACTTTGCCCCCCGCCTGTTGATGCAGGCGCTGACGGTTTACCGCTCGCAGTTCCGGCCGTCGGCCACACTGGCGCGGCCCCATGTGGTGGTGGGCGTGCCCCTGATCGCCGCCCCGACCGACGAGGAGGCCCAGTTCCTGGCTAGCAGCACCCATCAGCGGGTCTTGGGCCTGTTGCGCGGCGAGCGTGGGGCCATGCCGCCGCCGGTGCCCCATTTCCTGGCGGGACTGAGCCCCTCTGAGCGGGCGGGCATCGAAGGCTTCCTGGCGGCCGCCGTGATCGGAGGGCCCGACACCGTGCGCCAGGGCTTGCAGGCGCTGGTGCAGGCCACCCAGGCCGACGAGCTCATGCTGGTGTGCGACATCTTTGACCCGGACCTGCGCCTGCGCTCGCTGGACATCGCTGCGGTGCAATGGCGCCACAACTGATGTGAACAAGGTCACAGACCGCCGGGGGCGGATCCCGACTTACCCTGACAAGCAGGGTTGACCCCTCAAGCCTGCACCCGAGGGCTCCGATATCCTCGTCAATTCACCCGTTGTGACAGCACCCGCCCCCATGCCCCCATCCGGTCAGGCCACCCAGGCGAGCTCAACAGCCTGGCGCAGCCCCAGCGCCAAACACCAGCGCCGCATCGAAATGATGGTGCTGATGGGGTGTGGCCTGCTGATCGCGGCAGGGGTGGGCTGGGCGATCCTGTTTGCCATGAGGGAGCAGTGGCTGGCGGTGTCCATGGAGATCGCCCTGATCTTCACCGGCACCTTGGGCGTGGTGCTGACCCATCGCAAGCACGCGCATGCGGCCGGCATGCTCTTGCTGGTGACGCTGTTTTTCACGCTGATCGGCATTTGCCTGTTCATGGACGTGCCTTCGCCCGGCGTGGGACGATCAACCCACCACCTCCTGCCGGCCTTGGCCGCGTGTGCCTTCCTGTTCTTTCGTGGGCAGCATCCCTGGCTGCGCCACGGCGTCACGGGAGCGTTCATGGTGGCTTACGCCGTGCTGGACGTGAGCAGCTTTGGCTTCCAAACGGACTTTGTGCTGCCAGCCGATGTGCGTGCCATGAACGCTTGGGGCAACAACCTCTTTGCCATGGTCACGCTGTACATGGCCCTCATGGTCATGCAGATCGACGTGACGGCCAGAAACGCGCTGGAAGCCGACTTCCGCACGGCCCTGATCGAGGGGCAGTTTGTGCTGCACTACCAACCCCAGGTGGACGCCCAGGGCCAGGTGATCGGGGCCGAAGCCCTGGTGCGCTGGAAGCACCCCAGGCACGGCATGGTGCCGCCGGGCGATTTCATCCCCATGGCCGAGCAGACCGGATTGATCCTGCCGCTGGGCGACTGGGTGCTCAAGCAGGCGTGCATGCAGTTGTCCCTCTGGGCCAAGGACCCCAGCACCGCCTCCCTGCAACTGGCCGTCAACGTCAGTGCGCGGCAGTTCCATCAGCCCGATTTTGTGGCCCAGGTCTCCAGCATTGTCGAGCGCTGCGGCGTCAACCCCCAGTTGCTCAAGATCGAGTTGACCGAGAGCATGCTGGTCAACGACATCGAGGACATCGTCACCAAGATGACGGCGCTCAAGGACAGCGGCGTGCAACTGTCGCTGGATGACTTTGGCACCGGGTTCTCGTCACTGTCCTACCTCAAGCGCTTGCCGCTGAACCAGCTCAAGATCGACCGGGCCTTTGTGCGCGACCTGCTTACCAATCCCAACGATGCCGCCATTGCCGGCACCGTGGTCAGCCTGGGCCAGAACCTGGGCCTGGAGGTGATTGCCGAAGGCGTGGAGACCGAGGGGCAGCGAGACTTCCTGGGTTTGATCGGCTGCTACCGCTACCAGGGCTTCCTGTTCAGCCGACCCATGTCGGCCGCTGACTTTGACGCCTACATGAACGGTCGGGATGAGCCTGGGTCGACAGCGGTTGAACTGGCGGCGTCAGTCGATCAATAACCGGCGGTGCTCTGCGCCAGCAGCCACGGCAGCGACATGTACTTGCGCTGCCGGGCGATGCACTTGCGGGCGGCCGCCGGGTCGTTGATGTTCTTGTCGACCACGTAGGACACCCATTCCGCGTGGTTGTCGGTCAGCTCCAGGGTGGAGTAACCCTGGCGGCTGCTGTCAAAGAACTGGATGTGCGGATTGTTGAGGCGCACGGTGGGGGCGGCCAGCGCACGGCCCAGCAAAATGCGTGTGGCCTCGTCCGCACCGGCGGCGACGCTCTCGGCCAGCGTGGATGACGTCACCGACGGGGTCATGAACTCGGCGCCCACGAAGTTGCTCGTGTCCAGCGGGTTGAGGTTGCCCCAGTCATGTTTGATGTTGCTGGCCATGTGGGCATGCAGGTCGCCAGTGGCCACCAGGAAGTTGCGCACCTTGGCTTCGCGCAGGGCGCCAGTGAGGGCGCGGCGTTCGGCCACGAAGCCATCCCAGGCGTCCACGTTGATGGGCGAGAGTTGCTGGCCAGCCAGGGTCACGGCCAGTCGGCCCAGGAAGGTCTGGTTGCCCATGAGCTTCCAGGTGGCGCGCGAGCCGGTCAGGCCCTCGACCAGCCAGTTGTGTTGCTCGGCGCCGAGCAGGGTGCGGTCGCCATTGTTGAACTTGGTGCAGCCCAAGGGCAGGTAGCGCTGCAGGATGTCGTCCTCACCGCAGGGATGGGGGCTACGGTAGGTGCGGTTCTCGATCATGAACAGATCGAGAAAGCCCCCGAAATTGAAGCGTCGGTAGACCTTCAAGGCCTCAAAGGGATGGGTGGCCTGGGGGTTGAAGCTGACGCGGGCAGGCACATACTCCGACCAGGCGCGTTGCGAGTCCAGCTTGAGTTGCTTGAGCAGGGCCGGGCTGTTGCCGTACTTGGCGTCCGTCGTGTAGGGGTGATCGGGGGCACCCAGGGTGTCACGTGCGTAGTCCCAGTAGCTGTCGTTGGCCGTCTCATGGTCGTCGGGCACGCACACAAACGTGTGGCGCTCCATCACGGCCTGCAGATGCGGGTCGCTGCGGTAGGTGCGGTAAATGAAGCGGTAGTCGGCCAGGTCCAGTGCCACCAGGCCACCGGAGGGCAGCACCATGGTGCGGTCGGCAAATGGCAGGCTCTGAAAGCGTGGGTCCCCAGCGGTTTCGTAGATGAAGTCGCCCAGGTGCAGCACGTAGTCGATGGAATCGTCGCGTGCCACCTGGGCCAGTGCGCCGTAGTATCCGTTGGTGTAGTCCTGGCAGGTCAGCAAGCCCAGCTTGAGGCGCTTGCGCTGCGCACCGGCAGCCGGAAGGGTGCGGCAACGGCCAGTGCGGCTGACGGTGCCGTCGTAGATGAAGCGGTAGAAATAAGGGCCGCCAGAGGCCATGGCCGGCAACTGACCGTCAAGGTCGATCTTGACGGTGTGGTCGCGTTGGTCATTGATGTCCTGCGCGGCCACCTGGGCCTGCAGCAGCAGCGTCTGAAAGTTCGCATCCAGGGCCACCTGCACGTACAGCGGCTCGCCGCCCCGCACGGCGGTGGGCGCAATGTGGGTCCACAGGATCACACCGGTCTCGCTCGGGTCGGCCGAGGACACGGACAGGTCGAACACCCGGGCCGAGTCGGTTCGCAGATTGCTTACGTCGAGCGGGGCCTGACCGAGGTTGACCCAGGACACCGCCTGGGCTTGCCAGCTCACCAGCAAACCGCCACTGGCCACGCCGATGGCGGAAAGGAAACGACGACGGTCCATGGCTTGCTCCTGGCTCTGATGAGGTTGGCAGAACGCCTGCGTCGCAGGCCAGGAGATGGTGGCCGGGCACCATGACATACCCGTGAGGTGGGGGTGGATCCGATTGGATCCATGCTTCCAGCAACAAGCTGGCCTCGCTCGTCCAGATACTCACGATGCCCAGCCCATCAAGTTCTGAATGCTGGTCGGCGGCTGAAATTTGGCAGTTGTGCTATCTTTTGAGGGCACAACTGCCATGATCGGAGCATCACATGGAAACTTTCACCGTCCGCGACCTGCGTGAACGCACGGGCGATCTCATCCGTGGTGCGGAAGAGGGCAGGCTCTCGGTCGTCACCAAGCATGGGGCTCCGGTATTTGTTGCCGTTCCATTTGATGAAATCCTGGTGCGCGAGGGCATCACCGTGGCGCTGGCCGTGCACCTCTTTGATGAGGAGCAGATTTCTCTGGGCAAGGCGGCGCAACTGGCTGGCATGGGTCGCGTGGAGTTCACCAAGCATCTAGCCCAGTTGAACATTCCCGTCATCAGGACGGATGCCGTTGAATTGGAGCGGGACCTTGCCGCGTTTGATCAATAAGCTGGTTGTCACCGATGCTGGGCCTTTGATGGCCCTGGGCCGTCAGGATTTGCTGGGGCTTTTGCCCGCGCTGTTCCAGCATGTGCATGTCCCTGATGTTGTTGTCCATGAATGTTTGGAACATCCTGGATTGCCCGATGCTCAGCGCATTGAGGCGGCGCTTGCCGACGGATGGTTGCTGACCAGAGAGGCGCATCCGTTGGACATGCGTGGCCTTGATCTGGGTGAGCGCTGCGCCATCAGCATGGCCCTGGACCTGGACGCAGCGCTGCTGGTTGATGACCGCGCTGCTCGGCGTCATGCCGAAGCCTTGGGGTTGGATGTGTTGGGCACCTTGGGCGTACTGGTTTTGGCCAAGCGCAAAGGCCTTGTCGCCGAGGTCAAGCCAGTGGTTCAGGCTATGCGGCAGGGCGGCCATTTCATCAGCCTGCCTGCTTTGCAGGCGACTTTGCAAGCGGCAGGGGAAGCCTGAACCACGAGCACGGCCATCGTTGGCCGTTCATCGCCCTTTCAACCGTTGGCATCACCCATCTCATCCAGCCAGGCGGGGTCAATGCCAGGTGGCGGGTTGCTGCAATCGGCACCTACCCATTTGGAGATGGAATGGGTTTCAGAGACCACCTGTTTGCCGCGGAAGGTGGTTTCGACACGAGCCTGGTAGACCATTTCTTTGTCGCCATTGAACTGCGCCGAACCTTTGAGTTGCGCGACCGATCCGCCCTGGCTGCATGTGCCAGAGACCGACAGCTTGTTGCCTGACAGTTTGCTCGACAGGTTGCCGCAATCCTTGGCCGCCTTCGCGAGCCAGTTCTGGAGATTCAAGTCGGCTGGGGTGCGGCAGCTCATGCGTGGGCTCCAGCCCGCAGGCAGACCGAGCTTGCGCATGGCTTGCTCGATGCTGTTGCGCATGGGCTCAGCCATGTCGTCCAGCCCGCCCGGCATCGCATTGCCATTGATCTTCACCTCCGTGGCCTCTGCCCACAAACCGGGCCGGCTTGGGAGGGATTGCGCGAACGCCCCTTGGGCGCACAGGCATGCCATGACGGCGGTGGTCAGCAAAAATGGGCGTGGCATCTGGGGCATGTGAATCCTCCGTTTTTTTCGAGGGACCAAGCCTAGCAAAGGATGTCAGTGCCGCGCCTTGGTGTGGCAGGCCCAAGACACACCGAGTTCGATGTGTTGTGTGCCAGGTCAGCCCAGACCCCAGCCCCGTGCTGCCTCGCCCTGCCGCTCAACCTGCCGCACAAACCGCCGCACAGCACCCGCCATCTCACTGGGGTGCGACAGGGGCATCCAGTGCCCGGCATTGAACTCGATGCGCGTGAGCTGGTCCACCCAGCGGCTGAGGTCCTGCGTGAGCGCGGGGCTCACGTACAGATCCCGGGTGGGCACCAGCAGTTGCACCGGCGCATGGGCCTTGCGCAGCCGCGGAAAGAACAGCCGGGGCATCATGTTGGCGCGGTACAGCTGCACGCCGTGGCTGCCGTCGGAGGCCTGGCCATCGCGCGCCTTGACCTCGATGCCCTCCAGCAGGCGCAGCAGGGTGGGCCAGGCCGCCCCCATGCCCAGGCGCCAGATCAGGTTGGGGACCACGGGCAACTGGAACAGGTAGATGTACCAGGACTTCACGCTTTGCAGGCCGACCTCCTTGAGGCCGCGCCAGGTGGGCCGGCGCAGCCGGTCACGAAACCAGTGGCCCATGTGGTCCAGGCAAGGCCCGGAACACGAAGTGAACGAGGCAATGCGGCCTTGCAAGGCGGGCTCGGTCACGCTCTCCCACGACTGGATCGAGCCCCAGTCATGCGCCACCACGTGCACCGGCTGGTGCGGGCTGACCTCGTCGATCACGGCCTTGAAGTCGGCCATCAGGTGGGGCAGGCGGTAGGCGGCTCGGCCGGCGGGCTTGTCGGAGTGGCCGGCGCCGCGCACGTCGTAGGCCACCACGTGGAATTCATTGGACAGCAGTTGCGCCAGCGGGCCCCAGATCTCGCTGGAATCGGGGTAGCCGTGCACCAGGACCACGGTGGGGCGGCGGGGATCTCCCCAGCGGCGCACGGCCAGTTCGACATCACCCGACCTCACGCGGCCCTGAAGCGGCATGTCCGAGAGGTGGGGCATGTGGGTGGCGGCAAGTGCAAGCATGGGGCCCACTGTAGGGGGCCATGATGGCGCTGACCATCCCCAGTGACGACAACAAGGAACGGTTGGCGACACCTATCCCTTGGGACTTTCCCCAGGGGTGATGAGCTCGTCGCGTCAGTGCAGGGGGCTGGATTTGCCCTTGCCGGCGGACTTGGCGGCGGCTTGGTCAGCCTTTTCGGCGTTGTCCAGCAGGGCTCGGCCTTCGATGCCGGCAAAGAGCTTGGCGGCGCGGACCTTGACTTCCAGCAGTTCGCTGGCGTTGACCGAATACTTGCCCGTCAGGACATTGACTTCGATGCGAAATTCGACGTCCTTGCCGTTGTTGGACAGCATGCCGCAGGTGAACTCGTAGTCTTCCAGGTCGGCGGGCAGGCCTTGCAGGGCGGCGTCGTAGTCTTCGTACTCCACGCGGCGGATTTCTCCGCTGGCCAGGTCGAGTTGGCCGGTCGACTCGATGACCTCGTCGGACAGTTCGTCAAAAATCTTGATGGGTACTTGGAGTTCCACGGGGGGCCCTTCTCATTCGATAGGGCTGTATTTTGGCACGCGGGCCCCTCAGGCCAGGGTGTCCAGCAGGGATCCCATGACCTTTTCCTCGGTTTTGAGCACGCCCAGGTTGGCCCGGTAGTAATAACCGGCCGCCATCTGATTGACCACATCGCCCTCCAGGGTGGAGCGCGCTTCCTTGGTCTGGGTGATGGTGGCCGTCACGCCCCCCTCGGGCTGCGCGGCCATCTCGGCCCGCTGGGGTTTGAAGCCAGGGGTCTGGGCGTTGGCAATGTTGTGCGCCGACACATCCAGTTGGATCATGGCGGCGTTCATGCCGGATCGGGCGATGGACGAGGTGCTCATGGTCCCGATGTTGACAGCCCCAATCGAGGCGTCAAGGCCTTTGGACACCGGTTTGCTGCCAATCCAGGCAATATTGCCGCATGATGTGCGCCTCAAACAAAGCCGCTGCCATGAACACGAATCTGCCCGAAAACGCCACCTGCGTGGTCACCGAAGTCATCACCTCCGAAGGCAAGGCCGTGGGGTACATGTACCGCGACGACCCGGTCTCGGACATCGACAGCGGCTGGCGCTTCCTGACCGGCCACGAAAGCGAGGCCTACATGGAGCAGCCCCTGCACTACATCACCAAACCCGTCAGCTGGGTGCTGGAACACCACCCCAAGGTGGCGCCGCACCTGGGTGCCGAGGTGGGCGAAGCCTTTGCCCTGGACCCCGACACCGGTGAGTTTGTGGAAACTGACGAATAAACTCGCCCCATGCCTTTTTCTGCCCTCGGTCTGTCCGCCCCCCTTGTTCGTGTCGCCTCAGACCAGGGTTTTGAAACGCCCACGCCCATTCAGCAGGCGGCCATCCCGGTCGTTCTGAAGGGCCTGGACTTGCTGGGCCGCGCCCAGACGGGCTCTGGCAAGACGCTGGCCTACAGCCTGCCCATGCTGGAGTACGTGCTGGGCCATCGTCGCGGTGCGCTCAAGCGCGTGCTGGGCCTGATCCTGGTGCCCACGCGTGAGCTGGCGGCCCAGGTGGGCGAGGTTCTGTCCGAATGGACGCGCTCTTTGCCCGTGTCCATCAAGGTGGTCACGGCCTACGGCGGCGTGTCCATCAACCCCCAGATGATGAGCCTGCGCGGCGGTGCCGACATCGTGGTGGCCACGCCCGGCCGTTTGCTGGACCTGATCGAGCACAACGCCTTGCGGCTGGACGACGTGGCCATGCTGGTGCTGGACGAGGCCGATCGCCTGCTGGACCTGGGCTTTGCCGACGAGCTGTCCCACATCCTGCAGTTGCTGCCTGAGGCCCGTCAGAGCCTGCTGTTCTCGGCCACCTACCCGGAGGACGTGCAAGCCCTGGCCGATGCCTTGCTGCACGAGCCCGAGGTCATCGAGATCGAATCGGCGCCCGAGGCTCGCCCCGACATCACCCAGCGTGCCATCGTGGTCGACCCCGAGCGCCGCGCGCAACTGCTGCGCCACCTGATCCAGCAAGAAGGCTGGAGCCGGGTGCTGGTGTTTGCCGCCACCAAATACGCCACCGAACTGGTTGCCCACAAGCTGCACCGCGCGGGCATCCATGCGGCCGCATTCAACGGCGACCTGAGCCAGGGTGCGCGCAAGGCGGCCTTGGCGGCCTTCAAGTCCAGCGACCTGCAGGTGCTGGTGGCCACCGATGTGGCCGCCCGCGGCATCGACATCGCCCAGATGCCCGTGGTGGTCAACTTTGACCTGCCGCGCGCGCCGGCCGACTACATTCACCGCATTGGCCGCACCGGTCGGGCGGGGGCCAGTGGTCTGGCCGTGACTTTTCTGAGCGATGACACCGAAGCGCACTTCCGCCTGATCGAAAAACGCCAGGCCCAGCGCGTGATGCGCGAAGAGATCCCCGGCTTTGAGCCCACGGTGGGCGCTCGCGATCCGGAAGATGACGACCTGCCCGAAGCGCCCAAGGGCCTGGATCCCAACGGCGGGGTCAAAGGCAAGCGCAAGAGCAAGAAGGACAAGCTGCGCGAGGCGGCTGAGCGCGGCAACTGATTCGCGGGCCCTCGCTCGCGGCCCTCACTCCACCGACATCGCCCGCCAGACGATGTTGAAAAACTCGTCGAACTGCTCGATCAGCGGACGCTGCTCGCCGCGCACGATGTGCATCAGGATCACCCGCCCGATGATGCCCATGAACACGTCCAGCAAGACCTTGGAGGACACGGTGTTGTTGAGCACCCCGCGCGCCTGCCCGTCCTTGAGCACCCCGCGGAACGCGCCCATCAGCTCGGCGCTCTCGTAGATGCCGATGTTGTTGTGGCGAGAGACCGGCACGGCGGTGAACAGCAGCAGGATCACGGCGGGGTGCTTGTCCATGTAGTCCACCGTCACCCACAGGGTCTTGCGCAGGCGCTCGCGGGCGTCGTCAATGCCCTGCAGGTGGTCGAGCATGCGTTCGGCCAGGCGCCCCAGCATCACGTCCAGCATGGCGTAGACCAGCACCTCCTTGCTGCCGAAGTACTTGTAGATCGTCTGCAGCGAGACGTGCGCGGTGCGCGCCACATCGATCAGGCTGACCTCGTGGAAGTCGCGCTGCGAGAACAGGCTCAGCACTGCGTTCTCGATGCGCTGCAGGGTGTCGGTGCGCATGGTCGCCAGCATGGCGCGGCGCTCGGCATGGGTGCGGGGAGGGGGCGAGCTGGCAGCGGGCGCGGGCATGGGAATCCATCTTTCCAGTTGGGTAATCAATGTTACCAAATGAGGGGTCTTTCGCTGAATCGGGTGCAATTCCCTTGCCTTGTCGCGAGGCCTTGATCAACATGGTGCCTCTGCCGCAGACGCGATGCTCAAGGGCATTCCAAGCGACACGACGACCGAATGAGTCGTCAGGATGTTTGCCTCAAGGGTTCTCACTATCGGTAACTGAGATTACTGAATGAGGCCTGATGGGCGGCGTCGCGTCAAGCGGTCATTGCAGCCCTACCTGAGGAGACACCATGCCCATTCAGAACTTCGAATCCACCTGGATGACCGATGAGCACAAGATGCTGCTGGAGTCGGCCACCCGCTTTTTCAAGGAGCAGTGGGGTCCGAAGGACGAAGCCTGGCGCGCCCAGGGCATGATGGACCACCAGGCTTGGCGCGATGCGGGGGCCAACGGTTTCCTGTGCGCCTCCATGCCCGAAGAATACGGCGGTGCCGGTGGCGACTTCGGCCATGAGGCCGCGCTGATCCTGGCGCAGGCCGCGGCGGGCCAGTCCGGCTTTGGTGGCTCGCTGCACTCGGGCATCGTCGCGCCCTACATCCTGCACTACGGCACCGAAGCGCAGAAAAAGCGCTGGCTGCCCCGGATGGCTTCAGGTGAGCTGATTGGCGCCATCGCCATGACCGAGCCGGGCACGGGCTCCGACCTGCAGGGCGTGCGCACCTCCGCCGTGCTGGAGGGCGAGACCTACAAGATCAACGGCAGCAAGACCTTCATCACCAACGGCCAGCTCGCCAACCTCATCGTCGTGGTCTGCAAGACCGACAAGGGCAAGCGCGCACAAGGCATCTCGTTGCTCATGGTTGAAACCGATGAGGTCACCGGTTTCCGCCGCGGCCGCAACCTGGACAAGATCGGCATGGATGCACAGGACACCTCGGAGCTGTTCTTCGACGACGTGGTGGTGCCCAAGGACAACCTGCTGGGCCTGCAGGAAGGCATGGGCTTTTTCCAGCTGATGCAGGAGCTGCCGCAAGAGCGCCTGATCGTGGCCGTGGGTGGCGTGGGCGCGATGGAGCTGGCCATGCAGGAGACCCTGGCCTACACGAAAGACCGCCAGGCCTTTGGCAAGCCCATCTTCAATTTCCAGAACACCCGCTTCACGCTGGCTGAATGCCAGGCCCTGCTGATGGCCTCGCGTGCCATGGTGGACGCGGCCATGGTGTCTCACCTCAAGGGCGAGCTGGGTGTGGAGCGTGCCGCGCTGCTGAAGTACTGGATCACCGACCAGCAGTGCAAGCTGATCGATGAATGCCTGCAGCTCTTTGGCGGCTACGGCTACATGAAGGAGTACGTGATCGCCCGCCTGTATGCCGATTCACGTGTGCAGCGCATCTATGGCGGCACCAATGAGATCATGAAAGAGCTGGCTTCACGGTTCCTGTGACGCGGACGCTTCCCCTCCCTTTCCATCCAACACACTGAGGAGCTTCCATGACCGAAGCCTACATTTTTGACGCCGTGCGCACGCCGCGTGGCAAGGGCAAGAAAGACGGCAGCCTGTACCAGGCCACGCCCGTGTGGCTGCTGCGCACGCTGCTGCAGGCCTTGCAAAGCCGCAACCACCTGGACACCTCCCTGGTCGATGACCTGGTGCTGGGTTGCGTCACCCCGGTGGGTGAGCAGGGCGCCGACATTGCCCGCACCGCCGTTCTGGACGCCGGTTGGGCGCAGAGCGTCTCTGGTGTGACCTTGTCGCGCTTTTGCGCCTCGGGTCTGGAGGCAATCAACCAGGCCGCGCAGCGCATTGGCTCGGGCATGGAAGACATGATCGTGGCCGGTGGCATCGAGTCCATGAGCCGCTGGCCCATGGGCAGCGATGGTGGCGCCTGGGTCATGGACCCGCGTGTCAACAGTGGCACGGCCTTTGTGCCCCAGGGCATCAGCGCCGACCTGATCGCCACGCTGGAAGGCTTCAGCCGTGCGGACCTGGATGCCTATGCGTCAGAGTCGCACCGCCGTGCCGCTGCCGCGCAGGCCGAGGGCCGCTTTGACAAGTCCATCGTGCCGGTCAAGGACATCAACGGCCTGCTGATGCTGGGCCGTGACGAGACCATCCGTCCCGGCACCTCGGTCGAGTCGCTGGCCAAGCTGATGCCCTCGTTCGAGATGATGGGCACCATGGGCTTTGATGCCACCGCGCTGGACAAGTACACCACGATCGAGAAGATCCAGCACAGCCACCACGCGGGCAACTCGTCGGGCATCGTCGACGGTGCGGCGCTGCTGCTGCTGGGCAGCAAAGAAGCCGGCCTCAAGGCGGGCCTCAAGCCGCGCGCCCGGGTGCGCATGTGCTCGGTCATTGGCTCTGAGCCCACCATCATGCTGACCGGCCCGACACCGGCCTGCCTCAAGGCGCTGAACAAGCTGGGCATGACCGCCGCTGACATCGACCTGTGGGAAATCAACGAGGCCTTTGCCACCGTGCCCATGAAGACCGCCCGCGACCTGGGGGTCTCCCTGGACCGCGTCAACGTCAACGGCGGCGCCATTGCCATGGGTCACCCGCTGGGCGCCACCGGCGCCATCATCCTGGGCACGGCCCTGGACGAGCTGGAGCGCACGGGCAAGTCCACGGCCCTGGCCTCGCTTTGCATCGGTGCCGGCATGGGCATCGCCACCATCATCGAACGCGTCTGAGGAGGGCTGTCACATGAGCCAACAACAAGCATTCAGCCTGGACATCGACGCCAACGGCATCGGTCTGGTCACCATCGACATGCCCGATCGGGCCATGAACGTGCTCAACCCCACGTTGACCGCACCCTTTGCCGAGCTGGTCCAGCGCCTGGAAACCGACGCGGCCCTCAAGGGCCTGGTCATCACCTCGGGCAAGTCCACCTTTGTGGTGGGGGCCGACATCGATCAGTTGACCCGGATCACCAGCGCACAAGAGGCCTACGAGCTGTGCGAGGCCCTCAAGGGCATGCTGCGCCGCATGGAAAAGTGCGGCAAGCCCGTGGTGGCCGCCCTCAACGGCACCGCGCTGGGCGGTGGCCTGGAGCTGGCCCTGGCCTGCCATGCCCGCATCGCGCTGGACGACCCCAAGCTCAAGCTGGGCCTGCCTGAAGTCAAGCTGGGCCTGTTGCCCGGTGGTGGGGGCACGCAGCGTGTGCCCCGCCTGGTCGGCATCCAGAAAGCCATGGAGCTGATCTCGCAAGGCAAGGAGCTGACCGCAGCCAAGGCCAAGGAGATGGGCCTGGTGACCGACCTGGCCGCCACGCGTGAAGAGCTGATCGCCAAGGCCAAGGCCTGGTGCCTGGCCAACCCCAAGGCCGCCGCGCCCTGGGACACCAAGGGCTTTCGGATCCCCGGCGGGGACAGCAAGAGCCCGGCCGTGGTGCAGGTCCTGGCCATTGCGCCGTCCATGGCCAACGCCAAGGCGCACGGCAACTACCCGGCCCTCACCCACATCATGTCCTGCCTGTTCGAGGGCTGCCTGCTGGACTTTGATGCGGGTTCGCAGGTGGAGTCGCGTTACTTTGCCGCCTGCGTGGTGTCGCAAACCAGCAAGAACATGATCAATACGCTGTGGCACCAGCTCAACGCGATCAAGAAGGGCCAGTCGCGCCCCAAGGGCGTGGCCGAGTCGTCGGTCAAGAAGGTCGGCATCCTGGGCGCCGGCATGATGGGCGCAGGCATTGCCTATGTGTCGGCCAAGGTCGGCATTGACGTGGTGCTGCTGGACACCACACAAGAGAACGCCGACAAGGGCAAGGCCTATTCACAAGGCATTTTGGACAAGGCCATCTCACGGGGGCGCAGCACGCCTGACAAGCGCGACGCCTTGCTGGCCCGCATCCAGACCACCACCCGCTACGAAGACCTCCAGGGCTGTGACCTGGTGATCGAGGCCGTGTTCGAAGACCGCGGCATCAAGGCCGAGTGCACGCACAAGGCCGAGGCCGTCATTGCGGCCGATGCGGTCTACGCCTCCAACACCTCGACCTTGCCGATCACCGGCCTGGCAAAGGCCAGCGCACGCCCGGCCAACTTCATCGGGCTGCACTTCTTCTCGCCCGTGGACAAGATGCCGCTGGTCGAGATCATCGTGGGCAAGGAGACGTCCGACGAGACCCTGGCCCGTGGTTTTGATTACGTGCAGCAGATCGGCAAGACCCCCATCGTGGTCAACGACAAGCGCGGCTTCTACACCTCGCGCGTGTTCACGACCTACATCATGGAAGGCATGGCCATGCTGGGCGAGGGCATCCACCCCCGCTCGGTCGAGGTCGCTGGCCTGAAGGCGGGCATGCCCATGCCGCCGCTGGCCCTGCAGGACGAGGTCTCGCTGTCGCTGTCGCTCTACATCGCCGAGCAGACCCGCAAGGACCTGGCCGCCGAGGGCGTCACGCTGCCGGTGCACCCGGGTTTTGCCGTGGTGCAGAAGATCGGCGGCGAGAAAGACCGCATCGGCAAAAAATCCGGCAAGGGCTTTTACGACTACACCGGCAAGGACAAGGCCCTGTGGCCCGGCCTGCTGGAGGTCTACCCGCCCAAGGCCGATCAGCCCAGCCAGCAGGAGCTGGTCGACCGCCTGCTGTTTGCCCAGGCCAACGAAGCAGCCCGCTGCTTTGAAGAGAACGTGGTGCGTTCGGTGGCCGACACCAACATCGGCTCGATCTTTGGTTGGGGCTTTGCGCCCAACCAGGGCGGCGCGCTGCAGTTCATCAACGCCATGGGTGCCCAGCGTTTTGTGGAGCGTTCGCGTGAACTGGCCCGCGCCTACGGCCCCCGCTTCGAGCCGGCCGCCATCGTGGTCCGGCAGGCCCAGGAGGGTGGTCGCTTCGAGGACATGGCGTGAGCTCGCTGGCGGGCCTGCTCGATGGCTTGCGGGTGATCGACCTCACCCGCAACCTTCCCGGGCCCTTTGGCACGCGCCTGCTGGCTGATCTGGGGGCCGAGGTGATCAAGGTCGAGCCACCGGAAGGTGACCCCACCCGCCCGCTGGCCCCCTTGTTCGAGGCCCTGAACCACGGCAAGGCGTGCCGCACCATCGACTTTCGTCAGCCGGCAGACCTTGATCGCCTGCGTGAGTGGGTGAGCGAGGCCGATGTGATGATGGACAGTTTCCGTCCCGGGGTGCTCGATGCCCTGGGGCTGGGGCATGCACGCCTGAAGGCGCTCAACCCGCGCCTGGTGATGGTGTCGATCACGGGGTACGGGCAGTCGGGGCCTTGGGCCGATCGGGCGGGCCATGACCTGAACTTCCTGGCCATGTCGGGCGTGCTGGACCAGATGCGATCGCCCGTGACGGGTGAGCTGGCCTTGTCCAATGTGCAGTGGGGTGACCTGGCCGCAGGCAGCGCCATGGCCTGCATCGGCACCCTGGCGGCGGTGCTGGAGGCGCGTCGCGGCGGGGTGGGGCGGCACATCGACGTCAGCATGACCCACGGCCTGCATGCCCACCTGGTCATGCCCAAAGCCACCGGGGCCATGTTGGCGCCCATGCTGGGCCACTGGCCGGGCCCGGGTGAGGACCTGCTCAACGGTGCCTTGCCTTGCTACAACCTCTACCCCTGTGCCGATGGGCGCACGCTGGCCGTGGGCGCCCTGGAGCACAAGTTCTGGGCCCTGGTTTGCGGGGTGTTCGAGCGGCCGGGCTGGGTCAACCAGCACTGGCAGCGCGGCCTGCTGCCCAACACGCCCGAGAGCCGGGCCTTGCGTGCGGAGGTGGCCGCTCTGGTGGCGGCGCACCCCATGGCAACCTGGGTGGCGCGCTTCGAGTCGGTGGATGCCTGTGTCACGCCGGTGCTGACCTTGTCTGAGGCCTTGGCGCACCCGCTGCTGGCCGATCGACAACAGCCCTGGATGACCGTGGACTGAGCGACCTCAACAGGCCACGATGCTGACCGCGAGGCCTCCGCGCGCCGTTTCCTTGTACTTGTCCTTCATGTCCGCACCCGTCTGACGCATGGTGCGAATCACCTGGTCCAGGCTGACGCGGTGGTGCCCATCGCCCAGCAGGGCCAGCCGGGCGGCGTTGATGGCCTGCACCGAGGCCATGGCGTTGCGCTCGATACAGGGAATCTGCACCAGCCCACCCACCGGGTCGCAGGTCAGGCCCAGGCAGTGCTCCATGCCCACCTCGGCCGCATTCTCGACCTGCAAGGGCGTGCCCCCCAGCGCCGCACACAGCCCGGCGGCGGCCATGGAGCAGGCCACGCCCACCTCTCCCTGGCAGCCCACCTCGGCGCCCGAGATGGAGGCGTTTTCCTTGTAGAGCAGCCCCACCGCGCCCGCCGTGAGCAGGAAGTCGATCACGCGTGAGGATCGGCCGGCATCGTCCAGTGGCAGGCTGTGGTGCAGGTGATGCAGCACCGCCGGGATGATCCCGGCAGCCCCGTTGGTGGGCGCCGTCACCACCCGGCCGCCGCTGGCGTTTTCTTCATTGACAGCCAGTGCCCAGAGGTTGACCCCATCCATGCCCAGCCACGGATCCCGGCCTTCCTGCGGTTGGGCGGCCTGCAACTGCCGCCACAGCGCGGGGGCTCGGCGCTGCAACTGCAGGTGCCCCGGCAGCATCGAGCCGGGCTCGCGCTCGCAGCCCCGTTGCACGCACGCTTGCATCACCGACCACAGGTGCAACAGGCCTTGATCGATCTCGGAGTCGGTGCGCCAGTGGTGCTCGTTCATGCGCATCACCTGGGCAATGCTGCAGTGGTGGGTGGCACACAGGTCCAGCAACGCCTGCGCGCTGTGAAAGGGCAGGGGCAGCACATCGACCTCGGGCACCACCTGGCGCGCACGCTCAGGGTCGTCACTCAACAAGCCACTGACGACAAAACCGCCGCCCACCGAAAAATAGGTGCGCTCGCTCAGCACCTGCCCTTGCGCATCCAGCGCGGTCATGACCAGGCCGTTGGTGTGAAAGCTCAGGCGCTGTCGGCCCTTGAACAGCAGGTCCGTGTCCTGCGACCAGGCCACCGTGTGTTCACCCAGCAGCGACAACTGCCTGCTCGATTGCACCTGCGCCAGCCAGCCATCAATGGCCTCGATGTCGACCCGATCGGGCTCGTGGCCCATCAACCCCAGCATCACGGCCCGATCACTGCCATGCCCGCGCCCGGTCGCGCCCAGCGAGCCCAGCAGGCTCACGGTGATGCGCTGAACCCGCGGCAGCAGCCCATCGTGTCGCAACGACAAGGCAAACATGCGCGCCGCTCGCATGGGGCCCACGGTGTGTGAGCTCGATGGGCCGATCCCCACTTTGAACAGGTCAAACACGGACACTGCCATGGGGGCTCCTCAGGGTTACGCCACCACCACTTCCGCGCGCAAGGAGTGGGCGAAGGCCTTGGTGATGTGGACATCGATCAACTGGCCGATCAGGCGCTCAGGGTGAGGCCCACCGGGGAAGTTGACGATGCGGTTGCACTCGGTGCGGCCCATCAGCTCCGTGGGGTCCTTGCGGCTGGGGCCTTCGACCAGGATGCGTTGCTGCTGGCCGACCAGGGCCTCGCTGTAACGCACCACATTGGCTTCCAGCACGGCCTGCAGGTGCTGCAGGCGCTTGAGCTTGACCTCTTGCGGGGTGTCGTCAGGCAGGGCGGCAGCGGGCGTGCCCGGGCGGGCACTGAAGATGAAGCTGAACGACGCATCAAAGCCGATGTCATCGACCAGCTTCATCATCTTGTCAAAGTCCTCGTCGGTCTCGCCGGGAAAGCCCACGATGAAGTCCGAGGAGATGCGGATGTCCGGGCGCACCAGGCGCAGCTTGCGGATGGTGCTCTTGAACTCCAGCACCGTGTAGCCGCGCTTCATGCCCATCAGGATGCGGTCCGAGCCGTGCTGCACGGGCAGGTGCACGTGGTTGACCAGCTTGTCGGTCTTGCCGTAGACATCGATCAGGCGCTGGCTGAACTCGTTGGGGTGGCTGGTGGTGTAGCGGATGCGCTCGATGCCGGGGATCTCGGCCACGTACTCCAGCAGCATCGCAAAGTCGGCGATGTCGGCCGTGCCACTGGCGGAACCATCACCCATGCGGCCACGGTAGCCATTGACGTTCTGGCCCAGCAGGGTCACTTCCTTGACGCCCTGGTCGGCCAGGTCGGCCACTTCGGTCAGCACGTCGTCAAACGGGCGGGAGACTTCTTCGCCGCGGGTGTAGGGCACCACGCAGTAGCTGCAGTACTTGGAGCAGCCTTCCATGATCGAGACAAACGCCGAGGCGCCTTCCTTGCGCGGTGGCGGCAGGTGGTCGAATTTTTCGATCTCGGGGAAGCTGATGTCCACCTGCGGGCGGCTCAGGCTGACGCGCTTTTCCAGCATGGCGGGCAGGCGGTGCAGCGTCTGCGGGCCAAAGACCACGTCCACATAGGGTGCGCGTTCGATGATGGCGGCGCCTTCCTGGCTGGCCACGCAGCCGCCCACGCCGATCATCACGCCCTTGGCCTTGAGGTGCTTGACGCGACCGAGGTCACTGAACACCTTTTCCTGGGCCTTCTCGCGGATCGAGCAGGTGTTGAACAGGATCAGGTCGGCCTCTTCAGGGTTGTCCGTGGGCTCATAGCCCTTGGCCGCGTTCATCACGTCCGACATCTTGCCGGAGTCGTACTCGTTCATCTGGCAGCCATAGGTCTTGATGTAGACCTTCTTGCTGATCTCGGTCTCGCTCATGGCTTGGTCCAGGTCTGCGTCTGTGGGTCAAAGCGCCACTTGGCGGCTTCTTCGGGGGTCTTGGGCCAGCGTCGCTCCAGCTCTTCGGGGCGCAGGATCCACACATCCATCACCAGGCCATAGGTGTCGGCGGTGTAGTTCACCACCAGCTTTTGCCCGATGGCCTGGCCCGACATGACCATCATGTTGTTCTGACCACGGATGCGCGCACCCGGTGCCAGTTGCACGCTCTGGCCATTGAGCAGGGCCTGGGGCGGGGCGGTGACCACCAGTTCGCCGCGCAGCGATTGGGGCGGCAAGAGGCGGGCCGGGTAGGTCTGGGTGCTGGAGGCGGCCTGGGCCGACAAGGGCAGGGCGGCGGCAAATACGCTCGTCAGGACGACGAGGCTGAGCAAACAGCGGGTCATGGTGTAGATCCAGAGGCTGTGGATGGAGTGCACATTTTACCCGGTCGACCCGGCCGCGTGCCTATACTTCCCGGCATTGCGACACAGAACACTTTGGGAAGGGTGAGTCATGGCACTGATGGATTTCATCAAGAAACAGTTTGTCGACGTCATCGAGTGGAACGAAACCACCGATGGGGTGCTGGCCTGGCGCTTCCCGTTTCAGGACAACGAAATCCAGAACGGCGCGCAACTGGTGGTGCGCGAGTCGCAAATGGCCCTGTTTGTCAACGAAGGCAAAGTGGCCGACCTGTTCGGCCCGGGCACCCACACGCTGACCACCCAGACGCTGCCCCTGCTGACCAACCTGAAAAACTGGGACAAGCTGTTTGACTCGCCCTTCAAGAGCGACGTCTACTTCTTCAGCACGCGCCAGCAACTGGACCTGCGCTGGGGCACCAGCCAACCCATCACCCTGCGTGACAAGGACTTTGGCGCCGTGCGCCTGCGAGCCTTTGGCAACTACAGCGTGCGCCTGGTCGATCCGCGCAAGTTCCACACCGAAGTCTCCGGCACGCGCACCAGCGATGCCGCCTCCGACCTGGACGGTCAGTTGCGCGGCGTGTTGCTGCAGCACCTCAGCGATGCGGTGGCCGGCAGCGGCATCCCCTTCCTGGACCTGGCCGCCAACCTGGGCGCGTTTGCCAAGGCCCTGGGCGAGGCCACCGCCCCTGCGTTTGATGCCCTGGGACTCAAGCTCGAGACCCTGACCGTGCAGAACGTCTCCCTGCCTGAGGAGCTGCAAAAAGTGCTCGATCAGAAGATCGGCATGGGCATGGTGGGCCAGAACATGGGGCAGTTTGTGCAATACCAGGCCGCACAGGCCCTGCCCACGCTGGCCGCTCAAGGTGGCGGCGGTGGCGTGGTGGGCGATGCCGCTGGCCTGGGGGCGGGCCTGGCCATGGGTCAGATGATGGCCCAGACCCTCCAGCAAGGCCTGCAGGGTGCATCGGCCCCGGCAGCGGGTGCCGCGGCAGCCCCAGCGCCCGTCGCCGGCTTGCAGCCCGACGAGATCATGGCCACGCTGGAAAAGCTGGCCGACCTCAAGGCCAAGGGCATCCTCACGGACGACGAGTTCTCGGCCAAAAAGGCAGAGCTGCTCAAAAAACTGGTCTGACGCGAGCCAGTTGATCTTGAGAAGCATGTCTCGTCATGGCTGAGCCAGCGCCCCAGCGCGTCTGGCGTGCGGCCTGTTCCTTCTGTGGCGCGCCGGTCGAATTTCGATCGGCGGCCTCGCCCATGGCCGTGTGCACGTTCTGCAAAAGCACCCTGGTGCGCGAGGACGATGCCCTGCGTCGCATTGGCCAGAGCGCCGAGCTGTTTGACGACCACAGCCCGCTGGCCCTGGGCACCCGCGGGCGCTACCAGGGCGAGCCCTTCCTGCTGGTCGGTCGTGTGCAGATGGCCAGTGGTCCGGTGGGCGGCAGCGGCGATGCGGTGGACGCCGCCCGCTGGAGCGAGTGGCACGCGCTGTTTGACAACGGGCGCTCTGCCTGGCTGAGCGAGGACAACGGCGCCTACGTCATGAGCCTGGCGCAGCCTGCGCTGCACGCCTTGCCCGACCTGAGCCAGTGGGCCCCCGGCCAGTCGGTGATCGTCGAGCAGCAACCCTGGGTGGTGGGCTCGGTGGTCATGGCCCGGGTGCTGGCCGCGCAGGGCGAGCTGGCGTTCAAGCCGGACTTTCAGAATGCCTTCCGCCTGATCGAGCTGCGCAACACGCAGGACCAGGTGCTGAGCCTGGACACCAGCGAGCTCCCGCCGCGGCGATACCTGGGCCAGTCGGTCACGCTGGCCTCGCTGAACTTGTCCGGCACCCGAGACGAGGGCCCCGAGCAGGCGTCCGAAGCACGCGTTGCCGGGCGCGGCCTGAGCTGCCCCAACTGCGGCAATGCCTTGACAGTCCAGCTCAGCAGCACCCAATCCATCGTCTGTGGTGCTTGCGATTCGGTCGTGGACATCAGCCAGGGCCTGGGCGCGGCCATGGCCCAGCATCAGCAGCAAAACGGCATCACCGAACCCTTGGTCCCCCTGGGCACCACCGGCCGCTTGCGCGTGGACGGGCAGGTCGGTGACTGGCAGGTGGTGGGCTACCTGGAGCGCTGCGATGTGCCCGCCCCCGGCAGTGATGACGAGGTCACCTTCTGGCGCGAATACCTGCTCTATCACCGCCAGCGCGGCTTTGCCTTCCTGGTCGATGCCGAAGACGGCTGGAGCGTGGTGCGCCCCATCACCGGCGTGCCAGCCGATCAGGGCCGGGGCCGCATGCTGCTGCGAAACATCAAGTACCGGCTGACGTACAGCTACCAGGCCCAGACCTCCCACGTGCTGGGCGAGTTCTACTGGCGTGTCAAGGCGTGTCAGCGCGACAAGGTCAGTGATTACGTGGGTGAGGGCAGCGACCACACGCGCCGTCTCAGCCGCGAAGAGGCCGGTGGCGAGATCACCTGGTCCCAGGGCCAGACCCTCACGGCCGACGAAGTCATGAAGGCCTTTGGCCTGACCGACCGGGCCAAGGCCAGCTTCGAGCGCGACGTCAAACCCCTGTCCAGCCTGAGCGACCTGGGCTCGCGGGTGGGCGTCTGGGTGTACCTGGGCATTGCTTTGGTGGTGGTGCTGTTCGCGCTCAAGGCGTGCGACGATGATTGCGATCAGGTGCGCGACCGCTTTGGCCAGGCCAGCGTGGAGTACCAGCAGTGCCGCTCCAGCTCAGGCGGCAGCAGCGGCTATCGCGGGGGCTCGCACGGCGGCTTCAGCAGCGGCGGATTTCACAAATAGGAGAGATGCACATGATGGAACTTGAGTGGCTGCGGCCAGGTGTGTTCGTGGGCTCGATTGTTTTTGCCCTGATCGGGGTGGGCCTGTTCTGGCTGTGTTTTGCCATCATTGACAAGATCACCCCCTACGACCTGTGGGGCGAGATCGTCGAGAAGCGCAACATGGCCCTGGCCATCGTGGTGGCGGCCATGTGCCTGTCCATTGGCCTGATCGTGGCTGCGGCCATCCACGGTTGATGCCTTCCGTGGGTGCAGAGGCCAAGGCTGAGGCGGTTGATACGGCCCCTCGCCCCCGCCTGCAGCCGGCCGAACTGCTGCTGCTGACCTCGGTGTTCGTGGTGGCCGCCTGCGGCCTGATCTACGAGCTGGCCGCCGGTGCGCTGGCCAGCTACCTGCTGGGCGACTCGGTCCTGCAGTTCTCCACCATCATCGGCACGTACCTGTTTGCCATGGGCGTGGGTTCCTGGTTGTCGCGCTACCTCGAGCGCCAGCTGATCGCGCACTTCCTGCGCATCGAGCTGCTGGTGGGTCTGTTCGGGGGGCTGATGCCTGCGGCGCTGTTCACGGCCCATGCCCTGTTGCCGGTCGGTGCCGACGGGCCCTTTCGGGTGATGCTGTACGGCATGGTGCTGTTGATCGGCACCCTGGTGGGCCTGGAGATCCCGCTGGTCATGCGCATCCTCAAGCGGCATTTCAGCCAGCGCTACGCGCTCAAGGACCTGGTCTCCGAGGTCCTGACCTTTGACTACCTGGGCGCCCTGGCCGTCTCGCTGGCCTTTCCCTTGTTGCTGGTGCCGCACCTGGGGGTGGTGCGCACCGGGGTGCTGTTTGGCCTGCTCAACGCCGCGGTGGCCGCCTGGGCCCTGGTGCTGTTCCGCCATGAGCTGCGCGCCTTGTGGGGCCATGTGCTGGCCTGCACCCTGGTGATCCTGGTGCTGCTGGGGGCCATGTGGGGCGTGCAACCCCTCACCACCTGGGCCGAGGATCACTTCTACGGCGCCGGCGTCGTCCTGCGCCAGGACACGCCCTACCAGCGCATCGTCATCACGCAGACCCCGCAGGGCTCCCGCCTGTTCCTCAACGGCAACCTGCAGTTTGCTTCGCGCGACGAGCACCGCTACCACGAGGCCCTGGTCCACCCTGCCATGAGCGCCCATGGCGCGCCCCGCCGTGTGCTGGTGCTGGGCGGTGGCGATGGCATGGCCGTGCGCGAGGTGCTCAAGTACCCCGGGGTCGAGCAGGTCACCCTGGTCGAACTCGACCCCGCCATGACCACCTTGTTCGCGCAAGACCCCATGCTGGTCAAGCTCAACGCGGCGTCCTTGAAATCGCCCAAGCTGCGCATCGTCAACGCCGATGCCTTCACGTGGCTGGGCCAGAGCACCGAGGTCTTTGATGTCATCGTGGTGGACTTTCCCGACCCGACCAACCACGCCATTGGCAAGCTTTACACCACCACCTTCTATGCCCTGCTGGACCAGCACCTGGCGGCCTCAGGCTATGCGGTGATCCAGACCACCTCGCCCTTGATCGCCACACGCAGCTTCTGGACCGTGGTCAGCACCGTCGAGGCCGTGGGTTTGACCGCCACCCCGTACCACGCCCACGTGCCCAGCTTTGGCGAGTGGGGCTTTGTGCTGGCCCACCGCCGCCCCTGGCGTGCACCCGCGCACATGCCGCCCGGCTTGCGCTTTCTCACGCCCCAGGGCCTGCCCGCCTTGTTTGACTTTCCGCCCGACATGGCGCGCGTGAGTGCCGAGCCCAATCGCCTGAGCAACCAAAGCCTGGTCCACACCTTCGAGCAGGAGTGGGGGCAGGTGCAGCCATGAGCCTGCCCCGCCGCCAATGGTTGCTGCAGGCCACCGGTGCCGTGGCGGCGCTCGGCCTGGGCGGCTGCCACCGCGCCTCGCCCACGTGGGACCCCGCCTCAGGCCTGCCCGACCACATCGAAGGGCAATGGCTGGGGCCCTCGATGGAGAGAGCCCATGCCTGGCGCGATGGGCAACTGGGTGGAGTCAGTGCCACTGACAATGCCGCCTCCAGCGCCCAGGGCGATGGCCCGCTCAAGCGCGTGCACACCCTGGTGCTGGGCGGTGGTGTGGCGGGGCTGCCGCCGGCCGACCACCTGCAGCAAGCCGGTCTGGATGACCTGGTCGTGCTGGAGCTGGAAGATGCCGCCGGTGGCAACAGCCGATCCCACCGCATGCAGGGGCTGGCCTGTCCCCAGGGCGCGCACTACCTGCCCGTGCCCGGTGAGCAGGCCACCGATGTCGCTCAGTGGCTGTCCCAGCAGGGCCTGATCCACCGACACCAGGGCCGCTGGCGTGGTGACGAGCGCCACCTGTGCCACAGCCCACAGGAGCGCCTGTTCCGCCCTGATGCCCAGCCCGCCCAAGGCCATTGGCCGGGCCACTGGCAAGAGGGCGTCCTGCCCTTTGACTCGCACGATGCCGCCACGCTGTCGCAGGTCCGGCGTTTTGAGGCCGAGGTGCGGCAACTGGCCGGCGCCCTGCATTTCTCCCTGCCCACGGTGCACCAGCGCTGGCAGGGCGCCTTGACCACCCTGGACCAGCAGACCTTTGCCCAATGGCTGGACAGCCGGGGCTACACATCACCCGCCTTGCGCTGGGTGCTGGACTACGCCTGCCGCGATGACTACGGCGCCTCACCCCAGGCGGTGTCGGCCTGGGCGGGCCTGCAGTACTTTGCCAGCCGGCACATGATGGGCTCGACGGTGGACGAGGACCACGCGCTTGAGGGCGTGCTGACCTGGCCCGAGGGCAACGACCACCTGGTCCAGCGCCTGGTCCGCCCTTTGGGTGACCGCGTGCAGGGCGGCAACGTGGCCTTGCGCATCCAGCCCCTGCGCCATGAGGTGCTGGTCGATGTCTGGTCGCATCGACGTCAACGCACCGAGCGCTGGGCCGCCAAACAGGTCGTCATCGCCTTGCCCTTGTGGGTGGCGCGCCGCCTGCTGCCCTCGGTACCCGAGCCCTTGCAGGCCATCCAGAGCCTGTTGCACCCATCGCCGTGGCTGGTCACCAACCTGCTGCTCAAGGGCCTGCCGCATCCGCGCAGCGGCGCGCCCCTGTCGTGGGACAACGTGACCTACACCGGCCAAGGCGTGCTGGATGTGGCGCCACCGGCGCTGGGCTATGTCAATGCCCGCCACCAGGAGATGACCTGGCCGTTTGGCGCCGGGCTGTGGACCCACTACTGGGCACTCGGTGGCTCAGGCCCTGATCAGGCGCGTGCCCACCGACAGGCCTTGTCGACCCAGCCCTGGCAGCACTGGGCCGTGCGGGTGCTGGCGGACCTGGCGCGCATCCACCCGGACTTGCCAGAGCAGGTGCAGCGCATGGACCTCACGCGCTGGGGCCACGGCATGATCACGCCGGTGCCCGGCCTGCGCAGCCACCCGGGGCTGCAGGCCTTGTGGCAACCGCAAGGCCGCCTGCACTTTGCACACAGCGACCTGTCGGCCTATTCGGTCTTTGAAGAAGCCTTCACGCACGGCGTGCGCGCGGCTCGTCAGGTGCTGGCAGCCAGTGCCGTGCCCCTGCGCACCGCCTGACGGTGCACCGAGGCCGGCTCAAACCCCCGGATCAGGGCGTCCATCAAGGCGTGGGCGCGGTCGCTGTTGTCGACCCCCACATTGCACACAAACACATCCAGCGTGACCAGGCCGCTCTCGGGCCAGGTGTGCACCGCCAGGTGCGATTCGGCCAGCAGCACCATGCCGGTCACACCCCCTTGCTGGCCTGGACCCAACGGCGCAAACGCATGGAAGCATTCGCCCACGGGTTTCAGGCCCACGTGGGACACCCAGGCGGTGCAGGCTTCTCTCAAAGAGCCGATGTCGCACATCCAGGGGTGGCTACCCGGGCAGCCCTGCAGGTCGGCCGTCAGGTGCAGGCCTTGCATGACCTGATCGGCGCTCATCGGTTGAGCTCGGCCAGTCGCGCAGGCGTGCCCACATCGACCCAGCGGCCCTGGTGGTGTGTGCCCGACAGGCGCCCGGCGTCAATGGCGCGGTCCAGGCATGGCTTGAGCGCGGCCTTGGTGCCCACGGCCAGGTGATCGACCATGGCGGCGCGGTACAGGCCGATGGTCGAATAGGTCAGGCCCGGCCCGGTGCCCCGGTGGTTCAGGCGCCCGTCGGCTGACAAGGCAAAGTCCCCCTGGGGGTTGTGCGGCGGGTTGTCCACCAGCCAGAGGTGGCCCCAGTCCGACCCGGCCTGAAAGGTCTGTGCCAAGTCGGCATCAAACTTGAAGTCCGGCACAAAGACATCGCCCGCCAGCACCCAGAACGCATCTCCCAGCATGGGCAGGGCCTTGACCATGCCGCCTGCCGTTTCCAGGGCGCCGCCGTGATCGCGCCCCTCCATCGAGTAGCGAATGCGCAAGCCCCAGCGCGACCCGTCGCCCAGCGCCAGCGGGAACTGATCCTCCAGGTGAGCCGTGTTAATCACCACGTCGCGCACACCGTCGCGGGCCAGGGCCATCAGGTGCCATTCGATCAGCGCGCGCCCCTGCACATGCAGCAAGGGCTTGGGCGTGTGGTCGGTCAGCGGACGCATGCGTTCGCCGCGACCGGCGGCCAGGATGAGGGCGGGCAGGATGAGGGGCATGCGCCAATTATCGGGGTGGATGCAAGCCATTCGATGGCGCAGCCGTTCTCAAGGCCTCAGGTCAAGGCCCCATGTCAGTGGACACTGCTTCAGGGCGATGGCGTGGCAACTCCAGCAGGCCCCTGGCGCCCTGGATCGCCTCCGTCTGGATGATCGGGGGGTGCGCCAGCACGGGGCCGTACATGGTGGCAAAGGCCACGTCGGCCGCGTCGCGTCCCGTGCCCAGCCGGATGAAGCCCATGGGGATGGAGGTCCCCGAGGCGTCAAAAATGAACCACCGCCCACCCACGTAGACCTCCACATAGGCATGGAAGTCGGGCGGCCCCAACACGGGGTCGGCGCCATAGTCGGTGCCTGTGGTGAAGCGCGCGGGGATGTTCAGCGCCCGGCACATCGCGATCATCAGGTGCGCAAAATCGCGGCACACGCCCGTCCGGCTTTGAAGCGTCTCCACCGCCGAGGTGTTGCTGTTGGACGTGTTGGACGTGAACTTCACCTGCTGTTGCACCCATTTCATGATGGCCTGCACCCGCCCATAGCCCATGGGCAAGGACCCGAACTCCTGCATGGCCAGCTGCGTGAACTGATCGGACTGGCAATACCGGCTTGGGTGCAGGTAGCGCAGCACCTCAAAAGGCAGGTAGGCCACGGGCACTTCGGCCAGTTGGTCGGGCTGCGCAAAATAGTGCGCCACGTCCATGCGGGCCGTGTAGCTGACCTTGAGCTCGCCGGGCAGGGCGCGCAGGCGCATGTAGCGGGTGCCCGTGGTGGCGTCCGTGTGGATCTTGGGAAACACCGTCTGGCTCAGGGTCAGACGCTCGGCGCTGACGGTCTGGCAGGCGGTGTGCGCGGCATGGATGTTGAAGATGAAGTCAGCGCCCTCGGCGCCAATCTCATAGCGCAGGTCTACTTGCAGTTCGATGCGGGTCATGTGTGGTGCCTTGGTTCAAGCCAGGCACATCCTTTGGGTGTTGGACCCCATCATGCAAGACCCGGACCCGTTGCAGGGCTCATTGCACAAAAAAGACCTGGCAAATGGCCAGGGCACCCCTGGTGCGCTCAGTGATAGTCCTCTTCACGCTGGTGGCGAATGGCCAGCAAGACGACCTTGGACGGGCTGACAATCTCATACAGCGCCACGTATCCCGTGCCCCCGAACGGGATGATCAACTCTCGCTGCGCGGGGTTCTGGGCCGCCTTGCGAAAGCTGTAGGGCGTGACCGCCAACCGGTGGTGCACCGCCGCCCTGATGGCGTCAATGGCCGCCTGGGCGCGATCCAGATCGTCCGTCGTCTCTGCCCGGTCCATCAGGAACTCAAAAAGTCGCTCCAGGTCAGCTTCGGCTGCGGGCGCCATCTCAACGGCAAAGCTCATTGATCGAGCTTCTTGCGCTTGGCGTCAAGTCTGGACTGCAGCCTGTCCAGAACCGCATCAACGGGCACCGAGACGCCTGTGCGGTGGTATTCCTCCGATGCCGCTTGAGCACGCTCATGAAACTGCGTCTGCATACGCCTGAACGCGATGGCGTTTCGCACGGAGGCTTCGACAAACTCGGTCAGCGTTTCACCGCGCTGAAGCACCGATTCAAGATCGGCACGCAACTCGGGCTCCACACGGATTTGGGGGATGACGGCGGTTTTCATGGGAGCAATGTATTGCATTTGCGTTACGAGTGCAATGGTCGCGCATGCCCGATGGGTCAGGGTCTTTGGGCGGCGCGCATGAGTGCCGACCCCATTCATGTAAATGATCATTAAATGACACAATATTTGATATTTGTGCTAAAAAATGAACAATGGCCAAATCTTCCGCACACCATGATGACCTGCCGCAGCAGGCGGTTGTTGCCCTTGAGCACCTGGGGGATGCCCTGTCCATTGCCCGCCTTCGGCGTAAGCAGTCCCTCAGAGCGTGGGCCGCGCGCTTGAGGGTCTCGGTGGCCACCGTCCAGCGGATGGAAGCGGGTGATCCCGGCGTCAGCATGGGCGTCTATGCGGCCGCCCTGTGGGTCATCGGTCGTGCGGATGACCTCCCGTCTCTGGCTGACCCGGCGGCAGATCGTGGTGCGCTGGAGCTCGACATCGCCTCGTTCCGCAAGCGCGTGAGCGAGCGGCGCGCCACCGGCAAATCCAGGGATCTGCCATGAAGTACGTGCCCGTTGAGGAGATGTTCCTCTGGTGGCTGGCCGATCCCGCACAACCTGTTTTGATCGGGGCGTTGCGACGGGTGACGCCATCGGCCGCAGGCCCTGGCGGCGTGAGCTTCCGCTACGACGATGCCTGGCTGACGCACCCGCAAGCCATGGCCCTCAGCGAAGACCTGCCGCTGGTCAAAGACACCTTCATGCCGGCAGACAAAGACGAGGCGCCAGGTGCCATCGACGACGCAAGGCCTGACCGCTGGGGTGAGCGTGTCATCCGGCGCCTGGACAACCCTGCTCGCCTGGGCGCACTGGAATACCTCTACTTTGCGGGTGACGACCGGTTCGGCTCGCTCGGGGTGTCTCTGTCTGCGCAGGCGTATGAGCCCAGGGTCATCAGCCCGCTGCCACGCCTGGATGACATCGAACTGGTGCGTGACATCGCGGCCAGGATCGAATCCGGTGAGCCCATTGACGAGCGCTTTAAGCGCCTGATTGCTCCGGGCGTCAGCATGGGTGGGGCCCGACCCAAAGCGCTGGTGCTCATCGACGGGCATGAGTGGGTCGTCAAGTTTTCCGAGAGAGGGGACGACATCGATGTCCCCTTGATCGAGCATGCCACCATGACATTGGCCAGCAAAGCGGGCATTGATGTGTGCGAGACCCGACCCATCCCATTGTCGGTTGGGCATGCCGTCGCGGTGCGCCGCTTTGACCGCGAGGGCGGCCGGCGGCTGCACGCCCTGTCGGCCCGATGCGCCCTGCGGGCAGCCGGTCAGGCCTTTGGCTACCCCGAGCTGGCCTTGCTCCTGCGCCGTCGAGGCGATGCCATGGCCATCGAGCGCAACGGCGAGCAGGTCTTTCGCCGCATGCTGTTCAACATCCTCATGGACAACACCGACGACCACGAGAAAAACCACGCCCTGCTGGCGCGTGGACACGACCTGGTGCTGGCGCCCGCCTACGACGTGCTGCCCACTGGGCAGGCGCTGGGCTACCAGGCCATGCGCGTTGGCGTCGATGCCCATGCCTCCTCGGTGGCCAACGCGCTGTCAGAGCCCAGGGCCTTTGCCATGAAGCCCCAGCGGGCCCGCGAAATCGGGTGTGAGCTGGCCCAGGTGGTGAGTCAATGGCAGCAGCATTTCAGGGCCTGCGGCGTGAGCGAGCCCGACATCGAATCCTTGGCCCGGCAGATCGATGGGCCCGTTTTGCTGGGAGAGCGGGCGTCGCTGGGATGACGCGCTCACTGGGTCACACATTCGCGAGTCACTTCATGATGGCTGGCGGCAACATCCTGACCCTACAGAAGATCCTGGGGCATCAAAGCCTCACGATGACCATGCGCTATGCACATCTGGTCCCTGAGCACCTTCAAGAAGCGAGACGGCTTAATCCGTTTGCCCTGATGAACAAGCGCTAGGCTAGACAAAGAAAAAGCCTGCACTGAGCAGGCTCTTGAAGTTCGCAGGATAGGCAGGTGCGAGATCAGTTAAGCCCCTTTTGGCCACCATCGAACCATGCAGTATCAAACCCATCGCTAAGCAAAACAGCCTGGGTAGGCTTGAACACCCCGGGGTGAACGCGGCGAAGGTACTTAACCAAGGTACTCTCATCTTCGGTAAGGATGTGCGTGATGTCCTCCACGTCACACTGTCCGATGAGCTTCATGTCATCCTTGAAAACAGACCTGTTGTCGCCAGAGTCTCGTGATGTTGACGCAAACCGAGCCCCACACTGGATAGCGTGTTCAATGTTGAAAGGGAGGATGTGGAAGTTGCGCAAAGGTAAATCAGTTATGCGCTGCTTGACCTCAAACTCAGAGACCGCAATGGTCGACAGATACAAAGGAACTCGTCGACGCACGCATTCGCGAAAGTATCGCTGGGCAACTTCGTGGAACGGACGATTCGGATCTGCGAATGTAATCAGAAAGCTGGTGTCCACAAGGACGCTGTTCAATGGCCTTCCCCTCGTAGTTGCTCTACCCACGCGGTCGCGCTTTCAACGTCCTTCCACGCTGAGGCACCACGGGTCTTCATGCGTTCCAATGCGCTTTCATCGATATCTGTTGAGTGCTCAATAAACTCAAGTAGATGCGCGTTCCTCAGCTCGCGTGTTTGGATGTTGTATTCAGCCTTTATCCGCAACATTGCTGTCTTGTAGAGGCGATTGAACTTGTCATCTCGCAAGAAATCTTTGTCGGTCACGACCTTGAGAGTCTTCCCATCTGGAAGCTTCACATGCGCATTCGGGCGAGTGGCACCACCGAGATCTTGAATTTCCCCACTCACATACCGCTCGACAACCACCCAGTGATCGGAATCGTCGGCACGGTAGTCAGACACAACGCTGACTACGACTGGCCGTTCCATGAATGGGGCAGCGATCTTGTAGATCATTCCGCCAGCAGAGCGGGCAGCTTTTTGCCAGCGCTCAATGACAGCTTGGCGCTTTTGATCCACTTGATCAATCAACTCGCCGCGTTGCAACGCATCGAGATCGGAGAAGAGCTTGGGAGCAAACGGAATGGGTGCCGTTTGCAGGGCAAAGGAGCCCTCGACCACCGAGACTTCGATGTTGGTAGCATCAATTTCTTTGCTATCGCCTTGAAGAAACGTCTTCACATCTTCAGCGAAACGAGCAAGATCGCCCAGGCGAACACGATCAGGACTCAGGTGGAAGTCCTCAGACTGACTGTCTAGCGAGATCGTAATGCGCTGTGGGTCCATGATGCTTCCATTCTATGGCGACATGCATCGTCAGTGTTGCAATGCAATACGTCATGGATGTCGGTCTTACCCGTAGATCGCGGCGTTGACACTCGGTTGTCCTGGTCAAAGCCATGAACCCTGAATGACGCGCGATGTGTGGCCATCCCGTGCGTCCCGCGCGCGTACGCGAGGCAACGGGACCTTTCTGACAGGTACGCGCACGCGAGAGATGTAGAGCGTTCCGCCTGAGCGAGCAAGTAGGCCGCGCCACTTTGGGCACCGAGACCCCAAAGCCGGAGTTTTCGCAAGCCTTGACGCGCGCAAGGCCAGCCCCGGGTAAGGGTGGGCGCCATTTTCGCACCCCAACTACGCGCGCGCGATGCGTCCGGGAATCTAAACAGCACCACCACCGGCTCGGCCTAAACACTGACGGTCAGCCCCAAGGGGTGGGAGGCTGGCGTCAGTGTCCGCCATTTGCTCAAGTTGCCTACAGATTGCCTACAAGCAACACAAACGCCCCAAAGCAAAAAGGGCTCTATGCCGTTTCGAGTGGAACTTGACCTCAGCACACATGCCGCGTAATGCGATAGTAGCGGCCTGATGTGGAGGACAGAAGATGAACGGCGGAGTAGAGACCTTGTTCACGGCAGCGCTGGGCTTGCAGGCACCGTGGTCGGTCAGCGAGGTGGATCTCAACACGGCCAAGCGGCGCATTGATTTCACGGTTACCTGTGGAGAGCACCGGCTGGCGTGCCCGCAATGTGGGGCACCTGAGCAGGGCATTCACGACCGGGTGGACAAGCAGTGGCGCCACCTGGACTTCTTCCAGTTCGAGGCGTGGCTGCACGCCAAGGTGCCGCGTGTGAAGTGCAACTCGTGCGGCAAGACCACGCAGCTTGAAGTGCCCTGGGCGCGTCCTGGCAGCGGCTTCACCTTGTTGTTTGAGGCGCTGGGGCTGTCGCTGTGCGCTCACCTGCCGGTGAGCCAGGCCGCCGGGCTGCTGCGCGTGGCGGCCAAGCGGTTGTGGAGCCGCATTGATCACTATGTGCATGAGGCTCGCGCCAAGCAAGACATGAGCGAGGTGCGCATCGTGGGCATTGACGAGACCAGCGTCAAGAAGGGCCATGAGTACATCACAGTGGTGCACGATCTGGCGCAAAAGCGCTTGCTGTTTGCCTGCGCAGGGCGTGACCATGAGACGCTGGCGGCCTTCGCTCAAGATCTCTCGGCCCATGGTGGCGATCCCGCAGCCATTGAGCATGCCTGCATGGACATGAGCGGTGCGTACCTCAAGGGCGTGACGGCCAGCTTGCCCAAGGCGCAGATCAGCTACGACCGCTTCCATGTGATCGCCTTGGCCAATGCGGCCATGGACGAGGTGCGCCGCAGCGAGATGCGCACCGATGCGCCAGCGGTCAGCCGCGCGCTGGGCACCACGGATCGCAAGGTGCTCAAGAGCTTGATGTGGGGCATGCGCAAGAACCCACAGGGCTGGAGCGACAAGCAGACCGCAGCGATGCACTGGCTGCAGCATGCCCACTTGCGCAGCGCGCGGGCGTGGCGCCTCAAGCAGGCCTTGCGCGATGTCTACGCGCAGGCCGTACACAGCAACGATGCGAGTCACGCCGAGGGACTGCTCAAAGCGTGGCTGTCGTGGGCCAAAAGATCTCGGCTGGAGCCCTTCAAGCGTCTGGCCGCCACCCTCAGCGAGCGCTTGCCAGGCGTGGTGCGCGGCATGCTCGACGGGCGATCAAACGCCTATGTGGAGGCCATGAACGGCCTGCTGCAGCAGACCAAAACGGCCGCTCGCGGATTCAGGACCGTGCGCAACTTCATCTCCATCGCCTACCTGCGCATGGCCAAGCTCAAGGACCTGCCTGCCAACCCCTTTACTCCGGCCTCACCCCTTGACTTGGGCATTACGCGGCATGTGTGCTGAGGTCAAGTTCCACTCGAAACGGCATAGAGCCGCAAAAAGCCACCGCTAGGGTGGCTTTTGCGCCTAAGTGATTGATTCACAAGGCTTGATTTTGGTGGCGCTTCACGGACTCGAACCGCGGACCTGTGGATTATGATTCCATCGCTCTAACCAACTGAGCTAAAGCGCCATCGAGACCAAAATTATATGATGGTTTTCCAGGGCGATGCAAGTGCCTCACAAAATTTTCGCAGCACCTGCCTGGCACCCCCTTGAAAACAGCCCAGGCCGCCTCAGTTGTCCATGCACTTGTTTCACCCTTCGTCTGCATCCGAACAGCCATGGACAAAACCACTCATTCCTTCCAGGCCGAGGTCAAGCAACTGCTGCACCTGGTCACGCACGCCCTGTACTCCAACAAGGAGATCTTCCTGCGCGAGCTGATCTCCAACGCCTCGGACGCCTGCGACAAGCTGCGCTTTGAGGCCCTGGACAACGGCGCTTTGTATGAAGACGCGCCCAACCTCGAGGTGCGCGTGCTGGTTGACAAGGCCAACAAGACCCTGACCATCCGTGACAACGGCATCGGCATGAGCCAGGCAGAGGCCATCGACCACCTGGGCACCATCGCCAAGAGCGGGACCAAGGAATTCATGGGCCGCCTCTCGGGCGACCAGCAAAAGGACGCCCAGCTCATTGGCCAGTTCGGCGTGGGCTTTTACAGCGGCTACATCGTGGCCGACCGCATCACGGTCGAGACCCGCCGCGCGGGCGCCTCTGCCAGCGAAGGCGTGCGCTGGAGCAGCGAAGGCACCGGCGACTTCGAGGTCGAGTCCATCGACAAGCCCACCCGTGGCACCGACATCATCCTGCACCTGCGTGAGGGCGAGGAAGAGTTCCTCCAGCCCTGGAAGCTGCGCAGCGTCATCGGCAAGTACTCCGATCACATCTCCCTGCCCATCCTGATGCAAAAGGAAGTGTGGGACGCCGACAAAGGCGAGCAAGTCACCCAGGACGAGTGGGACACCGTCAACCAGGCCGCCGCCTTGTGGACCCGCTCGCGCAGCGACATCACCGAAGAGCAGTACCAGGACTTCTACAAGCAAATCAGCCACGACAGCGAGGCCCCGCTGGCCTACACGCACAACCGCGTCGAAGGCCGCAGCGAGTACACCCAACTGCTGTACGTGCCCGCCAAGGCTCCCTACGACCTGTGGAACCGTGACAAGCGCGGCGGCCTCAAGCTGTACGTCAAGCGCGTCTTCATCATGGACGATGCCGAGGCTCTGCTGCCCAGCTACCTGCGCTTCGTCAAGGGCGTGATCGACAGCGCCGACCTGCCCCTGAACGTCTCGCGCGAGATCCTGCAGGAAAGCCGCGACGTCAAGGCCATCCGCGAAGGCTGCACCAAGCGCATCCTGTCCATGCTGGAGGACATGGCCCATCACGACGATGCCGCCATGCGCGACAAATACGCTGCTTTCTGGGACGAGTTCGGCTCGGTCCTCAAGGAAGGCATTGGCGAGGACTTTGCCAACCGCGAGCGCCTGTCCAAGCTGTTCCGCTTTGCCTCCACCCATGCCGACAAGGGCGTCTCGCTGGCCGACTACGTCAGCCGCATGAAAGAAGGCCAGGACGCGATCTACGTGATCACGGCCGACACGCTGGCCGCTGCCCGGAACAGCCCGCAGATCGAGCTGTTCAAGAAAAAGGGCATCGAGGTCCTGCTGCTGACCGACCGCGTCGACGAATGGCTGCTGTCGCACCTGCACGAGTTCGACGGCCACCCGCTGCAAAGCGTGGCCAAGGGCGCCGTGGACCTGGGCAAGCTCCAGGACGAGGACGAGAAGAAAAAGGCCGAAGAAGCGGCCGAGCACCTCAAGCCCTTGCTGGAGCGCCTCAAGACCTCGCTGCAGGAGCGGGCCAAGGATGTGCGCGTGACCACCCGACTGGTGGATTCACCCGCCTGTCTGGTCATGGACGAGGGCGATGTGTCCGGTCACCTGGCGCGCCTGCTCAAGCAGGCCGGTCAGGAGGCGCCAGAGTCCAAGCCCACGCTGGAGATCAACCCCGACCACGCCCTGGTCAGGAAACTCGATGCCAGCGAGGCGTTTGACGACCTGGCCCTGGTGCTGTTTGACCAGGCCGTGCTGGCCGAAGGCGGTCACCTGGACGACCCGGCCGCTTACGTGCGCCGCGTCAATGCCCTGCTGACGTCCTGAGGTCCAGGGGCACGGCGGCGGAATTGGCGGCCGTGTCCCGAGGCGCGTCAAAGGCAAAGAAGGAGTCGGCAAAGCCCGAGTCGGCAAAGGTCGAGTCCTTCTGGCGCGTGGCGCGCTCTTCGCGCCGGCGGTTGAGCTTCTGGGCCAGCTCGGCGCGGGCCTGCACCAGCGGTGAGGTGCCCACCACCTCGGCGCTGGGGGTGGCGCCCAGGGCCCATTGGGCCAGGATGG
>DAORJC010000002.1:0-58922 GCA_035438885.1 Aquabacterium sp. | reverse complement strand
GACAGGGAGTTGACGTTCCAGGTGGCGAGTTTCATGATTTTTCTAGCACGTTGATTTTATTGATGTTTTTGTCTGAGTTTTGCTACTTTTTGCATCTAGCTACCCACTTAGCTACCCAAATAATCAGTGCTTCACGAGGTGCTCATCTGGTCCCAACTGGTGGCTGCATTATCTCGTCGGGAAGTGCCGATCATCTGGATGTCGGCAGCGATTTCCCCTCGCGGTAGCCGTTTCGGCGCAAACAGCTTGTGCATTGGGCGGCGATGCTGGGTCCCTTGCAAAGGGAACCATTTTCCCCTAAGATTGCATGAAATTTCAATGAGAAATCAATCGTGGAAAGCGTTTCTGCTCCATCGAGGATGCTGGTAAGCGGTGCCGCCGAACGGCTGGCTGCCTTATTGCGCCCCGGGCGCGTGTACCGGCGAGAGGATCTGGCAGAGATGAGCAATGCGGTGGACCGCCACGTGCGTGAGTTGGTCGCCGAAGGGCTTGTGAAAAAATTGGCGCAGGGCATGTACTACGTGCCGAGGGTGTCCAGCTTCGGGCCTGTACCGCCTGAGGATGCCGAGGTGGTTGGCAGCTTTCTTCGCGACAGTGACTTCCTCGTGTTCTCGCCGTCGGCATACAACGCAGTAGGCCTGGGTACCACGCAGCTATACAACAGCACACTGGTCTACAACCACAAGCGGCATGGCGTGTTCAAGCTCGGCAATCGGCAGTTTGATTTCCGGGTGAAACCACGTTTCCCCAAAAAGCTCACGCCGGAGTTTTTGTTTGTCGATTTGCTCAACAACCTTGAGCAGTTGGCTGAAGATCGCGATGCTGTCTTACGGCAAGCACAGAGCAAGCTGCCATCGTTTGACCTCGACAAGCTCAAACGCGCGCTCTCAACGTTTGGCTCTGTGGCCACCCGCAAGCGCACCAAAGGTTGGCTGAGTGCCTGAATTTCTGCATGCTCACGAGCATTCGCATGAGGCCCTGGAACACGCGCATGAGCACGTTCACGATGCGCACCATCAACATGAGCACGCTGGCCCTGTCGTGCTGGGTGTGCCGCACAAGCACGTTCATCGCCATTTGCCTATGAGCCACAGCCACGCGCATTTCCCGGATGCGCACCATCGACACGGCCACTGAGGTCAGGACGACGTTGGCTGAAACGCAATGAAGGCCTTCCCTGCCAGCGCCATGCAGGCCCAGACCGCTGTCCCAGCGGCTTGGGGTGATGCCATCCACTTGCCACAGTCACGCCAAGGCCCCAAAAATGTAGACACCACCACAGACCGCGTAGGTACGCCCGGCCGCCGTGGGGTGCAGCGTCGGCAGCCACGGAGAACAAACTCAGCGCTGTCGCAGCAGGCAGCAGGAGCCACATGGACTTGCCCTGCTGGAGTACCAGCGCAGGCAGGTAGACCAGGATTTCAAGTACGTCACTTTTTCTTGAAGCGCTGTAGCCGCAGGGCATTGCCAATCACCGACACGGAGCTCAGACTCATGGCCAGAGCCGCAATCAATGGGGACAGTAGCCACCCGGTCAGAGGATACAGCAAACCCGCTGCGATGGGAATGCCCAAGGCGTTGTAGAAGAACGCGAAAGCTAGGTTTTGCTTCATGTTGGCCACGGTCGCCATGGATAGCATGCGCGCCGTGGCAATCCCTCTAAGGTCGCCTTTGACCAGGGTGATCTGGGCGCTGTTCATGGCCACATCTGTACCCGTTCCCATCGCGACACCCACATCCGCGCGAGCGAGCGCGGGTGCATCGTTGATACCGTCGCCCGCCATGGCCACCACGCACCCCTCTTTCTGCAGGCGCTCGACCAGCAAGAGTTTGTCTGCGGGCTTGACCTCGCCATGAACCTCATCGATACCCAACCTTGCGCCGACCGCTTTTGCTGTGGTCTGTCCGTCGCCTGTGGCCATCACTATCCGAATACCTGCCTCCCTAAGGACGGTCAGTGCCTCAGGAGTGCTTGATTTGATGGGGTCAGAGACAGCCAGTAAGCCGGCAATCTGGCCATTGACAGCCAGGTACATGACGCTGGCGCCCTCCGCGCGCAACGCTTCTGCCTGCGGCACAAGTTTCTCTACGGGAGCCCCGATCTGTTGCATGAGGGTGGTGTTGCCCAGCGCCAAGCGATGGCCATCTACCTCCCCTTGTACGCCAATGCCTGTGCCAGATTCAAAATTGATCGGCTTGCCCAAGAGCAAGCCCTGTTCGCGAGCTGCTCGCACGATGGCATCGGCAAGTGGATGCTCGCTACCCTGATCGAGGCTAGCTGCCAACCTCAATACTTCGGTGGCGTCCCAGCCAGGCGCTGCCACTGCGCGGTCGTAGGCTGGCTTGCCTTCTGTGAGCGTACCCGTCTTGTCCACGATCAACGCGTTGACCTGACGCATGCGTTCGATGGCTGCAGCATCCCTGAACAAGACACCTTGAGTGGCCCCCTTTCCGGTGGCCACCATGATGGACATGGGTGTTGCCAGACCTAGCGCACAAGGGCAGGCGATGATCAGCACAGATACCGCATTGATCAGGCCGTACACCCAGCTCGGATCTGGCCCCAAGAAACCCCAGCCGAAGAAAGTCAGCACGGCAATGCTGATCACAGCAATCACGAAGTAACCGGCTACAACATCGGCCATGCGCTGCATGGGAGCCTTGGAGCGCTGCGCCTGGGCCACTAACTGCACTATCTGCGACAGCATGGTCTCCGATCCAATACGCTCCGAGCGAATGATCAGCGCGCCGTTGGTATTGATCGTCGCGCCTATGACCTTGTCGCCCGATCGCTTGCTCACGGGAATGGGCTCACCGGTAAGCATGGATTCGTCCAAGGCACTCGTGCCTTCTTCCACGACGCCGTCCACAGGAACCTTCTCTCCGGGTCTCACGCGCAAGCGGTCTCCGACGTGCACATGGGTCAACGGGATGTCTTCTTCGGTCCCGTCAGGCTTTAACCTCCGGGCTGTCTTGGGCGCCAAACCCAAGAGCGATTTGATGGCCGCAGAGGTTTGAGAGCGCGCCTTCAGTTCAAGCAACTGCCCAAGCAGCGTCAGCGAAATGATCACTGCAGCGGCTTCAAAGTAAACCGCCACACGCCCCATCGCCATGAAAGAAGCAGGAAAGGCCTGCGGCGCCGCGGTGGCCACGACGCTGTACCAGTACGCCGCACCGGTGCCCAGGCCTATCAATGTCCACATGTTGGGGCTGCGATGCACCACCGATAGCCAGCCCCGGTAGAAGAATGGCCAACCCCCCCATAGGACGATGGGTGTGGCCAGGGCCAACTCGACCCAGCTTTGGACGGTCATGTCCATCAGCCCCAGGTTGTGTCCGAACATTGCCAGCACAAACACCATGGCGGTCAGTGGCAGCGTCCACCAAAAGCGCTGCTGAAAGTCACGCAACTCGGGGTTGTCGTCATCGAGGCTGGGAAGCAAGGGCTCCAGGGTCATGCCGCACTTGGGGCAGTTGCCCGGGTGGTCTTGACGAACCTCCGGGTGCATCGGGCAGGTATAGGTGGCGCCTGTGAGCTGCTCTGAGGCGGGTAGCTGAGGAGGTGTTGCTCCAGCCTGCTTCCCCTCGTTCGGCAAGGCGAACCGAGCTGGGCTTGAGAGGAACTTGGCCTTGCAGTGTTCGCTACAGAAGAAGAACATCTTGCCTGCGTAGCGCTCAGTCAGTGCCGATTGCTGCTTGATCGTCATGCCGCAAACCGGATCCTTGACTTCGTCGCCATGCAATGCGGCGCTATCGCTGGGTGAGTGGCGATGGCTGTGATTTTCGTTCACGGGCGCACTCCAGTTGTGATTTCAAAAAGCGCGGCAGGATCTTTGGTGTGATCGAAGCATAGGCCTTGTAGGCCAAGCTCATGTTGCATACCCTTCATCGGGTTGCTTTGCCAGAATCTGCCGTGTCCTGTGGCGTGCCAGACCCATGCTTTTGCACTCCGTGACCGCCATGTCCATGTCCGAACAGGTGCATCAGTGGGCATGCCAATAACAGCAGATACGGCAGTTTGCCCACGACATGCGACCAGTGCTCTCGCAATACGAAGAACGCCAAAATGACGCCAACCATGATCAACGCTACGCCGACCGGGGACCTCAGAAACGATGGGCGTCCAGTGCTGCTTTGGTGAGGGTGGTGTACGTTTGTCATTTGCGCTCCGTGTATTTCGAGTGTTTACGTGATAGTTACTTTTTTGTGCCGGATGCGGGGCCCATGCCCATGCCGTCCTTCATCATTGGACAGTCGCCTTCCTTCATGGCTTTCATGTGCTCATTCATGGCGCCCTGGCGCTTCTTGAAGTCTCGGATCTTCATGATCCGCTGCATATTGGCGTGGTGCTTTTCCATGTGGGCATGCATGCCCTTTGATGCGCCCATAGCAGGCGAAGTCGCTGCGCTTGGGGCCACCATCGACGCGGCGGAGGCCGATGCCGCAGGGTGATGTGCCGAGTGATCTTCCGCCTTTGATTGTGCAAAGGCCATTCCGTTCAATGCCAAAATCACCAGGGCGGCGGCAGAGAAATTGCGGTGGTTCACGATCATGCTGACTCCAGTATTCGCTAGGCGAATGGTTGTGGTGAGTTCAGCTTAGTGGCAGCACCTGTCATGCAGGTGAGCCAGAGATTACAGGTTTGTTATCTTGGTGTCATTGAGGTCATTTACGCCAGCCAGCTTGATCCAGATCAATGGCAGACGGGGCGCATTGCGTGGCGCCGGGCTCGTGGATGCCAACCTACAACGGAAGGGGCATGTCAGGCATGGGACGGGTTCGACCTGTCGCCCACCGGGAAACTCAGCGTGAAGCAGGTGCGCCCATGCTTTGAGGTGACGGCGACTTTTCCGCTGTGGGCTTCGACAATCGCACGGGTGATGGACAGACCCAGTCCTGCGCCGTCGCTGGATGGGTGAGCCCGAGCGGGGTCTGCACGGAAGAATCGATCGAACAACCTTGGTAAAACCTTGGGGTCGATGTCTTCGCCCGAATTGGCAACAGCCACCTCGATATAGGGCTCTGCTTTTCGCACGGAGATGCAAACGTCTCCGCTGCTCGGTGTGTGGCGAAGGGCATTTGACAGCAGATTGCTGACGGCCCTCCTGAACATCAGCCTGTCACCTGTGATCAGATCATCGCCCACAAGGTTGATGCGGATGGATTTTTCTTCCGCGACGGCATCGTAAAACTCTACGAGTTTCTGGATTTCTGATGACGCTTGAAAATGCTCCTTTTGAGGTATGGCAAAGCTGCGTTCAGTCTTGGCCAGAAAAAGCATGTCTGACACCATTCTGGCCAAGCGCTGAAACTCCTCGACGTTAGATGCCAGGGTATCTCGATAGGTCTCCGTGTCACGTTGCGATGACAGGACAACCTGTGTTTGCGTCATCAAGTTGCTGATAGGTGTGCGCAGTTCATGCGCCAGATCGGAGGAGAAATCTGACAAACGCTGAAAATCACTTTGCAGCCTGTCCAACATGCTGTTGAGTTCCTTTGCCAGATCGGCCATCTCAATGGGAACTGAGCCGACAGGCATCCGCTCGTCAAGTTGCCTCCCGGAAACTGTCGCAGCACGCGATTTCATCGCCCTCAACGGAGCAAGACCCTGGTGGGCAGCAAACCAACTGAACATGCCGCTGGCGATCATCGCAAGTACCGTGTAAATCGCCAAGGTTCGGCCGAGTTGGGCGATGAATTCGTCGTGGTGTTTCGTGTCAATGGCCACAACAACGTCAAGGGCGTTGGTGGGGTCGTATCCAGGGCTTTGCTGCATGCGAAGCGCCCGGTATTCCCGCCCTTGACTCTGCCACCTTTGAATCACCTGCTCGTCAGGCTGGCTCAGCCCCGGCGCCACTTGCCCAGGCGGAGAAAACCGATCTGAACTATAGAGTGTTGATCCGTCAATGCCTTTGGCAGAGATGTACATGCCGTGGTGGTGATTCAAGGCCTCGCTCAATCTTTTGCGGGCGTCATCTTGAGAGCGCGACTTCGTTAGGATGTCCTTGATGAGGAGTTGCTTGTCACTGAGGGTGAAGCGGTCCAAATCGATGAAATGCTGGTCTGCAGCGTACATGAGCAGGCTGCCCAAGCCCAGCACAATGCACACGGACGTCAAGGTGAAGAACAATGTCAAGCGAGCGGTCAGTGACAACGCCTTCAGTCGTTCGATCTTCACTGTGCAGACCTTCCAGGCTCTTCGAGAACGTACCCCATTCCTCGTACTGTTTGAATCAACTTGATGTTTTGGCCTTCGTCGATTTTGACCCTCAGCCGCCGAATGGCCACCTCGATCACGTTTGTATCGCTGTCGAAGTTCATGTCCCACACTTGCGATGCGATGAGAGAACGCGGCAGCACCTCACCTTGTCGCCGCATCAGTAGCTCCAGAAGACCGAACTCTTTGGCCGTCAAGTCGATCCTCACGCCACCTCTGGTCACGCGTCGTCGCAAGAGATCCATCTCAAGATCAGCAACGCACAACGTTGGGCCGTCACCGTGCTGCCGCCCCCTGCGCAGGATGATTCGAACCCGCGCCAGCAACTCCGCGAACGAGAACGGTTTGATGAGGTAATCATCGGCGCCCAACTCCAGCCCTTTGACACGATCCTCGACTTGATCGCGGGCTGTCAAAAATAAGACAGGCATTTCCAGGCCCTGCTGACGCAAGGTGCTCAGCACTTGCCACCCGTTGAGACCTGGCAGCATGACGTCCAGGATCACCAGATCGTGCGCACCGTGTTTGGCGAGGTGAATCCCGTCGGGGCCGTTGGTCGCCAGATCGACAACAAACCCTGCTTCGCTGAGCCCTTGGCGCAGGTACTCCCCGGTCTTTGGTTCGTCTTCTACGATCAAGATGCGCACGGTGATCTCCAGTTCCTGCCAGCGCATGAGTTTGCCGCCATTCTGACGTGCGTTTCGCAGATGACAAAACTGTCATCTGCGAAACAGGTTCTCGACAGGCTGACCTGAGCACAATGGCAGCTTGAAATCACAGCTTGCCAAGAGGAAGACATGCTATTGGCCCAATCGTCCTATGTTGTTCGCCCCGCACTGGGTCTGGTGCTGTTAGCCATGGGGGGGCTGACCCAAGCCCAGCAGCCTGCCAGTGCTGAACCAATCGCGCCACCTGAATTCAAGGTGACCTACCGATCCCCTATTGGCAGCTACCAGGGCTTTTCCGATCCGGTTCTCGCGGCCTGGAAAGAGTCCAACGACTTGGTCGGTCGCATTGGTGGTTGGCGAGCTTACGCACGAGAGTCGCGTGGTGGTCCCAACATCAAACCGAGCAGCGAGTCTGAACGCGATGATCCGCACGCAGGTCATGGGGAGAGCCGTCGATGAAAAGGCTGTTCAATCGAGTACCGCTGAGAGCGGGTGTCGCTGCGATCGGTTTGGGTGTTCTCTCGGGTTGTGCGAGCATCGACATTGGTCAATCGGTCAAGCGCATCAACGACGAAACCTCGGGCTTCACGCAGGGGAATCTGTCGCTGGCGACGAACGATTCTGAAAAGACAAAACTCCGCGGACGAGCCCACTCTCTGTTGGAAAAGCCTTTGAGCCAGTCGCAAGCAGTGGAGTTGGCGTTGGTCAATAGTCCTTCCATGCAAGCCCTGCTGGCGCAGAGTTGGGCTGAAGCAGCTCAGACGGCTCAGTCAGGCCGCATCGCCAATCCGGTGTTCAGTTTTGAGCGCTTGCGCGCTGGCGATGAGCTGGAGTTGGGGCGCGCTTTGTCCTTTGGCTTGCTTGATCTCATCTCTCTACCTTGGCGACAGAGTGCTGCCAGCCGACGAATTGAACAAGCACAGGTAAAGCTGGCTGCAGACGTTGTGGACCAAGTGACCTTGGTCCGCCAGGCATGGGTCCGTGCCGTGGCCGCTCAACAGACGCTCAAGTACGCCGAACAAGTCTATGAGGCATCGCAAGCAAGCGCAGAACTGGCGCAGCGTATGCAAGCGGTCGGCAACTTCAACCGTGTTTCGCGCGCCAGGCAGCAGGCCTTCTATGCCGATGCAGCAACCAGGCTGGCCTCTGCAAGCCATCTGAATACGGCGGCCAGAGAGGAGTTGGTGCGTCTGCTTGGTTTGAACGATGCCCAAGTCGATCAGTTGAGGCTTCCAGATCGTCTCCCCGACCTGCCCAAGGAACCAGTGAATCCGAAGGCATTCAGTGCGCAGGCGTCTCAATCCCGACTGGACATTCGCTTGGCTCAGAGTAATTTCGATGCGTATGCCAAGGCTCAGGGTCTTGAACTGGTGAACTCGTTTACCGACATCGAGTTGACCGCGCGCAGGAACACCAAATTTGATAACGCAGCGGGAACAAGCTCCTCTGCCCGAGGTTATGAGTTGGCCTTGCGGCTGCCAATTTTTGACTGGGGTGGCATGCAGCGCGACGCCTTCAATGCGCGAACTTTGGCGGCAGCCAATCAGCTTGAAGCTGTCACTCGCTCAGCAGGATCCAATTTGCGAGAGAGCTATTCGGCCTATCGAGCTGCTCACGACGTTGCCAGGCATTACAGAGATGAGGTTCTGCCTCTGCGCAAAGTCATCTCGGATGAGAACCAGCTTCGGTACAACGGCATGCTCATCGGTGTATTCGAGCTGCTGGCCGACTACCGGGATCAAGTGGAAACGGTTATTGCTGCCATCGATGCTGAACAACAGTTCTGGTTGGCCGACGCCGCGATGCAGGCCTCTCTGATCGGGCGCCCCACCAGTACCACCTTGTCCGTCGGCGGCGCAGCTCCCAGCGCCGGTGGCGGCCACTGATCAAAGGAACAAAGATGTCGTCAAGAAGAGATTTTTTCAGGATGGCTGGCATTGCGGGTGGTGCCGTGGCCGCCAGTGCCGTCAGCCGTGTGGCCATGGCCGCATTGCCTGAGCCAGTGATTCAGACCAGCGCGGAAACCATGGCTCCGCTCATTCCTGAAACGGGGCGCTTGTACAACCCTGTGGTGACCTTGAATGGATGGACTTTGCCCTGGCGTATGAACCAGGGCGTCAAGGAGTTCCATTTGGTTGCCGAGCCGGTGGTGAGAGAGATGGCGCCAGGCTTCAAGGCGCACCTGTGGGGGTACAACGGGCAAAGCCCGGGGCCTACCATTGAAGTGGTGGAAGGCGACCGTGTTCGAATTTATGTCACCAACAGGTTGCCAGAGCACACGAGCATCCATTGGCATGGACAGCGCCTGCCCAACGGCATGGACGGCGTGGCCGGTTTGAATCAGCCCGCGATTCCCGTGGGGAAGACCTACGTTTACGAGTTCGTAGCACGACGCCCGGGAACGTTCATGTATCACCCCCACGCCGATGAAATGACCCAGATGGCCATGGGCATGATGGGGTTTTGGGTCACGCACCCGAAAAGCAAGCACCCCTTGATCGATGAGGTCAACAGAGACTTCTGCTTCTTGCTCAATGCTTTTGACATCGATCCGGGCAGTTACACGCCCAAAACGATGACCATGCTTGATTTCAATCTGTGGGCATGGAACAGCCGCATTTTCCCAGGGGTCGATTCGCTCAACGTTCGACTCAACGACAAGGTGCGCATCCGGGTTGGCAATCTCACGATGACGAACCATCCCATCCATTTGCATGGCCATGAATTTTTGGTGACAGGCACCGATGGTGGCCCGACGCCGAAAAGCACCCGCTGGTACGAGGTGACCACCGACGTAGCCGTTGGTCAGATGCGGCAGGTCGAGTTCCTAGCTGACGAGGAAGGTGACTGGGCCTTTCACTGCCACAAGAGCCATCACACCATGAACGCCATGGGGCACGACATCCCGAACCTGATAGGTGTGGATCATCGTGGCGTTGCCAAGAAGATCAAGAACCTTCTGCCCGAGTACATGGTCATGGGCGAGCGCGGGATGGCCGACATGACCGAAATGGAAATGCCGATACCCGACAACACCGCACCGATGATGACGGGCGAAGGGCCTTTTGGCTCGGTCGAGATGGGCGGCATGTTCAGTGTGCTCAAGGTTCGCAAGAACCAAAAGCATGGCGATTACAAGGACCCTGGTTGGTTCAAGCATCCTGCAGGCACCGTGGCACATGAATATACCGGCCCCTTGAGTGAGCCTGCCAGGTTCAAGTCTGAAGGCGGGCAATCTATGCCCCGGGCCAATAAGCCTGACAAGGCTGTCGAGGTGCGCGCACGCAAGCCGACGTCTCACAGCGATCACTGATTTCTCAACCACTTGATACGGAGTTTTCATTCATGATGAACAAACGTCGATTCGCCACCCACTTCATTGCCGCAACTTGCTTGACGCTGTCCGCTTCCGCATTTGCTGGGGGAGACCATGCGCATGACCATGGTGCAGGAACCCAGGCCACTGAAGAAACCGCCATCGGCAAGCCTGGTCGGGCATCGAAGGTCACCCGAACGATCAAGGTTTCGATGAACGACAAGATGCGATTTGAACCTGCATCGATTCAAGTCAAGCAGGGCGAAACAGTGCGCTTCGTCGTCAGAAACGCAGGCCAGATCAAGCATGAGATGAACCTGGGGACCGAAAAGGAACTTTTGGAGCATCTGGAGGTGATGAAGAAGTTCCCGAACATGGAGCACGACGAGCCCAACAAGGTGACCATTGCGCCTGGGCAGCAAGGTGAAATCGTCTGGCAGTTCACTAAAGCCGGGACAGTGAATTTCGCGTGCTTGGTTCCTGGTCACTACGAGGCGGGCATGAAGGGCAAGGTCCAGGTTTCGAAGAAATGATCATGCGAGACCAATCTGTATCTCCATTGCGCTCCAGGCGCAAAGTGCTGATGGCGGCCTTGTCATTGGCATGTACGCCGACGATTTGGGCGGCCTCAGAGACTGCGGAGCGAACACCAATCAAGGTGTGGAAAGATCCCAACTGCGGCTGTTGCAAGCTGTGGGTCTCGCACCTTGAGCACAATGGCTTCGTCGTCACCGTGGTGGATGAGGGCAACAAGGCCGCGCGTGCCGCCCTTGGGATGCCGGAGCGGCAGGCATCCTGTCACACGGCTGTGGTGTCCGGCTATGTGATCGAGGGGCACGTCCCTGCGAGCGACATTCGACGCTTGCTCAAAGACAAGCCAACTGCGCTTGGTTTGGCTGTGCCCGGCATGCCTGTCGGGTCGCCTGGGATGGATGGGCCTGATTTTGATGGTCACAGAGATCCATACCAAGTTCTGCTGGTCCGAAAAGACGGATCGGTTCTGGTTTTTAACTCTTACTCATGAGGTCAACAATGAACGCCATTGCTAAGTTTTTAGCCGTATCGGCTTGTGCCATCGGTATCGCTTCTCCACTTGCTTCTTTCGCGCAAGCAGATATGGATCATTCGAAGATGGAGTCCGCGCAGGCTCCCGCAATGACCGATGGCGAGATCAGGAAAATTGATCAGACCAACGGCAAAGTCACCATCAAGCATGGTGACATCAAGCACCTGGACATGCCAGGCATGACCATGGTGTTTACCGCCAAAGACAAGAGCATCTTGTCCAATCTCAAGCCTGGTGATCAGGTGAAATTCATGGTCCTCAGCGAGGGTGGGAAGATGATCGTGACGGAAATAAAAAATACGCCTTGACGAAAGTGTTAAATCACGTTCGGCGCCAGGCTTATTGAGTTGGCGTTGACTGTCTGTGCTCGGTGGTGTTTTTCCGAGATCCATTCAATCGGGCTTTGCTTGGTCTATGTATCTGATCGCTTGGTTGGTTAGAGGGGTGCCCATAGTCCAATTCAGTGCCCGCTCTGCTGAAGATGGCGTATGGCCTGATTTGGGAATGCTTTTTATTTTGGGGCTGTGGTGAAGAGCTATCTTCTTTTTCTTCGGTATGCATTGAAAAACTGGTTATCGAAAGAAAAATTGGTGGACGAGAGCTCAGCGTTTGATGTGTCCCTCACTTCACACGGAGATCGTGTCAACAGGGTTCATTTGGCGATCGAATCTGCGTGCAGCGGAATTAAGCCCAAAAGAGTCATTCTGTTCTTGTCTCGGGAAGATTGGCCGGGGCGATTGCCGAAATCGTTGACGCGTTTGTGTCATCGTGGATTGGAGGTGATAACCTGCGAAAACGATGGGCCTCACAAAAAGCTGCAACCTTATCTGCAGATGAATGCCTCTTTCGTTCGACCTTTGATCACCATTGACGACGATGTTTTTTACGAACATCTTGCTTTCAAGCATCTTTTTGATGCCTGGTTGAGCGATATGTCCACCAGCCGATGTTCGTGGTGGGCACCGAGAAGGATCACGTGGCTCCCTGGCGCTCGGTCTACAAGCTGCACCAGTTGACGGACGCCGAGATCACCTTCGTGCTGACCAGCGGCGGCCACAACGCCGGCATCGTCAGCGAGCCCGGTCATGCCGGCCGACGCTGGCGCGACGCGGTGCGCCGCCCGGGCGACCCGTGGCTGTCCGCCGGTGAATGGGAAGCCGCCGCCACGCCGCACGAAGGCTCGTGGTGGACCACCTGGAATGCCTGGCTCCGCGCCAAGGGCAGCGGCCGCGAAGTGCCGGCGCGCCAACTGCTTGCGCGCGAGGGGCTGTGCGACGCGCCGGGCACCTACGTGCAACAGCGTTACGAGGACTGAGGCCCGGCTGCGAAGGGGCAGCATGTCCGGACATGGTGATCAACGCATGACACTTGCGTCGTTTTGATGATTCAACTATTATTGAATTATGGAAGAAAAAGAAGTCGTCACCTCTCTGGCTGCACTGGCCCAACCTGTGCGGTTGCGTGTGTTCCGCGCCTTGGTGGTGGCCGGCCATGAAGGGCTGACCCCGGGTGGGCTCGCAGAGCAGTTGTCGGTGGCCGCCACCACGCTGTCCTTCCACCTTAAGGAGTTGATGCACGCCGGGCTGGTCAGCCAGGAGCGCGATGGGCGCCACCTGATCTACCGCGCGGCCTTTGAGCACATGGACGACCTGCTGGGCTACCTGACCGAGTACTGCTGCCAGGGGCAGCCTTGCGCCCCCGTTCCTCTGCCCACCAAGGGCCGCGCCAAGCGCCAGCCCGTGGGTGCCCCGGTCCCATCTGTGGATCCTTCTTGCTGCTGAGGCCTGTCATGCCTGTGTTCAACGTACTGTTCATCTGCACGGGCAATTCGGCCCGATCCATCATGGCCGAGGGCATCCTCAACCAGTTGGGCGCGGGGCGCTTCAAGGCGTACTCCGCAGGCAGCATGCCCAAGGGTGTCGTTCACCCCATGGCGCTGGATGTGCTCAAGCGCATGGGCGCGTCGACGGAGGGCTGCAGCAGCAAGAGCTGGGAGTTGTTTGCCCAGCCTGGTGCGCCTGAAATGAACTTTGTCTTCACCGTGTGCGACAACGCCGCCGGTGAGGTCTGCCCAGTCTGGCCAGGTCAGCCAACCACGGCGCATTGGGGCGTGCACGACCCGGTCGCTTTTGAGGGGCCACCGGACGAGCAGCAGCATGCCTTCAACGAAGTCGCACAGATCCTCAAGCGGCGCATCGAATTGATGCTGGCCTTGCCTGAGCAGAGCCTGGCGTCTCTGTCCATTCAGTCCCAGCTCCATGCCATCGGCAAGGCCTGAGTCCTTGAGTCCCTCACCATGACCACCCACGTTCTGATCCTGTGCACGCACAACTCTGCCCGCAGCGTGCTCTCTGAAGGCATGCTCAACCACCTGGCGGCCCGGCTGGGCAAAGACGTCAAGGCCCACAGTGCGGGCAGTGCGCCGAGCGGGCGCCTCAACCCCTTTGCGCTGGAGGCCTTGAACAACGCCGGCATCGACACCTCGGCGTATCGCAGCAAAAGCTGGGATGAGTTCAGCACCGATGGTTCGCCACCCCTGTCCATCGTCATCACGGTGTGTGACAGCGCGGCGGCCGAAACCTGCCCGGTGTTCTTTGGTGGCAAGGGCCAGCCGGTCAAGGTGCACTGGGGCTACCCCGACCCATCCAACGCTGAAGGTGGGGAGGACGGCAAACGCCGTGCCTTTGAGCTGACCCGCCAGGCCATTGGCTACAAGATGCTGCAGTTGCTGGCCTTGCCGCTGGTCACCTTGAGTCGCGACGAACTGCAGCAGGCGCTGGACGCCATTGCGCGTAGCTGATTTTTTGCACGGAGCTGAACATGGGATTGTTTGAACGTTACCTGACCGTGTGGGTCGGGTTGGGCATCTTGGTGGGTGTCGGACTGGGGCTTGTGAGCCCCGAGGCCTTCCAGATGATCGCCTCTCTGGAATATGCCCAGGTCAACCTGGTGGTGGCGGTGTTCATCTGGGTGATGATTTACCCCATGATGATTCAGATCGACTGGCATGCCGTCAAGGATGTCGGCCGCAAGCCCAAGGGCCTGATCCTGACGCTGGTGGTCAACTGGCTGATCAAGCCTTTCACCATGGCTGCGCTGGGGGTGCTGTTCTTCCAGTACCTGTTCGCGCCCTGGGTCGATCCTCAGTCGGCCAGTGAGTACATCGCCGGCATGATCCTGCTGGGTGTGGCGCCATGCACTGCGATGGTTTTTGTGTGGAGTCAACTGGTCAAGGGCGATGCCAACTACACCTTGGTGCAGGTGTCGGTCAATGACCTGATCATGGTGGTCGCCTTTGCCCCGATTGCGGCCTTCTTGTTGGGTGTGACCGATGTGACCGTGCCGTGGGAGACCCTGGTCCTGTCGACGGTGCTGTATGTGGTGCTCCCGCTGGCAGCAGGGATGCTGACACGACGCGCACTGCAGCGCAGGTCCAGCCATGCCTTGGGTGATTTTGTGGCGCGCATCAAGCCTGCCTCCATCATGGGCCTGATCGCCACCGTGGTGCTGCTGTTCGGCTTTCAGGCTCGCACCATCGTTGAGCAACCTGGGGTGATCGTCTTGATCGCGATTCCCCTGATCATTCAGACCTATGGCATCTTTGTCATCAGCTATCTGGCGGCGCGCTGGCTGAAGCTGCCGCACAACGTGGGAGGGCCGGCCTGTCTGATCGGCACGTCCAACTTCTTTGAGCTGGCGGTGGCTGTGGCGATCTCGCTGTTTGGGTTGAACTCTGGGGCGGCCCTGGCCACGGTGGTGGGGGTGCTGGTTGAAGTGCCGGTGATGCTCACCCTGGTGGCCATGGTCAACCGAAGCAAGCATTGGTACGAACAAGGACAAGCGCGCACATCATGAGCACCGCAACGATCTATCACAACCCCAAGTGCGGCACGTCCCGCAACACGCTGGCCCTGATCCGCAACGCCGGCATCGAGCCGCAGATCATCCACTACCTGGAGACGCCTCCGAGCCGTGATGAGCTGGTTCAGCTGGTCGCTGCGTGTGGTTTGTCCGTGCGTGAGGTCCTGCGCAGCAAGGGCGACCTGTATGAAGAGCTCAAGCTGGACGACGCCAAGTGGACCGACGACGAGCTGCTGGACTTCATGGTTGCGCACCCGATCCTGATCAACCGGCCCATCGTGATCACCGCCCAGGGCACGCGGCTGTGCCGTCCTTCCGAGCGGGTGCTGGACATCCTGCCTCAGCCACAACAAGGACCTTTCATCAAAGAGGACGGCGAAGTGGTGATTGACGAGCAGGGGCGGCGCCTTGTCTGAGCGAGCCGATCTGTTGGCTGATCTTTTGGTCGATGTGCCCCAGGTGTCGGTCGAGCACTTTCAGGTGCCGGACTTGGGTCGTTTGCGGCCCGCGCAGCCGTCGACCCATGCGCCGCGTTTTTTGCTGCTGTATGGCTCGTTGCGGCAGCGCTCCTTCAGTCGGCTGGTGGTCGAAGAATCAGCCCGGTTGCTGCAGGCCATGGGCGGCGAGGTCCGGATCTTCAACCCCAGCGGTTTGCCGCTGCCGGACGATGCGCCCGACACCCACCCCAAGGTGGTCGAGTTGCGTGAGCTGGCCCAATGGGCCGAGGGCATGGTCTGGTGCTCACCGGAGCGCCATGGCGCGATGACCGGCATCATGAAGGCACAGATCGACTGGATCCCCTTGAACAGCGGTGCGGTGCGCCCCACGCAGGGCAAGACCCTGGCGGTCATGCAGGTGTGCGGTGGTTCGCAGTCCTTCAACGCGGTCAATCAGATGCGGGTGCTGGGGCGATGGATGCGCATGCTCACCATCCCCAACCAGTCCTCGGTGGCCAAGGCCTTTCTGGAGTTTGATGAGCACGACCGCATGAAGCCGTCGAGTTACCACGACCGTGTGGTGGACGTGCTGGAGGAACTGGTCAAGTTCACCTTGCTCACGCGTGATGTGTCGCCGTATCTGGTGGACCGCTACAGCGAGCGCAAGGAAAGCGCGGAGGCCTTGATGAAGCGCGTGAACCAGGCATCGATCTGAACGACGGGCATCGCCGCTTTTTGATCGCGCGCATGAAAATTCTGGCGGACAGGCGCACACTTGAAGTTCTCTGGGAGCAAGGCGATGGACATCAAGGTGTTGGGGTTGGGGTGCAGCAAATGCCGCATCACCGTGGAGATGATTGAACGCGTGGCTCAGGCGGCGGGCGTCCCCGTGACGATCACCAAGATCGAGAGCCCGGATGAGATCCACCGCCTGGGCGTCAAGGCCACGCCTGCCGTCATGGTGGGTGACCGGATCGTGCACAGCGGCGGCTTGCCGTCGCACGAAGAGGTGTTGAGCTGGCTCCAGCCGCAGCCGCAGCCCCGGACACTGCGTTTTCTCGGTCAGCCGACTCGTCACCTGTTCTTCACGGGCAAAGGGGGCGTCGGCAAGACGTCGTTGTCCACCGCCACCGCCTTGACGCTGGCAGATGCCGGCAAGAAGGTGCTGCTGGTCAGCACGGATGCGGCCTCCAACCTGGATGAAATGCTGGGCATCGAGCTTCGCAACACGCCCACCCCCGTGCCCGGCGCACCGGGGTTGTCGGTGATCAACATCGACCCGGATGTGGCCGCCGAGACCTACCGCCAGCGCGTGCTGGCGCAGATGGAGGCACACACCACCGAGGCCGAGCGGGCCACGGTGCGTGAGCAGTTGTCCGGCTCCTGCACGACCGAGATCGCCTCGTTTGACGAGTTCTCGAACCTGCTGGCCGGCGATGCGGCTGCCTACGACCACATCGTTTTTGACACGGCCCCGACCGGGCACACGCTGCGCCTGCTGAGCTTGCCCAAGGCCTGGAGTGGTTTCCTCAAGGACAACGACCGTGGTGCCTCCTGCCTGGGGCCGCATTCGGGCCTGAAGATGCAGGAGGAGCGCTTCAATGCGGCCCTGGTCGCCTTGTGCGATCCGTTGCTGACCACCGTCGTGCTGGTGGCCCGTGCCGACCGCAGTGCGCTGGCCGAGGCCGCTCGCACGTCCGATGAATTGCGTGTGCTGGGTCTGAACCACCAGCAGTTGGTGATCAACGGGGTGTTCAAGGCGACCGATCCCCATGACGCCGTGGCAGGCGCCATCGAGGCCCTGGGTCAGCAAGCCCTGGCGTCCATGCCCGATGCGCTGCGAGCCTTGCCCCAAAGCCAGGTGCCTTTGCGAGCGTTTGACACGGTGGGCTTGCCTGCCTTGCGTGCCTTGTTGACCGATGCGCCACCAGTCGGTGGTCTGGTCAGGCCGCAAGCCGATGCACCCGCGCTGTCTGCCGGGCACATCGACCAACTGGTGGAGGAGCTGGCCGCTGCCGGACGCGGACTGATCATGGTGATGGGCAAGGGCGGCGTTGGCAAGACCACGATTGCGGCGGCCCTGGCCATCGGCCTGGTCAAGCGCGGGCACGAGGTGCACCTCAGCACCACCGACCCGGCAGCCCACCTGGCCATGACGCTCAATGGTGAATTGCCGGGCCTGAAGGTCGGTCGCATCGACCCCAAGGTCGAGACGCAGCGCTACATCGACAAGATCATGGTCGCGCGCTCACCCGGGCTGGATGAGCAGGAAAAAGCCTTGCTGCTGGAGGACTTGCAGTCGCCCTGCACCGAAGAGGTGGCCGTTTTCCACGCGTTCTCGCGCACGGTGGCGGAGGCGCGCAGCGCCTTTGTGGTGCTGGACACGGCCCCGACCGGGCACTCGCTGCTGCTGATGGATGCCACCGGGGCGTATCACCGGCAGATGACGCGCGAGTTTGAAGGCAAGGCCTCGGTGCATGTGGTCACCCCCCTCATGCGCCTGCAGGACGCCAGCTACACCCGCATCATCCTGGTCACCTTACCGGAGGTGACGCCGGTGTCGCAGGCCGCAGCCTTGCAGGATGACCTGCGCCGCGCGAGCATCGAGCCGTATGCCTGGGTGGTCAACAAGTCGATCCTGGCCGCAGGCACGCAGGATCCGTTGCTCAAGGCCCGCCTGGAGGGCGAGCGCCAACAGATGGCCCGTCTGGCGGGGGGGCTGGCGCAGCGGACCTTTGCCGTGCCCTGGATGCCTCAGGCCCCGGTGGGCCTGGAGGCGTTGGGCAGGCTTCTGGCCTCCTGATCAGGCCTGGGTGCCCTTGGCTGCGGCAGCGGCCGCCAGCCGCTTGGCGCGCGAGCGGATGTTGAGTGCTTCAACGGCCAGCGAGAAGGCCATGGCCGCGTAGATGTAGCCCTTGGGCACATGGGCGTCCAGCGCTTCGGCGGTCAGGGCCATGCCCACCATCACCAGGAAGGCCAGGGCCAGCACCTTGACCGACGGGTGAGCATCCACGAAGTCACCAATCGGTTTGGCTGCAAACAGCATCACGCCCACCGAGGTCACCACGGCGGCCACCATCACGCCGATCTGGTCGACCATGCCCACGGCGGTGATCACGGAGTCCAGCGAGAAGACGATGTCGATGATGGCAATCTGGCCGATGATGCCCCAGAACAAACGCGTACCGGCAGCCTTGAGGGCGACCTCGTCGGTCTGCGGTGGGCCGTCTTGCTCACGGGCCTCGACTTCCACAAAGATCTCGTGCGAGGCCTTGTAGAGCAGGAACAGGCCACCAAACAGCAACACCAGGTCGCGGCCACTGATGCCGATGTCGAACACGTGGAACAGGTCGGTCTTGAGGCCCATGACCCAGCTCAGGGAGAACAACAGCAGCAGGCGCGAGACCATGGCAAATCCCAGGCCCAGACGGCGCGCCTTGTCGCGAACCTCAGGCGGCAGGCGCCCCACCAGGATCGAGATGAAGATGATGTTGTCCACGCCCAGGACGATTTCCAGGGCGGTGAGCATCGCAAAGGCGATCCAGATGTTGGGGTCGAAGAGAAATTCCATGATCAGTCAGTGTGCGGGTCCGTGCCACCATGAAGGCGGCGAACCTTCTAGCTTACCCAACAATGCGGCTACCGTGAAGCCACCTTTGACAGAACGATGGTTCGAAAAAAACGAACCATTGGCTGGCAATGTCAGGTTGTCTGGAAGCTTGAGGCGCCCGGGACGCGTCGGTAGACCACAAAGTGGTAAGGCCAACCCAGATCGGAATGATGGGTTTCGCGGCTGTGCTCGACAAAGGCGCGGCGGTCCCAGGGGGGGAAAAAGGTGCCGCCTTCAAAGTCGGCATCCACCTCGGTGAGGATGAGCTCGTCGGCCCGCGGCAGGGCCTGGGCGTAAAGCTCGCCACCACCGATCACGAACACGCGCGCTTCCTGAGCAGCCAGGGTCAGTGCCTCGTCCAGCGAATGCGCCACTTCCACCCCGTCGTGTTGCCAGGTGGCATTGCGGGTGATCACGATGTTGCGTCGACCCGGCAGGGGGCGGCCGATGGATTCGAAGGTCTTGCGTCCCATCAGGACCGGGCAGCCCAGGGTGGTGCGCTTGAAGAACTTGAGGTCCTCGGGCAGGCGCCACAGCAGGGCGTTGTCCTTGCCGATGGCGCCATTGCGGGCCACGGCGGCGATCAGGCTGAGGGTCATGGGTGTGCTCATGGGCGTGTTCCTGCCGCCCCCTTGGTGGCCGCCAGCTCGGTGGCCACACGTTTGAACGATCCACTCACCATCCAGGCCCCAAAGGGGATGAAGGCGGCCAACAGCAGCTTGAGTGAATCCAGCGAGGTCCAGGGCTTGGCGCTCGTCACCACCAGCACCATGGCGATGTAGACCAGAAAGGCCCCGCCATGAACCGGGCCCACCCAGGACACCACCTCGGGGATGCCGGCCAGGCGCTTGAGGGGCACGGCCACCAGCAGCAAGAGCAGCAAGGTGCCGCCCTCCAGCCAGGACATCCATTGCAGGAACTGCAGCTTGCGCAATGCGTCGGTCGAGGGCTTGCTCATGGGGTCAGACGGCCACAGGGGCCTTGATGGCCGGGTGATGTTCGTACTCAAGCACTTCGAAGTCTTCGTACGCGTAGTCAAAGATGGAATCGGGCTTGCGCTTGATGTTCAGCACCGGGTAGGGGTGGGGCTGGCGGCTCAGTTGCAGCTCGACCTGTTCGGTGTGGTTGCTGTAGATGTGGCAGTCGCCACCGGTCCAGATGAAGTCGCCCACATCCAGGTCGCATTGCTGGGCCAGCATGTGGGTCAGCAGCGCATAGCTGGCGATGTTGAAGGGCACGCCCAGGAAGATGTCGGCGCTGCGCTGGTAGAGCTGGCAGCTGAGCTTGCCGCGACCACCGACCTCGGTCGGGGGGGCCACATAGAACTGGAAAAACGCATGGCACGGCGGCAGGGCCATCTGCTCGATCAGGCCCACGTTCCAGGCGCTCACGATGATGCGGCGCGAGTCGGGGCTGGTCTTGAGCTGCTTGACCACTTCGGCGATCTGGTCGACATGGCCGCCATCGGGCTTGGGCCAGTTGCGCCATTGCACGCCGTAGACCGGGCCCAGGGAGCCGTCTTCGCGGGCCCACTCGTCCCAGATCGTGACGCCGTGGTCTTTGAGGTACTTGACGTTGTCATCGCCACGCAGGAACCACAACAGCTCGACGATGATCGATTTGAGGTGGACCTTCTTGGTGGTGACCAGGGGAAAGCCTTCGCTCAGGTCAAAACGCATCTGGTGGCCAAACACGCTGCGCGTGCCGGTGCCGGTGCGGTCGGCCTTGAACACGCCCGTGGTGTGCACGTGGCGCATGAAGTCTTCGTATTGGCTGCGGACAGGACGGCTCACCTTGGGGGTCCTTGAAAATGACAACAGCCGGGATTATCCATCCCGGCTGTTGAACCCTGACGCTGGCAGGGCAAGGGTGGGGTCAGCTTGGTTCGCGCAGGAAGATTTCCACGCGGCGGTTGCGGGCCTGACCTTCGGTCGTGTTGTTGCTGGCGATGGGCTCGCGCGAGCCACGGCCCACGGCCTCGATGCGGCTGGCGGGCACGCCACGGTCTTCGAGGTAGTTGCGAACCGTGTCGGCGCGCTGCTGCGACAGCGGGTTGTTGATGGCATCGCTGCCCGTGCTGTCGGTGTGACCCACCACCCGAACCAGCAGGCCTGGGTTGGCCGTCAGGCCTTGGGCAAAGGCGGTCAGCACGTCGCGCAGCTCGGGCTTGAGCGTGGCGCTGTTCTTGTCGAACGAGATGTCACTGGGGATGTTCAGCTTGAGCTGGTTGTCGGCCGTGCGGCTGACGTCCACACCCGTGCCTTGGGTGGCCGTTTCCATGGCCTTTTGTTGTTCTTCCAGGCGGCGGGACCACACATTGCCGATGACGGCGCCGGCCATGGCGCCCACCACGGCACCCGTGCCAGCCTTGTTGCCGGTGACTTCGCCCAAGACGGCGCCGGTGACGGCACCAATGGCGGCACCCGTGGCCGTGCGGCGCTCGGTGTCGCTCATGTTGGCGCAGCCCGACAGCAGGGCTGCGGCAGCGGTGAATGTCAGGGCCAGGCGTTGGGTGCGTGTGGTGGTGTGGATCATGTCGGGTCGCTCCAGAAGAGGGTGTTGAATCCTTAACGCGCGGGCGGGCCCGGGCGTTGACCTGGGGTGTCTGGCGTTCAGGCGGCCAGGGTGTGGTCGGCCGAGTCCAGTTGGGCGGCTGCCAGCCGGGCATACAGCTCGCAGCGCCCCAGCAGTTCGGCATGGGTGCCGATGTCGATCAGTTGACCGTGCTCCAGCACGGCGATGCGGTGCGCGTTGATGACCGTGCTCAGACGGTGGGCAATGACCAGGGTGGTGCGGCCCTTCATGGCCTCCTCGAGGGCAGCCTGCACGGCGCGTTCGCTCTCGGTGTCCAGTGCGCTGGTGGCCTCGTCCAGCAGCAACAGGGGCGCGTTCTTGAGGATGGCGCGTGCAATGCTGATGCGCTGGCGCTGGCCGCCCGACAGGCGCACGCCTCGCTCGCCCAGGAAGGTGTGGTAGCCCTCCGGCAGGCGGGTCAGGAACTCATGGGCGTGGGCGGCTGTGGCCGCGGCGATCACCTCGGCATCGGTGGCATCGGGGCGGCCATAGCGGATGTTCTCCAGGGCGCTGGCCGAGAACACCGTGCTGTCCTGGGGCACCACGCCAATGCGCTCGCGCAGCGCCTGAAGGGTCAACTGCCGGATGGGGATGCCATCGAGCAGGATGCGGCCGGACTGCGGGTCGTAAAAGCGCTGCAGCAACTGGAACACGGTGGTCTTGCCTGCACCGCTGGGGCCCACCAGGGCCACGGTCTCGCCGGGCTGAACGCTCAGGCTCAGGCCTTGAAGGGCCGCCTGCAGGGGGCGCGACGGGTAGTTGAAGCTGATGTTCTCCAGCTCAATGCGGGCACCGCCGGTGGAGGCGGGCAGGGCACTGGGCTGGCCGGGGTCGTTGATGGCCGAGCGGGTCTGCAGCAGCTCGATCAGGCGCTCGGTGGCCCCGGCGGCGCGCAGGATCTCGCCGTAGATCTCGGACAGCGCCGCGGTGGAGCTGATGAGCAGGATCACATAGACCACGGTCTGCCCCATGTGCCCGGCACTGATGCGGCCCTCGACCACGGCCTGGGTGCCCTGGTACAGGCCCCACAGCATGGCGCTGGCAATGCCGCTGATCACAAAGGCGACCAGGGCGGCACGCATGCGGGCACGGCGCACGCTGGTGCCAAAGGCGTTTTCGGTGGCCACGCCAAAGCGCTGGGCTTCGCGGTTTTCAGAGGTGTAGCTCTGGACCACGGGGATGGCGTTGAGGGTCTCGGCGGCAATGGCGCTGGAGTCGGCCACACGGTCCTGGCTGTCGCGCGAGAGGCGGCGCACGCGGCGTCCCGCAATGATGGCCGGTGCCAGCACCAGGATGATGAAGCCGATCACCGAGGCCATCACCGTGGGGTTGGTGATGATCAGCAGCGTCAGGGCGCCCAGGCCCATGATCGCGTTGCGCAGACCGATCGACAGGCTGGAGCCCACCACCGACTGGATCAGGGTGGTGTCAGCCGTCAGGCGCGAGAGCACCTCACCGGTTTGCGTGGTCTCGAAAAACTCGGGGCTTTGTTGGAGCACATGGGCGTAGACCGCGCTTTTCAGGTCGGCGGCCAGGCGTTCGCCCAGCCAGGTCACGCAGTAGTAGCGAGAGGCTGAGAACACCCCCAATGCCACGCCCACGGCACCCAGCGCCAGGAAGTGGTCGCGCAAGGCCATCACGCGCGCACCCGGGTCGGTCGAGACAAAGCCCTGGTCGATCAGGTTGCGAAGGGCCAGGGGCAACAGCAGCGTGGTCAGGGCCGCCAGCACCAGGAAGATGGCGGCCAGGATGATGCGGCCACGGTAGGGGCGCAAAAACGGCACCAGGGCCTTGAGCTGGCCGGGTGAGACTTTGACGACGGGCGGTGCGGAGTCCAGGGTGGTCGACGACATGGGATGCATGAAAAGGGCGGCGCGCGGGCGCCATGCGGCCATTATCCTGCCTTGACAATATTTGTGCAGGCAAATAATATTACTTGCATGAGCAAGCAACTTCCGGCGCCTGAAGACGGCTTTTACGAGGCCGAGCGCTATTGCAGTGAAGAGTCCATGGGCTTTCTGATGCGGCGCATCATGCTCAGCCTGGTCAACGATGTGGACCGGCAACTGGCGGCTCAAGGGCATGACCTGACTCACGCGCAATGGGCGCCGCTGTACCTGCTTTACAAGGGCCGGGCGTCCACGCTGGCCGAGATGGCACGTGAGCTCCAGATTGACCCAGGTGCCCTTACGCGGACCCTGGATCGCCTGGAGGCCAAGGGCCTTTGCCGAAGGGTGCGCTCCACCGAGGACCGCAGGGTCTCACATTTGAGCCTGACCGAATCCGGTCTGACCGCCGCCGCGCAGGTGCCCTTTGTGCTGTCCGATGTCCAGAACGCTTACCTCAAGGGCTTCACGCATGAGGAGTGGCAGCAACTGCTGGGCATGTTGCAGCGCCTGGTGGTCAACGCCGACGCCCACCGTGGACGCGACGCTCAGGGCTGAATCAGCGCCAGTGTCTGCTCCAAGGCCTCGTCGGCGGAGGTGATGTCGCAGGCAATGGCATGTCGCCAGGGCATGCTGCGCAGCCAGGTGATCTGACGCTTGGCCAACTGGCGGGTGGCTGCCGCGCCGCGTTCGGCCACGGCGGCACGCACCTGGGGCTGGTTCAGGTCCAGGCCTTGGTCCAGCGCTTCCCAGACCTGTCGGTAGCCCACACACCGGATCGATGACAGGCCCAGGTGCAGGTCGCCCCGCGCCCGCAGGCGCAAGACCTCGTCGATCAGGCCCTGTTCCATCATCTGGGCAAAGCGCAGGTTGATGCGTGCGTGCAGCCACAGGCGATCAGCGGGCTCCAGCGAGACCATCACCACGCCATCTGGTGCGGCTGACGTGGAGGTCGTTTCAGCATCCGGCGCATGGCGGCGCTGGAACGCCGAGATGGGTTGCCCGGAGGTGTGCCAGACCTCCAGCGCCCGCTGGATGCGCTGTGAATCGTTGGGCGCCAGGCGTGCGGCGGTCAGGGGGTCCACCCGGGCCAGTTCGGCGTGCAGGGCGGGCCAGCCTTCGTGCAAGGCGCGCTGGTCCAGCAGGGCGCGCACCTCGGGCGCCGCCGAGGGGATGTCATCGAGCCCGTCCACCAGGGCCTTGATGTAGAGCATGGTGCCACCCACCAGCAGCGGCACCCGGCCCCGAGCCCGAATCTCGGTCATCAGCCGGCGCGTGTCGCTGACAAAGCGTGCCGCGCTGTAGCTCTCAAGGGGGTCGATCAGATCGATCAGGTGATGCGGCACCGCGGCCAGCTCCTGCGCGCTGGGTTTTGCCGTGCCGATGTCCATGTCTCGGTACACGAGGGCCGAGTCGACGCTGATGATCTCGATCGGCAGGTGCTGGGCCAGCCGCAAGGCGAGTGCGGTCTTGCCGGAGGCCGTGGGCCCGGCCAGGATCAGGGTGCGCTCATCGGGTGTCGGCATGGTTCAGGGGGTGACTTGCATGGGGGGCGATGGCGCGGGGCTGCCGTCGCGCTGCACGCGCCCCAGGGCCACGGTGGCCGTGATCAGGCCGCCCAGGCCGACGCCCAGGGTCAAGGGGTGGATGGTGCCGGCCCATGCCGGGTGCTTCATCCAGGCCGACAGCAGGGCGGCAATGCCAAAGGCCAGCGCGCTCATGATGAAACCTGACAGGGCCGAGGCGGCACCGGCCTGTTGCGGAAACGCGGCCACCACACCGGCCTGGCTGCAGGGCTGGTGGATGCCGTGGGCGACGGCGTACAGCCAGAACCCAGGCAGCATCATCCAGGCCTGCGGCGTCCAGTCCCAGATCAGCCCGATGGCCGAGAGGACCACACCCGACAGCCCACCCGTGGCCGACAACCAAGCCCCCAGGCGCACGGTGCCCGCCAGACCCATGCGGGGCAGGCGATGTCGGCAGACCATGGTGCCCAGCAGGTAGCCCAGTGACATGGAGGCCATCATGGCGCCAAAGACCGGGCGGCTCACGTGCAGCACATCGATGAACACAAAGGGCGATGCGGCCAGGAACACATACAGGCCACCATAGGTGGACGAGGTCAGTGCCGTGTAGGCCCTGAACATGGGTTGGGCGGTGATGTGACGCCATTGGCTCACCCGTTGCCCCAGGCTCATGGCGGACTGCCTGCGATCGCCGGGCAGCGTCTCGCGCAGGCGCCAGGCCACAAAGCCCAGGCCGATCAGCGCAAACAGGCCGACCACGGCCAGCGTGGCGCGCCAACCCAGCCAGGCGGCCGTTACACCACCCACCAAAGGGCCGACCAGGGCCAGGATGCCCAGGCCGCTCAAGGCTTTGGACAGCACGCGGGCGCCTTCTTCCGGGGCGTACAGGTCGCGGATCATGGACCGGCCGCAGACCACGGCCGCGGCCAGACCCAGGCCCTGGGCCACACGGGCCAGGATCATGACGGTCAGGTTGGGCGCCAGCACCGTGGCCACCGAGGCCAGCACAAACAGGCTCAGGCCCCAGAGCAACACCGGGCGGCGCCCGATGCGGTCGGACACCGGGCCCCACACCAGTTGGGCCGTGCCGAAGGCCAGCACGATGGACGAGAGCGTCCACTGCGCATCGGCCTGGCTCACGCCCAGCGCCTGCTGCATCTGCGGCATGGCCGGCAGGTACAGGTCGGTCGCAATGGGCTGCAGGCCCAGCAGGAAGGACAGCGCCAGGATGACCACCATTGGGGTCATCGCCGCCAGGCGGGCCCGTGGGTCAGAACTGCTCATCAGGCCGCAGGAAGCGCCATTGACCCAGGGGCAGTTTGCCCAGGGTGAGCTGGCCCATGCGCACGCGCTTGAGGCCCACCACCTTCAGGCCCACCAGTTCACACATGCGGCGGATCTGGCGCTTCTTGCCTTCCTTGAGGACAAAGCGCAGTTGCTGCTCGTTCTGCCACGACACCTTGGCCGGACGCAGCGGGCGCTCATCCAGCCACAGGCCGTGGCGCAGTTGTTCAATGGCCTCGGGCGGCGTGACCGCCATGACGTTTTCCGCCTCGGGGTCGCGCTCCCATTGCACGCGGACCAGGTATTCCTTCTCCACGGTGGAGTCCTCGCCGATCAGGTGGCGGGCGATGCGGCCGTCCTGTGTCAGCACCAGCAGCCCGGTGGAGTCAATGTCCAGCCGACCAGCAGGGGCCAGCTTGTTCAGGTGACCGCGGGTGAGCTGCCAGGGCAGGGTGTCGCCCGACCAGCGGTTCTCGGGGCGCACCAGCACCACGGCGGGCTCGTGCCCGTCTTCGGCCTGGCCACTGACAAAGCCGATGGGCTTGTGGATCAGGATGGTCACGCGCATGGCCTGTTGGGCATGGGCCAGCGGGTCGATGGTGATGGTCTGGTGGGGCCAGACGCGGGTGCCCAGTTCGGAGACCACTTCGCCGTCGACCCGGACCCAGCCTTGCTCGATCCAGTCGTCGGCCTCACGGCGCGAAGACAGGCCTTGCTCGCTCATCAGTTTGGACAGGCGCACGCGGCCGTCTTCCGGGGTCTGGCGGTGGCTGGGCTCCGGGCGGCGCATGGCGGCAGGCGCGTCATTGCGGCGGTGATCCTGCCGAGGCGCCGGGCGCTGTTCGTCCCGGCCGTAGGGCGTCTCTTGTCGGGGCGCGTGGCGTGGGTCGGATCGGTCGCCGGGCCGGGTGCTGTCGCCATGGCTGCTTCGAGGATCCTGGCGCTGGGCTTGACGTGGGTCCTGGCGCGCGTCCTGACGTGGAGCGGACGCACGCCGTGGCGCCTGCTCTTGCCGAGGGTTGGGCGCAGCCTGCCGAGGCGGGCGTGGTGACGGGCGCTGCTCAGCCTGGGCCTGGGGCCTGGCCTCACGCGGTTCACGCGAGTCACGTGGAGCGGGTGTGGCGGCGGGTTCCGCGGGGGCCTGGCGCACGCGGTTGCGGGCGATCGGTGCATTGGGGCGCACGGGCTTGCGACGGGGGGCGTCCTCGTCGGGGTCGGGTTTGCCGGTGGGCAGGCTCAGTTTGCGGCGTTCGCTCATGGGGTGTCTTTCGGGGCCGGGCGGCGTTCAGGGGGCATGCGTCGGAGAACCCGGTGCGGCTCAGCGGCCTCGCATGAACAGGTTGTCGAGTTCGGCCACGGTCAACTGGCGCCAGGTGGGGCGGCCATGGTTGCACTGGTCGGCGCGTTCCGTGGCTTCCATGTCGCGCAGCAGGGCGTTCATTTCGGTCAAGGTCAGTCGGCGGTTGGCTCGCACGGCACCGTGGCAGGCCATGGTCGCCAGCAGTTCGTGCTGGGCGCGTTGTACCACCGTGGTGGCGTCAAAGCCAGCCAGCTCGCCCAGCACCGAGCGGGCCAGGTCGACCAGGTCGGCTTGTGACAGCGCGACCGGGCGCGAGCGCACGGCCAGGGTCTTGGGGCCCAGGGCGCCGATGTCCATCCCCAGGGCCATCAAGGCGGCGTGGTGCGTCTCGGCAGTGGCCACCTCCTGGGGGGTGGCGGCAAAGGTCACGGGGATCAGCAGGGGCTGTGAGGGCAACTGGTCTTGCGCCATCTGCTGCTTGAGGCGTTCGTAGACGATGCGCTCGTGGGCAGCGTGCATGTCGACAATGACCAGGCCCTTGGCGTTTTCGGCCAGCACATAGATGCCGCTGATCTGCGCAATGGCGCGCCCCAGAGGCCAGTCCTCGGGGGCCGTGTCGGCCAGGCCAAGGGCCGTGTCTTGGGTGATGTCCTGGTTGGGGTGCTGGACGGGAGCAGGCCAGGCACGTGGGGCCAGGCTGGCCGTGCCCAGGCCCGGCACCGAGCTGGCGGGCCAGCCCGCTGAGTCATCCAACCCACGGTCTTGCACCAGGATGCCTGAGGTGCCCTGGCTGACCGACTGGGCCTCGGTGGGCCAGCCGCCCCAGCGGCGCTCGGGCGCGGCATCAGAGGTGGGCGCCAGGGCTCCCCAGGGCAGCCGATCCTGATCGCGCGTGGCCACAGGGCGCGAGCCTTCGGGTGCGCTGACCGGGTGGCCGGCCGCATAGGCGGGTGTGGTGGCAGGGGCGGTCGCAGCCCCTTCGGGCGTCAGGCCGGCACGTGACACCGCCAGCGCCGCATCGACCGCCTTGCGCATGGCCTGGTGCACCTCGCGGCCATCGCGAAAGCGCACCTCGATCTTGGTGGGGTGCACGTTCACGTCGACCAGTTCGGGGGTGATGCCCACAAACAGCGCATAGACCGGCTGTTTGTGGCCGTGCAGCACGTCTTCATAGGCGGCGCGCACACCGTGGGCCAGCAGCTTGTCGCGCACATAGCGGCCGTTGACGTAGCAGTACTGCTGATCGGCCCGGGTGCGCGCCGCATCGGGGATGCCCGCGCGGCCCGTCACGTGTACCGGCCCGACCTGCAGGTCCACCGCCACGCTGTTGCGGATGAAGTCGTCGCCCAGCACATCGCGCAGGCGCTGATCCAGCGAGGCCGCGCGCCATTGCTCGATCAGCTTGCCTTCGTGCCAGACCGTGAAGCCCACGTCGGGGCGGGCCAGCGCGTGGCGGCGCACGGCCTCCAGGCAATGCGCCATCTCGGTCGACTCCGACTTGAGGAACTTGCGCCGGGCCGGGGTGTTGAAGAACAGCTCCCGCACGTCGATGCTGGTGCCGGTGCTGCGGGCCGACGGGGTCAACTCACCCGATCGGGCATCCAGCCGGTGCGCATGCGCCGCATCGGGCGTGCGGCTGGCAATGGCCATCTCGGCCACCGAGGACACGGCCGCCAGGGCTTCGCCCCGAAAGCCCATGGTCATGACGCTTTCCAGGTCGTGCAGCGAGCGGATCTTGCTGGTCGCGTGGCGCTTGAGGGCCAGGGGCAGCTCTTCGACCGGGATGCCGCAGCCGTCGTCTTCGATCAGGATCTGACGGATGCCGCCAGCCAGCAGCTTGACGGTGACCTGGGTGGCGCCAGCGTCCAGCGCGTTGTCGACCAGCTCGCGCACGACCGAGGCGGGGCGCTCGACCACTTCACCGGCCGCGATCTGGCTGATCAGTTCGTCGGGCAGTTCCAGGATGCTGGGGCGGGTCGGTCGGTCGTGGCTCATCCCCGCATTTTAGGTGGGGCGCTGCCCGCCTGCAGGAAAACTGTCCGGGATAATGCCGCGCATGGACATCGCACTCGCCCTCATCGACTTCATCCTGCATGTGGACAAGCACCTCACGGAGTTTGTGCAGGCCTATGGCATGTGGGTCTACGCCCTGCTGTTCCTGATCATCTTTGTCGAGACCGGGCTGGTGGTCATGCCGTTCCTGCCAGGCGACTCGCTGCTGTTCGTGGTGGGTGCCATGGCCGGCGTGGGGCAACTGAGCTTTCCGGTGGTGGTGATCCTGATGCTGGTGGCGGCCATTTTGGGCGACCAGGTCAACTACACGATCGGTCGCAAGGTGGGCCCCAAGGTGTTCCAGTGGGAGAACTCACGCTGGTTCAACCGCAAGGCGTTTGATGCCGCCCACGAGTTCTATCAAAAGCATGGCGGGATCACCATCATCCTGGCGCGTTTCATGCCGTTTGTGCGCACCTTTGCGCCCTTTGTGGCGGGTGTGGCCGAGATGAACCGCATCACCTTCACGGCCTACAACGTGATCGGTGCCGTGATCTGGGTGGTGGGCCTGACCACGGTGGGCTACTTCTTTGGCAACCTGCCCTGGGTGCAGGCCAACCTGAGCAAGATCATCTGGGCCCTGATCCTGATTCCCGGCCTGATCGCGCTGTTTGGCGCCTGGCGGGCTCGTCAGACGGCGGGCAAGGCCGTCTGAGGCCGGCCACTCCAGTCGACAAGATCACAAAGCGCGGTTGCGGGCCAGCGGCGGGTTGCGCGCAAAGTAGCGGCTGACCCCGGTCATGAGGGCATCGGCCAGCTCGTCCTGATAGCCATCGTCCTTGAGCTTGGACTCTTCTTCCGGGTTCGAGATGAAGCCCGTCTCGACCAGGATGGAGGGGATGTCCGGCGCCTTGAGCACGGCAAACCCGGCCTGTTCCACATGCGGCTTGTGCAACTTGCCCACCTTGCCCAGGTGGCCCAGCACCACACGACCCAGCTTCATGCTGTCCTTGATCTGGGCGGTGGTCGACATGTCCAGCAAGGTGCGCATGACCTGCGCATCCTTGGCCTTGATGTTCACGCCACCGACCAGGTCGGACGCGTTTTCCTTGTTGGCCATCCAGCGCGCAGCCGCACTGGTGGCGCCGCCTTCCGAGAGCGCAAACACCGAAGCCCCCCGGGCCTGCGGGTTCATGAAGGCATCGGCGTGCACCGAGATGAACAGGTCAGCCTCCACACGGCGGGCCTTGCGCACCCGCTCGTGCAGCGGCACAAAATAGTCGCCATCGCGGGTGAGCATGGCACGCATGCCGGGCGTGGCATTGATGCGGTCGCGCATCTTGTACGCGATCGACAGCACCACGTCTTTTTCATAGAGCCCGCTGGGGCCAATGGCGCCTGGGTCCTCGCCGCCATGGCCGGGGTCGATGGCGACGATCATCAGCCGCCGGGCGCCCGAGCGGCGTTCGGCCTCGGTGGCGTCGGCCTCGCGTTGCTGGCTCACGGCCTCTGGCAGCCTCGGCGCTGCCTTGGCCTGGCGATCCGGCATCGGTTTGCGCCTGAGGTCGCCGATGAAATCTCCCAGCGCGTCGTTCATGGCATCGGCCGCCTGGGTGGAGCGCTGCTCCATGCTCACGGGTGAACTGGCGGCGCCTTTGGGCGTGCTGGCCGCCTGGGCGGATGCGTTGCCCTGGGGGCTGGCCCCGGAGGCCTTGCTGTCTGCTGCCGCCGTGGCCGCTGTCACCACCGGCGCGACGGTGCTGGCGGGCGCGCCTGCCAGGGTCGCGGCCGGATCGGCCTCTTGCGAGGGGTACAGGTCAAACACCATGCGGTGCTGGTAGGCCGCCACGGGCAACAGCGTGAACACCTGCGGCTTGGTGGGCTGCTTGAGGTCCAGCACCAGACGCACCACGCGGGGCTGGTACTGGCCTGCCCGCACGCCGGCGATGTAGGGGTCGTCGGCGCGCACCTTGCTCACCAGTTCGCGCAACTGAGGACTCAACTGCAGCCCGTCGATGTCGATGACCAACCGGTAGGGGTTGCTCATGATGAAGTGCTTGGCCGTCAGGGGCGTGTCGGATTCCAGCGTCACGCGGGTGTAGTCCTTGGCCGGCCACACGCGCACCGCCATCAACTGGGCCCCCCAGGCCAACTCGGCGGGCCCCAGGGCCAGGATGACGCTGCCCTGCAGGCTGGCCACCACGCCGGCACGCAAGGCATCACGTCGAGTCAGTTTGGCGCTGTGGTGTGAGCTCATGCGACCTCCTTGGCGGTGCTTTGCAGCGCACCCAGCCAACGCTGGCCCTGGGGGGTGGCGGCGCTCAGCGTGAGTTCACGCTGCTCGTCGGCCAGGATGTCCAGGTTCATGCGCAGGTCAGCCGGTGGCAGCAGGCCTTCGGCCTTGTCGGGCCACTCGACCAGCTTGAGGCCCGCGGCGGCAAACAGGTCCCGAAAACCCGCATCTTCCCACTCACGGGGTTCGGCAAAGCGGTAAAAGTCAAAGTGCCAGATGTTCAGGTCATCGACCTCGTGGGGCTCCACCACGGCATAGCTGGGGCTCTTGATGCGGCCTTGCACGCCCAGTGCCCGCAGCAGGTGGCGCGTGAACGTGGTCTTGCCCGCACCCAGGGTGCCCCTCAGCTCGATCAGCACCTGACCACCCTGGACCAGGCAAGGACGCACCAGAGCGGCCAGCCGTTCAGCGAACTGCTGGCAGTCGGACTCGTCGCGCCAGTGGATGACGGCGTCAGTCGGCTGGGGGCTCATGGCCGGAGTGGTCAAAATGGTGGGTGCTCTTTGCTCTTGCTACGATCAACACATGCCTCATGCGTCTGCCCCTTCTGCCGTTCCGCAACATCCGCCGATTCCGGAGGATGGGCGCGTCCTGAACGGGCCAGAAGTGCTGGCGCGACTGCGACAGTGGGCCACAGAACTGGGATTTTCTCAGATTGGCGTAGCGGACGTGGACTTGTCAAGTGCCGAGCCCGGATTATTGGCCTGGCTGTCACGTGGTTTCCACGGTGAGATGCACTACATGGCCCAGCATGGCCTCAAACGGGCCCGTCCTGCTGAACTGGTGCCCGGCACTGTGTGTGTGATCACCGCGCGCATGGATTACCTGCCCAGCCAGACGCCCGACGGCTGGCAGGCCCTGGAATGGGATCGCCTGGCCCTGCCGGAGGCGGCGGCCGTGTCGGTCTATGCCCGGGGGCGGGACTATCACAAGGTGTTGCGTGCCCGCCTGCAAAAGCTGGCCGATCGCCTGGCCGAGCACCTGGGGCCGTTTGGCCACCGCGTGTTCACGGACTCGGCACCGGTGCTGGAGGTGGAACTGGCCAGCCGCAGTGGTCTGGGCTGGCGTGGCAAGCACACGTTGCTGTTGTCCCGCCAGGCGGGCTCCACGTTTTTCCTGGGCGAGATCTATGTGGACCTGCGCCTGCCACTGACCGAACCCGAGTCCTCGCATTGCGGCTCTTGCAGCGCCTGCATGGACCTGTGCCCGACCCAGGCCATCGTGGGTGAGCGGCAGGTCGACGCCCGGCGTTGCATCTCCTACCTGACCATCGAGCACCCCGGTGAGATCCCGCTGGACTTGCGCCCGTTGATGGGCAACCGCATCTACGGCTGCGACGACTGTCAACTGGCGTGTCCGTGGAACAAATTTGCCACCCGCGCGGTGGTGGCCGACTTTGACGTGCGCCCGGCCCTGGCGCAGCCCGACCTGCTTCACCTGTGGGCGTGGGACGAGGCCACCTTTTTGCGACTGACCGAGGGCAGCCCCATCCGGCGCATCGGTTTTGGCCGCTGGCAGCGCAACCTGGCCGTGGCCATGGGCAATGCGCTGCATGGCGACGGTGCGGCATCGAGCAAGCCCTTGCAGCCAGCAACCCGTCAGGCCATCGAACAAGCCCTGCAGCAGTGGCTGATTCAGCCGCCCGCCGGGGCCGATCTGGCGCTGGTGACGCCGCATGTGCAGTGGGCGCTGGCGCCGCAGAGGACTTGATCAGTCGCCGCATGCAGAGGGTCAGTGACGGATGTGTCACTTAAGTGCTACATTTTGATCCTCACCCGGGAGGTTGCCATGTCCACCACCACCATTCGACTTGAAGAGGATTTGAAGGCGCGTGTCGCTGCCGCCGCCGAGCGCGCAGGCAAAACCGCTCACGCCTTCATCCTTGATGCCATCGCGCAGACCGTCGAACAAGTCGAGCAGGACGACGCCTTCCACCGACTGGCTGACCAGCGTTGGGCGCAGTTGCTGGCCACGGGCCAATCCGTGCCTTGGGATGAAGCCAGAGCCTACCTAGAAGCGAGGGCGCGCGGTGAGCAGCCCCGCAAGCCTGCAGCAAGGCAACCGGGGGACTGACTTCAGTCATGGCGCGCATTGAGCTGGTACCCGAAGTCCTGGACGACCTCGATCGTTTCCTTGATCACCTGACGCAGCACGAGGGTGTGGATGCCCCTGTGCGCATGGGCGAGATCCTGCAAGCCATCCAGATTCTGACCAGCAACCCGCTGATCGGTCGCCCTGTGAAAGGCGGCAAACGGGAGTTGGTGATTGGGTCCGACGCACGTGGGTACGTCGCCCTTTACCACTTTGTCCCGGACATCGACACCGTCTTTGTGCTCGCGGTGCGTCACCAGCGAGAAGCCGGATTCAAGCGTTGATCAACACCAGCTTGCCGCGCACCTGACGCGAGCCCATCAGCGTGAAGGCTTCCTTCAGTTGGGACATGGGCAACTGGTGTTCGATGACGGGCTTGATCTTGCCCTCCATGTACCAGGCGGCCAGTTGCATCAGGCAGGCGGCGTTGTTCTGTGGCTCGCGCTTGGCAAACTCACCCCAGAACACACCCATGATCGAGGCGCCCTTGAGCAGCGCCAGGTTCAGCGGCAGGGCAGGGATGGTCCCATTGGCAAAGCCCACCACCAGGTGGCGACCGCGCCAGGCGATCGAGCGGAAGGCTGCTTCAGTCAGGTCGCCCCCCACCGGGTCATAGACCACATCGGGGCCTTTGCCTTCGGTGATGGATTTGAGTTCGTCCCGCAGGTTCTGAGTGGTGTAGTTGATGGTGGCATCGGCCCCCAGTTCCTTGCACAGCGCGCATTTGTCGTCGGTGGATGCCGCGGCAATCACCTTGGCGCCAGCGGCCTTGGCAATCTGGATGGCAGCCGTGCCCACGCCACCAGCGGCACCCAGCACCAACACCGTCTCGCCGGCCTTGAGGGCGGCCCGGTCCATCAGGGCGTGATAGGTGGTGCCGTAGGTGCACAAGAAGGCCGCCGCATCGGCAAACGAGAAGGCCGGGGGCAGGGGCATCAGCAGGGCCGCTGGTGCCACGGTGTGGGTGCCAAAGCCACCCGTGCCGGCAAAGCCCGCCACGTGTGAGCCCACGCTCAGGTGCTTGACGCCTTCGCCGACTGCCTCGACCACACCAGCAAACTCCGCACCGGGCACAAAAGGCAGGGGCGGCTTCATCTGGTACTTGCCCTGCACGATCAGCAGGTCAGGGAAGTTCAGGCTGGCTGCCTTGATGGCGATGCGAACCTCGCCCTTGCCGGGTTCAGGCGTGGGCGATTCTTTCCAGACCAGGGCGTTGGGGCCCTCCAGGGTTTCGCAGATCCAGGCGTGCATGAGGGGGTCTCCGGGAGTGATTCAGGTGGCGGGCTCAGACCGCCTGGGATTGGAAGGTGTCGCACTGGTTCAGATCACCCGACTCGAAGCCGCGCTTGAACCAGCGCATGCGCTGTTCGCTGGTGCCATGGGTGAAGCTCTCGGGCACCACACGGCCTTGCGATTTCTTCTGCAGGGCGTCGTCACCGATCTGAGAGGCGGCATTGAGGGCCTCTTCCAGATCGCCATGCTCCATCAGTTGCTTGTTGGCCTGCGTGTCGTGGGCCCAGATGCCGGCATAGCAGTCGGCCTGCAGCTCCAGGCGCACGCTCATGGCGTTGTACTGCGCCTGGCTGACCTTGCCCTGCATCTGGTGCAGCTTGTCGGATGTGCCCGTCAGGTTCTGGATGTGGTGGCCCACTTCATGGGCGATCACGTAGGCCTGGGCAAAGTCGCCCGGGGCGCCCAGACGCTGACGCATGGTGTCGTAGAAGTCCAGGTCGATGTAGACCTTGCTGTCGGCCGGGCAGTAAAACGGGCCCATGGCCGCCTCGCCCTGGCCGCAGGCCGTTTGGGTCTCGCCCCGAAAGATCTGCAGCTTGGGTTGCGCGTAGGTGGAGCCACGTTTCTCGAACTGGGCGTGCCAGACGTCCTCGGTGGTGGCCAGCACCTGGCGCACAAAAATGGCACCCGGGTCCTGGGCTGACTTTTGCTGCTGTGCTTCGGTGGGGGCTTCGGTGGTGGGGGCGGATGCGCCCAAGCCGCCACCGCCGCTGAGCATGTTGATCACCGTCAGGGGGTTGATGCCCAGAAAATAGCTGGCCACCAGGGCCACGGCGATGGTGCCGATGCCCATCTTGCCGCCGCCAAGGCGCAAACCACCGCCGGCCGAGCGCCCCCCGCCGTCCCGAACATCCTCGACGTTGCTGCTTTCACGTTGCCCATCGAGCTTCATGGCGGTATCCCATTTCTGAACCAGATCCGAAGATGTTATCAGCGCGCCCCTCATGGGATGGCCCTGGCCCATAAAATGGCCGAATGCCTGAACACACTCCTGCAGCGGCACCGCTGCCCGTCGTCATCATCGGGGCCGGTCTGGCTGGCCTGACGGTGGCCCTTCACCTGGCCGAGACTCAGCCCGTGATCGTGCTGGCCAAGCGCCACCTGGAGGAGGGGGCCACCGCCTGGGCGCAAGGTGGCATCGTGGGGGTGCTGGGCAGCGATGACAGCATCGCATCGCACGTCAAGGACACCCAGGATGCAGGGGCTGGCCTGGTCGATGAACACACGGCCGAGTTCATCGCCCGGCACAGCGCAGAGGCCGTGGCCTGGCTGGTGCAGCGGGGTGTGCCGTTTTCGCCTGACCCTGAAGGCCCCCTGGGCCTGCACCTGACCCGTGAAGGCGGCCACGCGGTGCGCCGCATCGCCCACGCGGCAGATGCCACCGGCAAGGCCATCCACGATGTGTTGCTGGCCGAGGTCAAGCGTCACCCCAATATCAGTCTGCGCGAGCGCTGGATGGCGGTGGACCTGATCACCAATCGCCACCTCAAACGGGGCGAGGCCGAACAGGTCCAGGGGCTGCGCTGCCACGGCGTGTACGCCCTGGACATCGACACGCACAAGGTCGAGACCCTGGCCGCATCGGCCGTGGTGCTGGCCACGGGCGGCGCCGGCAAGGTCTACCGCTACACCACCAACCCGGAGACGTCCACCGGGGACGGCATTGCCATGGCCTGGCGGGCGGGCTGTCGCATCGGCAACATGGAGTTCATCCAGTTCCACCCGACCTGCCTGTACCACCCCCAGGAGCGAAGCTTCCTGATCACCGAGGCGCTGCGGGGCGAGGGTGGCATCCTGCGCCTGCCCGACGGCACCCGCTTCATGCCCGACCATGACGAGCGGGGCGAACTGGCGCCGCGCGACATCGTGGCCCGCGCGATCGACTTCGAGATGAAAAAGCATGGCGTGGACCATGTCTGGCTGGACGCCACGCACCTGGGCGAAGACTTCCTCAAGGAGCATTTCCCGACTATCCATGCGCGCTGTCTGTCCCTGGGCATCGACATTGCCAAGCAGCCCATCCCGGTGGTGCCGGCGGCGCACTACACCTGCGGTGGTGTGGTGACGGACCTGCACGGGCGCACTGACCTGCCGGGTCTGTACGCCGTGGGCGAGACCACCTACACCGGCCTGCACGGCGCCAACCGCCTGGCCAGCAACTCCCTGCTGGAATGCGTGGTGCTGGGGCGCACCTGTGCCGAGGACATCCAGACCCAGATCCCCAACCGCGCGCCCAAGGTGCCCGGCTGGGACGAAAGCCAGGTGACCGATGCCGACGAGGAGGTCGTCATTGCTCACAACTGGGACGAACTGCGCCTGCTGATGTGGAACTACGTGGGCATCGTGCGCACCACGCGTCGCCTGGAGCGGGCCCTGCACCGCATCAAGTTGTTGCGCCACGAGATCGACGACTACTACGCCGCCTTTCGGGTCACCCGTGACTTGCTGGAGTTGCGCAATCTGGTCGACTGTGCCGAGCTGATCGTGCGCTCGGCCCTGTCACGCCAGGAAAGCCGTGGGCTGCATTACAGCCGCGACTACCCACACACCTTGCCGGTGAGCTTCCCGACCATCTTGTGCAAGAAGCCCAAGAAAAAGGACGCCTGGTTGCCTTGAGAGTTTGTAATAACACGACGTGTTGGGTCACCTTACTGTCGGACATTCCATGCCATTCATTCTTGAGAAAGTACCTGAAGCCGATATCGAGCGATATGGCCTGCGAGAAATCAATAAAAAGGCATGGAAGGTCGACCACGGTTATGAGTGGGTGATCGATCGCGACAGAGATATCTATCTCCGATTCGTCAGCAACGGTGATCGTGACGAACCTTATCGAGCGGACTTCAATTTCTACTGGAAGGGCGTTCCGATATGGGTGAGGTTTGAAAAGCATGCCGAGGGAGTCAGGGGTGGTCGGGGCGCCACAACCTGGGAATTTTGGGGTTGGCAACCGCCTCCCGAACTTCTGCCTGAGAAAGACGACATCCTCGCCGCGATGAAGGAAGCGCTGATCGTCTATAAGGATTACGGCATCTATTCCTGCATTGCCGATCACCAGGCTTTTTTCAAGAATTTCTAAAAAATGTCAGGAATGACCGCCGCCAGGCCCCGATTCACTCAAGACCCAACCCAGCCTGATGGGTTTGAGAGTGCTTACCTATGCGGCTGGGCGATCCATTGGCGCGATGGGTGGGGTGCTCATGCCCGGACAGCAAGCCCCGCTTCCCCCACAATTGATGCGATACGTCGGATTCGCATGAATGTCCAGGCGAGTCATTCCGCTTGTTGAGCGTGTCTGCACGATTCACGCCTTTGGATAATAATATGCACAACAATTTATGCGCCATGAATTTGAGTCAAGCCGGGCGTCCGATGGAATTTTCATGAAAAATAATAAACTATCAACCTTGCACGCTTGGATGGGGAGTGGGTTGGTTGTTCATTTTTTGGTTTGGCTGCTTTTTCGGGAAGCTGTAACGGAGCAGCTGTACCTGGCAATCGCTCCGCTCATATTTGGGTTGCCTTTGAGTATCGCGATTAATTTGGGTAGGACATGGTCAAAAGAGATCGCCTCCGTGCTTGGTATAAAAGATCCCGGTAATGCGGAAATTTTGTATAAAAAAGCGATTGAAGCGCAACTGCCGGCGGTCAAAAAGTTGGCCGAAAAATTCTGGATTGTGCAGGTAATTGGATTTTTTTGGGCTGGCGTGGGGTTCTTTTGGGTAGTTTTAATTGCATTTTTCTTGATTTAATTTAAATCGAAAACCTGGGAGCGGCTCTCAAAAGAGAATTGCAACACATGCAACTCTGTAAGGTCCGCAGATGCAAAGCGCGTCCAGACAGTACCAGCAACTTCAGCCTGAAGACCGGGTGACGCTGGCCAGCCTGGCCCAGCAGAAGTTCGGCATCAGGGTGATAGGGACCAGTTGGATTTGAGGGTGCTTACCGACGGGCCCGCATGGCGTAGCGGGCCTGGACAAATTCGAAAGCGTATTTGACCGAATCGTCAATGAGTTGCTCGTTGTCGGCCCGCTCTTTCTCGGTCATGTGAAAGGCCAGGTCCACCTGGTGGCGGATGTACCGGGGCGGCAGGCGGTTCAGCGCCACGCAGGCCACATCGGGCTGCTGCTCTTCCTTGAGCATGGGGTAGTCCGCGGCCAGCCGAATGACGGCATCGACCACCTGATGTTCGTAGTAATTTTTCAGGGATTGAAAGTCGGCAGGCATCACAGGGGCTCCATCCTTGAGAGTGTCGCCCATGACGCTGCGGGCTCCCCGTGAAAAATGCGCCCAAACCCGGCCCTTCTTGGTGGGCCAGGGTGGCGATCGGTCTGATCGGTTGGCGTGGCCGCTGCCTGCTAGACTCTCGCCTCCATTCAATAACTAACCTAGGGAATACGGTCGGGCAGGCGTGCCGCCGCAGGTGTGAGCCTGATGGCGGTGCGCCGTCGTTGCCTGCCCGTTCGACACATCATGGGATCTTTCAATGCTGTTCTCGCGCGCCTGCGCCTGATCATCACGCTGGGGGCCGTCATGGCCTCCATCACCTTCGGGCATCAAGCGGCCCATGCGGCAGGTTCCTCCTGCAAGACGCGCTACCCGATTGTTCTCTCGCACCACTGGGGCGCGCGCAAGATCTGCAACCCGGATCAGTTGCCCTCAGGGAGGACCTGCGAACAACTCGAAGAGGCCAAGAACTGCCGCAGTTGGACGGGGACGCAATGCACCCTCTGGGAGGTGCCGCCCGAAGAGGCTGACCTGCCCCCGCGCGACACGAACGCTGGCAATCCCATGCTGGTTCGAAGCATGAAGGGTTACCACCGCTACTTCAGCAAGGAGATCGTTGATCGCTTGCGCAACAGCTTTGCCCAGAACGGTTGCGGCAATGCGGTCTACATCGCAGACAAGCCGGTGTTTGCTGGCTATGAAGTGCGGGCCAAGGTCTTGCGCGAGACGGTCCTGAAGGCCCTGCGCGAGACCGGTGCAGCAAAGGTCAACCTGGTGGGGATGTCCCAGGGCGTGCAAGATGCGCGCTACATGACGGCAGCCTTGCCGGTCGATGACGTCAACCCGGCGCTGGGTCTGATGCGTGGCAAGGTCGCCAGCATCGTCAGCGTGGTCGGCGAAGACGCAGGGGCAGAGTCTTCAGGCTTGTTGCTGGATGCCTTCTATGTGTTGAACCAGGGGCAATGGAACGATCCGCTGGCATTGGGCAGCCAATGGAAGGAGTCGGAGATCGACGCCATGCTTTGGCGGGACAAGCGTGTCAGCGGCCCCAAGTACGTGTTATCCGAAGTCGGCTATGCCGGATCCGACGCTGGTTTGACATCCATGGGCAAATACCAGAGCTGGCTTCGGTCCACCGCGGAGTTGAGCACCCGATTCATGAAGCCCAGTCTGTTGATGCAACTGAGCTACGAGCAAAGTTGGGCTGCGCTGCGCGCTGCGGCTGGCATGACGGATCTGCAGTGGTCCGACAAGGTGCCCGATTCGGCAGAAGCGAACAACGGGGTGTCCTACGCCAGCTATGCCGCCAACATTCGCTACCCCCTGTCCGACTGGGGTAACGATGCGTACATCTACTCCGTGATGCAGGCCCTCCACGGCGACAACGATGGCTACGTGTCTGTGGGCAGCCAGAGTTTTGCAGGCAAGTCGGCATCGAACTTCCGCCACGTCAAGACACTCAATGGCAGCACCCTGGGGCGTGGCTATCACCACATGTTCTTCAGTGGGAGAAACGATGCGTTGTACGCGCCGGAGGCAGGCTATCGGGAGATCTGGCCCTACAACGGCTCGTCGGCTGATTTCTATGAGACGGTGGCAAGAAACCTCAAGCTCAGCGGGTTCTGACCGCTTCAGCCTTTGAGCCGCTCCAGCACACGCAGCGAGAAGTCCACGGCCTTGACATCCTTGGTCAGCTTGCCGATCGAGATGCGGTCCACGCCGGTGGCGGCGATGTCGCGCAGCTGATCCATGGTCACGCCCCCTGAGACTTCGAGCAGGGCGGCACCTTGCATCACCTCGTGGTTGATGCGCACGGCTTCGCGCATCATCTCGTTACTGAAGTTGTCCAGCAGCACGCTGACGGCGCCCGCGGCCAGGGCTTCACGCAACTGCTCGAGCGTTTCCACTTCCACCTGAATCGTGATCTGCTCGCGCAGTGGCGAGGCCTGCGCGGCCACCATGGCTTGCGCGTTCTTCAGGGCGGCGGTCACGCTGCCGGCGGCGGCAATGTGGTTTTCCTTGATCAGGATGCCGTCGTACAGGGCCAGGCGCTGGTTGGCACCACCGCCCACGCGCACGGCGTACTTCTGGGCCAGGCGCAGGCCGGGCAAGGTCTTGCGGGTGTCCAGGACCACACAACCGCGCGGGTTGGGTGAGGCCCCCTCGATCGCCTTCATGTGGTGGTGGGTGAGGGTGGCTACGGCCGACAGCGTCTGCAGGAAGTTCAGGCCGGGGCGCTCGGCCGTCAGCAGGGCACGGGCATCGGCCTCGATGGCGCACACCGGGGTGTTGGCCGCCATCAGGGCACCTTCGTTGTAAGCCCATTCGATGCGGGCGCTGGCATCCAGCTGGAGCAGGCAGGCTTCGAACCAGTCGCGGCCGCACAGCACGGCCTCTTCGCGCACCAGCAGGCGGGCTTTCACACGCTGGTTGGCGGGCACCAGTTGGGCGGTCCAGTCACACACGCCCACGTCCTCAAACAGGGCGTCGCGGATGTTGCGCTCGCGCGCTTCTTGCAGGGTTTCGTTGTGGTCGAACATGGGGAGTCGCAATGGGCGATGGGGGCAGTGGGTCAATCAGGCCGCGCCAATGTTGGGCACAAGGCCCTGGGCGGGTTTGGTGATGGCGGCAGGGTTCCTGGCGACGAAGTCGAGCATGCGGTCGATGCAGCCGTGGGCCTTGACGCGGATGTCCTCTGGCACGGTGATCTCGCCGGTGCCCTTTTCCAGGCAGTCGAGCACGCCTTGCAGGGCGTTCATCGCCATCCAGGGGCAATGGGCGCAGCTCTTGCAAGTGGCGCTGTTGCCCGCCGTGGGGGCTTCGATCAGCACCTTGAGGGGGGCGAGCTGGCGCATGCGGTGCAGGATGCCGTTGTCGGTGGCCACGATGAACTCGGGCGCTTCGGACTCGACCACGGCCTTGAGCAATTGTGACGTCGAGCCCACCACGTCGGCTTGAGCCACCACGCTCTCGGGCGATTCGGGGTGCACCAGCACCAGCGCCTTGGGGTGGTCCTTCTTGAGCAGGTCCAGCTCCAGGCCCTTGAACTCGTCGTGCACGATGCAGGCACCGTTCCACATCAGCATGTCGGCGCCGGTTTCCTTCTGGATGTAGCGACCCAGATGGCGGTCAGGGGCCCACAGGATCTTCTCGCCCTGGTCCTTGAGGTGCTTGACGATGGACAGCGCACAGGAGCTGGTCACCATCCAGTCGGCGCGGGCCTTCACGGCTGCGCTGGTGTTGGCGTACACCACCACCTTGCGGTCAGGATGGGCGTCGCAGAACTTGATGAAGTCCTCGGCCGGGCAGCCCAGGTCGAGTGAGCAGGTGGCGTCCAGGTCGGGCATCAGCACCTGTTTGTTGGGGCTGAGGATCTTGGACGATTCGCCCATGAACTTGACGCCTACCACGATCAGGGTCTGAGCGGCATGGTCTCTGCCAAAGCGGGCCATCTCCAGCGAATCGGAGACGCAGCCGCCAGTCTCCAGGGCCAGGTCCTGCAGGTCACCATCGACATAGTAGTGGGCCACCAGCACGGCGTTCCGGGCCTTGAGCAACTCTTTGATGCGGGCCTTGACGCGGGTCTTTTCGTCCGGGGCGAGGGGGGCGGGCACCTTGGCCCAGGCGTGGGCCGTGCAGGTGGCGCCAGTGGCGTCCTGCAGGTCGTAGTCGTAGACAACGGGGCTCGTGGTCATGGTCGTGTCAAGGTGAAGCGGTGGGCCTTGAAGGCGGGCTCAACGCAGGGGCCGACGAGGGCCGATGCGTGCCGGATGATGAGGGGGCAGTTGCGCCAGATCGTAACGTTTGAAGGCGTAGGCTACCAGTTCGCTGGTCAACCACACCACATAGAAGGAAAACACCACGTCGCTGAGGTAATGCCCGCCCTGCATGATGCGGCCCAGTCCGACCACGCTGCCGGTGACCAGACCGATCAGCAACCAGCGGCGGCGCCACAATGGCCCGGCGCACAGGCCCAGGGCGATCAGGCTGTAGCCAGCAGCGGCATGCCCGCTGGTGAAACTTTTGTGTTTGCCCGGCGTGGCACCACGCTCAAAGGCCGCATGAAAGGGCATGTCGCCACCGAACTGCACGGTCTGCACCGGACGTGGTCGGCCCATCGTTTTTTTCAAACCGACTTCTACGATCAGGCCGGAGCTGATCACTGCCACGGCCAGGCAGGCCACGGCCGTGCGACGCCACAGCCCGTTGAGGTTCTGGGCCGTTTGCTCGGCCTTGAAGTGCCGAGCCACTCGTGCCAGCAGGGGCGCAGCCAACGCCACGATCAGGGCCAGCAGCACGATGCTGTGGCCCACCGGCGGGGTGAGGTTGTACAGCAGTTGGACCAGCGGGTTGTCGCGCTGGAAAAAACCGGTGTCCGCGCGCCAGTAGCGGGCAGAGAACCACAGGTCCACATTGGGAACCTTGATGAAGATGGTCAGGCTCAAGAACAAACCCGCCCAGATCAGGCGGGTGTCGTAGGTCTTGGGTTCCTCTTGGGGCCGTTCGGTCACTTTTTCTGTTCAGTGAAGGGGGTGTCTTCGGTGGTGCTGCCTTCTGTGCCGCTCTGGCTCTTGTAAGTGGCATTGTCATAGCCTACAAAGCCCCGCGCCAGGAACAGGTACAGGTTGATCTGGCGGTCCGGTGCCACCTGCACGGTCGAGCGCCCCAGGGGCGAGGTCCACGCAAAGCGACCCAGGATCTGCTGAGGTGCAGGATCTTCAGACAATACCAGCGCATCCTGACCCACCTGGTTGGGCAGGCTTTGTTGCAACTGGTAGTGGTTGTCCTTGGTGCCCTTGGGGTTCCAGGCCAGGATTCTGGGCTGGAACTGGCGCCAGTGGTAGCTGGACTGGGTGAGCATCACGCGGCTCTCGGCCACGATGGGCAGGCCCTTGTAGCGCGGGTCATTCAGATTTTCGGAGAGCTTGTTGAACGCCTCGTCCCAACCGCGCATGCGCACCAGCACATCGCCCTTGGCCGGCAAGTCGTCCTTGAAGATGTCGCGCGCCTGAAGGGCCAGACCGGTCAGGACCAGGTTGCTGACCACGATGATCCAGAACCAGGCCTTGGGGCGAGCCGCCGACAGCGGCACCAGGGGTTGACTCAGGCGCGAAGCAATCAGCAAGAAGATGCTGATCATGGCAGGCGCTGCCCAGTTCAGGTGGGCACCGGCCAGCACGGCCTGCACCGTGGCAATCAGCAGCAGCGGTGCGCAAAGCATCACCAGATAGCGGTAGGCCGTGACCGATGCCAGGTAGTACGCTGAAGTGCGAGCCACCCGATGGACAGGTGCTGCGGGCATCTGCGAGCTGTGCTGGCTGCTGGCGGCCCACTGGCTGGGCGGTTGCATCTGGCTGGAAGCGGCCCACTGGCTGGCATTGGCCAGTTCAGGGGGGGGTGTTCGCTGGATGGCACGGTGCAACATGATCCCGCCGATCACGGCCAGGGGCCCGATCATCAGCCACTGCCCGAGGACAAAACCCAGCGCTTCCAGAGGCCCGCCCGAGCGACTCGATTGTGTGGTGATCTGGGCGGTGTGGTGCAGGGTGGGGAAGCCCTCCTGCACGTTCCAAAGGATGTTGGGGCTGATCACTGCCAGAGCAGCAGCCAGGGCCACCCAAGGCCCTACGCGCATCAGGCCGCGTCGAGGGCCTTGCACGCCCCACAAGGCCCACAGCGCCGTGATGGCAAAGGCAGCCATCGTGTACTTGCTCAACAGGCCCAGGCCACACAACACCCCGCACAGCAGCCACAAGTGGATGCGGTTGGTCACTTGAGCGCGCCACAGGCTCCAGGCTGCCAGAGTCCAGCACAGCAACAACGGGGAGTCGGTGCTGGCAAACAGGCCCAGCGTGCCCACCATGGGCGCGGTCATGAACAGGGTGCCCGCCACAATGCCGGTGCGCACGCCGCTGGTGGTGGGCCACAGGGCACGAGCCAGGCCCACCATGGCCACCGCCGTGGCCACATAGATCAGCATGCTCAGCGCCTTGATGCCCAGCACACCGTCGCCAAACATCAGAGTGCTCAGTTTGACGATGCCGGCAATGGCGGGCGGCTTGGAGTAGTAGCCCCATTGCAGGTGCTGCGACCAGTCCCAGTACTGCGCTTCATCGAAAAACAAGGAGATCCCGCTGTACTGGACCACTGCCATCCGGTATCCCACCAGCACGGCCGCCAGCGCCAGCAGCATCCACATGCGCCTTCCCCACAGCTTGGGCCAGCGTTGGACGGGGCGGTTGCCGGTTTGCACGGCCACGGGCGGTGCCTGCGTGTCTTGAGGGACGGTGGTGTTCATGAGCAAGGGGTCCGTCAGTGTGATCAGTGTTGGGCGTGCCAGCCGTCCGATTCCTGCATGGCCACGGGTGTGGCCGTGTGGTACGGGGCGACATCACCACGGTCGTAGTAGATGCGGATCAGCAGCTCGGCCAGCACGCCGGTGGTCAGGAACTGCAAGCCCCCGAGCACGCAGAAAAAACCCAGCCACAGCAGGGGGCGCCCGCCGATGGACTCGCCCATGATCTTCAGGGCGGCCAGGTAGGTCAGGATGGCGCCGCCCAGCAGGCCGATGCCCAGGCCCATGCCACCGAAGAAGTGCCCGGGGCGGCCGGCAAACCGCAGGAAAAAATTGACCGCCAGCAGGTCCAGCACCACCCGCAGGGTGCGCGACAGGCCGTACTTGGACTCGCCGCGGGTGCGGGCATGGTGGCTGACGGGCACCTCGGACATGCGGGCCGGGGAAGTCACCGTGGCCATCCAGGCGGGAATGAATCGGTGCATTTCGCCATAGAGGCGCACCCGGCGCAGCACGTCGGCCCGGTAGGCCTTGAGGCTGCAACCCAGGTCCTGGAACTCCAGGCCCGTGATGCGCCGAATCAGGCGGTTGGCGATTCTGGAGGGGATCTTGCGCAGGATGAAGCCGTCCTGGCGGTTCTGGCGCCAGCCAGCCACCAGATCGAGGTCTTCGACCAGCAGCTTGCGCACCAGGGTCGGGATGTCCTTGGGGTCGTTCTGCAGGTCCCCGTCCAGGGTGACGATCACATCGCCGCGTGAGGCATCAATGCCGGCCTGCATGGCCGCAGTCTGGCGAAAGTTGCGCCACAGGTGCACCGGGCGGACATGGGGACCGCGCAGGCGAGCCTGTTCGTCCAGCGCCTTCTGGGTTCCATCGCGGCTGCCGTCGTTGACGATGACCAGCTCCCAGGGATGGGGGTAGTCCTGCAAGGCGTCGTGCACCGCCGTCACGAAGGGCTCGACGTTGTCGACCTCGTTGTACATCGGAACCACGATGGACAGGCGGTGCGCCGGGAAGGAGGAGGAATCAGAGTCCATGAGAACCGCAGACATTGGTCATTTGTATCAAATATAAGGGGCGTGCGTCAGTCGGGAATGCCTGGAGCTGGCCGGTCAGGGCCTTGTGCCATGGAGCCTGTCAGCCAGGCCAGAGCACCAGCGACCACTGCGCACAACAAAAAACACAGGTGCAGGGCCAGGGCGGCTGGAACCGCCAGGGCCATGAATGGCGCGTTGGGCGCGGCGCCGAGCGCCAGTCCGGCCCACACACCTGCTTCATAGGTGCCAAAGCCGGCAGGGCCCTGCAACGGCACCACGGCGGCCAGCTCGCCGCCCAGGGCGCCGGCCCAGGCCAGGCCCAGGCCGCTGCCGCAGATGGCCGAGATCAGCCAAGCCCCTGCGAGCAGTTTGACCCCCCAGTTCGCCCAGGTGAAGGCCCAAGTGGACCAGTGATGGTGCTCTCGCTCCAGCAGGGCCTCATGGGCCTTGGTCAGCAGGGCGCGCCAGCGGCTTGTCGGGGTCTGCTGGCCACCTTGCCAGGCACGCGCCAGCACCCACACGCCGGCCTGCCAGCTCGCCACGATCAGGGTCAGACCGGCCAGTCGCCAGTGCCAGGGCAGTCCGGGCCAGCAGCACAGCCCCAAAGCCAGCAACACGGCCAGGTCCTGCAGCCGCATCCACAGCAGGGCGGCCACTGAGCGTCTCAGCGGCATGTGCAGCACGCGGGAGGTCAGGTAGGGAAAGCTCAGTTCGCCCGCCCGCATGGGCAGCAGATTGACGGCCGCGTTGTGCATCAGGATCACGCGCAGGGCATCCAGCCGCAAACCCAGCCAGCGAGGCCCGTCGTGCGAGGCCAGACCCATCACGGCCTGCAGTCTCGCGGCTCGCAGCAGGTAGCTCACCCCCAGCCCCAGCAGGGTGACGCCCCATGTCAGGGCATCGGGCTTGAGCCAGGCTGTCCGCACCGTGCTCAGAGGCACCTGGTGTAGCAGCCATGCCAGCAAGCCCAGGCCCACCACCCACACCAGGGCCCGACGCCAGGGCGGGGCGCCGACGCGGGTCGGGTGGGGCGTGGGGTGATTCATGCAGGCGGGGGATCAGGGCAAACCGCCATTGTCGCTGATGGCGGCGAAGAACCACGCCCGCCACGCACACCATGACGTGATCGGGGCTCGCGCGACAATGACGCATCCATTTTTCCCTTCTCACCCTTTTTGCAGGAGCGTGCTCATGACCAATTTTGTGACTTGTGACCTGTGCGACGAGCACAAGAACGACACCGATGGCGCCTTTCGCGTGCTGCCGCCCGTGTTCCGAGACTTTGGCAAGCGGCTGAAATTTGCCGGTCCCGTCAGCACCGTCAAGTGCTTTGAGGACAACTCGCTGGTCAAGGCCGCGGTGGATTCTGCGGGCCTGGGGCGTGTGCTGGTGGTGGATGGGGGTGCCTCGCTGCGCCGTGCCTTGGTGGGCGGCAATCTGGGCAAGGCGGCGGCCAAGAACGGTTGGGCCGGCGTGATCGTGGATGGTTGCGTGCGCGACGTGGCCGAACTGGCCGAGTGCGACGTGGGCATCCGAGCCCTGGCCTCCATGCCGCTGCCAACTGAAAAACGCAATGAAGGACAAAAGGATGTGGCGGTCCAGATCCAGGGCGTCTGGGTGCGTCCTGGCGACTGGCTGTATGCCGATGAGGACGGGATCGTCGTCATGGCCGAGGCCATCGCCGTCAAGCCCTGATCGGCTGAGCGTTCTCGGGTGTTTGCCCACCACATGTCGGGGGTTCACCCCCTGAGGGGGGTGTCGGGGCGGGCCGTTTCCTTGGCACGGTGACCTAGAGTCCAACCATGGATGAAACGAGCATTGCCCTTCAAAGCACCCTGGCCTCTTACATGGTCGCGATGGCGTCACAAGCGCCCAACCTGGGATCCGACAACCTGCTTCATCGATTTGGTCCTTTGGTGACTGGCTGGGACCTGCTGGGCAAGTTCAAGCTCGACACCTTTGCCAAGCAGATCGTCGGCCCGGTGCTGACCACCGGTCAGGCCAGAGACCGCCTGGGCAACCCCATTGCCGAGGGCATCAACTTCGGCAGTCAGGACTACCTGTCCCTGGCCAGTCACCCCCAGGTCATGGCCGCGGCACATGCCGCCATTGAGGCCTATGGTGTGCATTCGGCGGGAAGCCCTGCTTTGATGGGCAACACCACCTTGTCGGTCGAGCTGGAGCGGCGGATGTGCCAGTTCCTGGGCATGAACACCTGCGCGCTGTTTCCCACCGGGTGGGGCGCTGGCTATGGCGTCATTCGCGCCCTGATTCGCCCCACCGATCACGTTGTGATCGACCAACTCTCGCATGCCTGCCTGTGGGAGGGCGCGCGTGCGGCCACCGAGCATGTGCACATGTTCCCGCACCTGTCGCTTGCGGCGCTGGAGGCCAATCTGCAGCGTGTGCGGGCCGAGCACCCCAACGCGGGCATCCTGGTGGTGACCGAGTCGCTGTTCTCGATGGATGCCGACACGCCCGACCTGGTGGCCCATCAGGCCCTGGCACGTCAGTACGGTGCCACCCTTCTGGTCGACATGGCCCACGATCTGGGCAGCATGGGTCGGCATGGCCTGGGCGCCCTGGAAGAGCAGGACATGGTCGGCAAGGTCGACGTGGTCATGGGCAGTTTCTCCAAGACCTTTGCGTCCAACGGCGGCTTTGTGGCCTGCAACGAACCGGGCCTCAAGCTGGCCATTCGTTTTCAGTGCGGCCCGCACACCTTCACCAATGCCATGTCGCCCGTGCAGGCGGCCGTGGTCCTGGAGGCCTTGAACATCATCGAATCGCCTGAGGGCCTGGCCCGACGTGAGCGCCTGATGGCCAACGCCATTCGCCTGCGCGAGCAACTGCAGGCCGATGGCTGGACCGTGCTGGGGCGCCCTTCAGCCGTGGTCCCTCTGGTGGCGGGCGGCATCGGGCGTTCGCGTCTGCTGACGCGTTTTGTGCTGGAGGCCGGCATGCTGGTCAACCTGGTCGAGCACCCGGCCGTCTCTCGAAAAGGCAGCCGCCTGCGCCTGCAGGTGATGGCGGACCACCAGCCCGAGCAGGTCGATGCTCTGGTGCAGGTGTTGCGACAGTGCAAGCCGTTGGCCGATGCGGAACTGGCAGGCATCAATGCCACCCGGGGCGCAGACGAGCAGCTGATTTAACGACGCACGCCTTGTGGTCCGTGTGTCAGGCCATCAGCGCCAGCACGCGGTCCAGCCCGCCCTCGTGGATGGCCACCATGGCCTGCTCGCGCACCTTGGGCTTGGCGTGGTAGGCCACGCTCAGGCCCGCCACCCCCATCATGGGCAGGTCGTTGGCGCCATCGCCCACGGCGATCGATTGGCTGGGGTCGCAGCCAAGGCGCTGGCACAGGGCCAGCAGGTGCTGCTTCTTGGCCTCGCCATCGACGATGTTGCCCAGTACGTGCCCGGTCAGCAGGCCGCCCACCACCTCCAGCGTGTTGGAGTGGGCCTCGTGCATGCCCAGGCGCTCGCGCACCCGATCTGCAAAGAAGGTGAAGCCGCCCGACACCAGCAAGGTCTGCAGACCCGCAGCCTTGGCCGCGTTGATCAGCTCAGTCGCGCCAGGGTTGAGCTTCAGACGCTGGTCATAGACCTCCTGCAAGGCCTGGGCGGGCACACCCTTGAGCAGCGCGACCCGGCGGCGCAGGCTGTCCTTGAAATCGGTGATCTCGCCACGCATGGCCGCCTCGGTGATGGCGGCCACTTCGGCCTTCTTGCCCACCGCGTCCGCGATCTCGTCGATGCACTCGATGTTGATCAGGGTGGAGTCCATGTCAAAGGCGATGGCTTTGAAGTCCGTCAGCTTGAGCGGCGGTGTGAAACGCTGGATGGTCAGGCCGGGGGCAAATTCAATGGCGGACATGGCAGGGCAACAAGGCGTTGAAAAATCAAGCCGTGATTATCGCCTTCGCTATGCTCACGTCCCATGAGCCTGAAATACCTTGATTTTGACCACAGCGAAGACACCGAAGGCCTGTGCACCTTCGAGGCCATGGCCTCCACCGGTCCTGCGCAGGTGGGCGCTGTGCGGGCCGAAGTGGCCCAGGTGCTGAACTGGGCCCATCGGCAGTTCCCGCAGGGGCCCGGCCCGGTGGCCGATGGCGCGGACTGGGACTTTGACTTGCAGGGCCTGGTCGAGGTGGCGCATGCCGAATCCCTTCGGTTTGATGCGACCTCAGGCGAGGTCACGGCCAGCCTGGGCCTGGCCGGTCAGCCCCGCCACACCGTGACGCTCAGCCTGTCGGGCTCACCGGCCTTTGGCGAGGCTTTTCGGGCCCGCTTTGGTGGCGATGGCTGAGGTCATCCGGAGGGCGATCAGCCCATCACGTGGTGCGCCACCTTCACGTACAGCGGGATGCCCAGCAGGATGTTGAAGGGGAAGGTCAGACCCAGCGACATGCCCACGTACAGTGAAGGGTGTGCCTCAGGGATGGCGTGGCGGATCACGGCCGGCACGGCGATGTAGGACGCGCTGGCCGCCAGCACCATCAGCAAACTGGTGTTGCCGGCCGACATGCCGCTGGCCATGCCCAGCAGCAGGGCCAGGCCGGCATGCACCAGCGGGGCGCCGATGGCGTAAGCCAGCAGCCAGGGGGACTTGTCCTTGAGCCCGCCCATGTGGCGCGCGGCCAGCAGACCCATGTCCAGCAGGAAGAAGGACAGCATGCCCTTGAACAGATCGCCCGCAAAAGGCTTCATGGCGGCCTCGCCGGCCGGGCCCGTGATGATGCCGATGACCATGGCACCGATCAACAGCATCTGGGCACCATCGGTCAGGGATTCGCGCAGGATGTGGCGGGCCGAGATGCCCTCCAGCGGCTTGGCCGCGGTGCCGCCGTTTTCTTTGGCCTGTTTCTGGCGGACCAGGTTGGCCAGCAGCACGGCCATGATGATGGCCGGTGACTCCATCAGGGCCATGGCGGCAGCCATGTGGCCCCCATAGGGCAGGCCCTGGGTGTCCATGTACTGCACGGCGGTGATGAAGGTCACCGCACTGACCGAGCCATAGGTGGCGGCGATGGCGGCCGCATCAAAGCCGTTGAGGAAGCGCCGCAGCAAGGCATAGCCCAGGGCGGGCACGACAAAGGCCATGCCGATCGCGCAGGCCAGGCTGATCGTCACCTCGGTGGTCAGGCCGGAAGCTGAAAGCGCAAAACCACCCTTGAGCCCCAGGGCCATCAGGAGGTACAGAGAAAGAAACCTCGCAGTGGGCTGCGGAATCTCCAGGTTGGAGCGCAAACCCCCAGCCACCAGACCGAACACGAAAAACAGGATGGCAGGGTCCAGGAAGCTTTGCATGCAGAGGGTCAGCGCTGTCGAGATGAAGGATTATCCCTGTTGCCACTTCCGTGGATGAGCCCAAGGGGCTTTGTTCACCCTTCGTGCGTCGATGACACCCTGCAAATGATCCTGAAAAAGCTGAGAATACGAACAATCAACTTCGTCAGAGACTGAGCATGAGTCAAGCCTTCAGCTATCGGCATCTGTACTATTTCTGGGTGGTGGCCAAAGAAGGTGGCATGGCCCGCGCGGCCGAACGACTGGGCATGGCGGTGCAGACCGTCAGCGCCCAGGTGCGCGAACTCGAGCGCTCGCTGGGGTGCGCGCTGCTCAAACCCGCTGGGCGTGGCCTGGTGCTGACCGAGGCGGGGCAAGCGGCCCTCAGGCAGGCCGACCAGATTTTTCAGTTGGGTGAGCGCTTGCCCGAGGTGGTGCGAGAATCGGCCGCCACGCCCGGGATCAAGCTGGCCGTGGGCATCTCCGACAGCCTGCCCAAGCTGATCGTGCGCCGCCTGCTGCAACCGGTGATCACGGAGACCGACCTGCGCCTGCTGTGCCACGAGGGTGCCTTTGAGGTCTTGCTGGCCGACCTGGCCCTGCACCGCCTGGACGTGGTGCTGGCCGACCGGGTGCCCCCGCCCAATCCCAACATCAAGGTCTACAGCCACGCCTTGGGGACCTCGGCGATGGTCTGGTATGCCCCGACGTCGATGGTGGCGCAGGCGCAGGCGGACTTTCCTCGCTCACTGGCCCAGGTGCCGGTGCTGTTGCCCACGCATCACGCATCCGTGCGCTCGCGCCTGGACCATTGGTTCGAGACCCAGGGCATCGTGCCCAAGGTGGTGGGCGAGTTTCAGGACAGCGCCTTGCTGGCCACCTTTGGTTCGGCCGGCATGGGCGTGTTTCCGGCAGCCGAGTGGGTGGAAGACCAGTTGATCAGCCGGTACGACGTGCAAAGGATCGGCCCCTGCACCGGGGTGGACGAGCATTTCTTTGCCATTGGCACCGAAAAGAAGGTCATGCACCCCCTCGTGCAGCGGTTGTTGCCTGATTCCAGCCGGTCCTGAAAAAGGCCTGCCTCACTCTGTGGCCTAATGTCGGGTTTGATCCATCATCAACGGAGCCATCATGGGCAACAAAATCGTTACTGAAGCTGACCGCCTCGCCACCCCCCGTCCTGCCGCCCCCAAGGGCGTGACCTTCCCCCGTGCTGGCGGCCAAAAGCGCAGCCTGGAGCGTGGTTCGCACACCCGCAGCAAGAAGAACGCCGGCAAGCGCTGCCACAAGGGCGGTTGAACCCAGGCGGTTGATTCGGGTCGAGCCTGGGTGGCGGTTTCTGGTTGAAAATCGCGCCCATGCTTCGAATCACTGAATTACGTCTCCCGCTGGATCACCCCGAGGACGCGCTGCGTCCCGCGATCGTGGCCCGGCTGGGGATTCTGGACACCGAACTGTCCAGCTTCACGGTCTTCAAGCGCAGCTACGATGCGCGCAAGAAGACCGCGATTGTCCTGATCTACACCGTTGACTGCGAGCTGGCCACCCCGGCCCTGGAAGCCTCGCTGCTGCAACGTTTCTCTGGCGATGCGCATGTGCGCCCCGCGCCGGACACCCGCTATCACCTGGTCGGTCACGCACTGGCCGACTCATTTCCTGGCAACCGACCTCTGGTCATCGGCTTTGGTCCGTGCGGCATCTTTGCAGCCCTGATCCTGGCCCAGATGGGTTTGCGTCCCATCGTGCTGGAGCGCGGCAAGGAAGTGCGCGAGCGCACCAAGGACACCTGGGGCCTGTGGCGCCAGCGCGAGCTCAACCCCGAGTCCAACGTGCAGTTTGGCGAGGGTGGGGCGGGGACGTTCTCGGACGGCAAGCTCTGGAGCCAGATCAGCGACCCCCGGCACCTCACGCGCAAGGTGCTGACCGAGTTCGTCAAGGCCGGAGCGCCCGAGGAGATCCTTTATGTGGCCAAGCCCCACATCGGCACCTTCCGCCTGGTGAGCATGGTCGAGAAAATGCGCGCCGACATCGTGGCGCTGGGTGGCGAGATTCGCTTTCAGCAGCACGTGACCGATGTGCTGATCGAAGGGCCCGAGGGTGATCGACACATCCGTGGCGTGACCCTGGCTTCGGGCGAGCAGATCCGCAGCGACCATGTCGTGCTGGCCCTGGGACACAGCGCGCGCGATACGTTCGCGATGCTGCACGAGCGTGGTGTCTACATGGAGGCCAAGCCGTTCTCCATCGGCTATCGCATCGAGCACCCTCAAAGCCTGATCGACAAGGCCCGCTTTGGCCCCAACGCCGGCAATCCCATCCTGGGCGCGGCCGACTACAAGCTGTCGCACCACGCTCGCAACGGTTACTCGGTCTACAGCTTCTGCATGTGCCCGGGTGGCACGGTGGTGGCGGCCACGTCCGAGCCCGAGCGCGTGGTCACCAATGGCATGAGCCAGTACTCGCGCAACGAGCGCAACGCCAATGCGGGCATTGTGGTGGGCATCTCGCCGCAGGACTATCGCCAGGACGGGCTGGCCTCGGGGCCGGTCCATCCGCTCGATGGCATGGCCTTTCAGCGCATCTGGGAGAGCCGCGCCTATGAGCTGGGTGGTGGTGGCTATCAGGCGCCGGGCGCGCTGGTGGGTGACTTCCTCAAACGCCAGCGCAGCAGTGACTTCGGCAGCGTGATGCCCTCGTACAAGCCGGGCGTGACCCTGACCGATCTGGCCCAGCCCGGTCGTGGCAGCCTGCCCGACTACGCGCTGGAGGCCATTCGCGAAGCCCTGCCGGCGTTCGAGAAGCAGATCAAGGGCTTTGCCATGAAGGATGCGGTGCTGACGGGCGTGGAGACACGCACCTCATCGCCCCTGCGCATCACGCGCGGCAAGGATTACCAGAGCCTGAACATCAAGGGCCTGTACCCGGCGGGCGAGGGCGCAGGCTATGCCGGCGGCATCATGTCGGCCGGTGTGGACGGCATCGAGGTGGCCGAGGCCCTGGGGGCGGCCATGTTGGGCGTCTCGCCCCCTCGCGCGGCCTGAAGCGTCGGGAAAGCTGTGCATGTCCTCGTCAGCCTCGCGCCATGCACAGGCTCAGCACCTCGTTGACCTCATGGAGGCCTTGGGCCCTGTCAGGCTTCGACCGATGTTCGGTGGCCATGGGCTGTTTCGGGATGGCCTGATGTTCGCGCTGGTCGCCGGGGACCGCCTGTACTTCAAAGTGGATGATCAGACGGTGGGCCGCTTCAACGAGCTGGCCTTGCAGCCCCTGAGCTTTCAGTCTCGGGGGCGCACCGTGTCATTGCGTTATCACGAAGCGCCCGCCGAGGCCTACGAAAACGCGGACGCCATGGTGCTGTGGGCGCGTGAGGCGATGGCCTGCGCCCAACGGGCCGATCTGGCCAAGGCCTCCAAAGTTCGATCGCCGCGAAGGGCTCGCCCGCACGTGGCGGCGCTAGCGTCTGAGGCGCTGGCAGACTTGCGCAACCTGGGGCCCCGCAGTGCGGAGATGCTGCGGCAGGCGGGCATTGCCACACCGGCGCAGTTGCGCACCGCTGGCTCGGTCCTGGCCTATGTCCGAACCAAGGCCGCGTGTCCACAGGCCAGCCTGAACCTGCTGTGGGCGCTGGAAGGTGCCCTGACCGACCGCCCCTGGCAGCAGGTGGCCGAGACCGATCGTGCCAGCCTGCTGATGGCCCTGGAGGACGTTCAGCGCCACATGCGCGGTTGAGGCCTGATCAGGTCAGGATGCCAGGGGTTGCCCCAACGCCCTGAGCAGGTCCCGCACGTATTGCGCCCGGTCCTTGGGGTCGGACAAGGCTTTTTCCACCCGAAGCTTGTCGTTGCCCGCCAGCTTGATCTGCTTGTTCTTCTGCACCAGCTCGATGATGCGCATCGGCTCGACAGGGGGATTGGGTCGGAAGGTGATGTTGATGATGCCGGGGGCGGCATCGATCTTGATCACGCCATAGGGTTTGGATTGCACGCGCAGCTTGTGGGTGTCGAACAGGGCCTGCGCTTGCGGCGGCAGCTTACCAAAGCGGTCCACAATTTCTTCCAGCATGGTCTCGATCTTGTCGAGCGAGTCGGCCGTGGCCAGGCGCTTGTACAGGCTCAGGCGCACGTGCACGTCGCCGCAATAGGCATCGGGCAGCAGGGCCGGGGCATGCAGGTTCACATCGGTGTTGCTGCCAAACAGACCCAGCGGTGACAGCAGGTCTGGCTCCTTGCCCGACTTGAGCGATTTGACAGCCTCGCCCAGCATCTCGTTGTAGAGCTGAAAGCCCACCTCCATCATGTTACCGCTCTGGTTGTCGCCCAGCACCTCGCCTGCGCCACGGATCTCCAGGTCGTGCATGGCCAGGTAGAAGCCCGAACCCAGCTCCTCCATGCTCTGGATGGCATCCAGGCGTTGGGCGGCCTGCTTGGTCAGCCCCTCCACATCGGGCACCAGCAAATAGGCATAAGCCTGGTGGTGCGAACGCCCCACGCGACCGCGCAACTGGTGCAACTGCGCCAGGCCGAACTTGTCGGCCCGCGCCATGATGATGGTGTTGGCACTTGGCACGTCAATGCCGGTCTCGATGATGGTCGAGCACAGCAGCACGTTGTGGCGCTGGGCCACAAAGTCGCGCATCACGCGCTCCAGCTCGCGCTCGGGCATCTGGCCGTGGGCGATGGCAATGCGTGCCTCGGGCACCAGCTCGATCAGCTTGTCGCGCCGGTTCTCGATGGTGTCGACCTCGTTGTGCAGGAAGTAGACCTGACCGCCGCGCTTGAGCTCGCGCAAGATGGCCTCGCGGATCACGCTGGAGCCTTCGGTGCGCACAAAGGTCTTGATGGCCAGGCGGCGTTGCGGGGCCGTGGCGATCACGCTCAGGTCGCGCAGGCCCTCCATGGCCATGCCCAGGGTTCGGGGGATGGGCGTCGCGGTCAGGGTCAGCACGTCGATGTCGGCGCGCATGGCCTTGATGGCCTCCTTGTGGCGCACGCCAAAGCGGTGTTCCTCGTCAATGATCAACAGGCCCAGGCGCTTGAACTTGACCGTGTCGCTCAGCAGCTTGTGGGTGCCGATGACGATGTCGATGGTGCCGTCCTCCAGGCCCTGCATGGCGGCCTTGATCTCCTTGGGCGACCGAAAGCGCGACATCTCCGCCACGCGCACAGGCCACTGCGCAAAGCGGTCGGAAATGTTCTGGTAATGCTGCTCGGCCAGCAAGGTGGTGGGCGCCAGCAGCACGACCTGCTTTCCGCCGGTCACGGCCACAAAGGCTGCGCGCAGGGCCACCTCGGTCTTGCCAAAGCCCACATCGCCACAGACCAGTCGGTCCATGGGGCGCGGGCTGATCATGTCCTGAATGACCGCATGGATGGCGGCGCGCTGGTCGGCCGTCTCTTCAAAGCCAAAGCTGGCGGCAAAGGCCTCGTAGTCTTGGGCTGAAAAACGAAACGCAAAGCCCTCACGGGCGGCGCGCCGCGCATACAGGTTGAGCAGCTCGGCGGCTGTGTCTCGGACCTGCTCGGCCGCCTTGCGCTTGGCCTTGTCCCACTGGGGCGAGCCCAGCTTGTGCAAAGGTGCCTCGTCGGCGCTGACGCCGGTGTAGCGGCTGATCAGGTGCAGTTGCGAGACCGGCACATACAGCAGCGCCTTGTCGGCGTACTCCAGGTGCAGGAACTCGGATGGCCCTTCACCCAGGTCCAGGTTGATCAGGCCCTGGTAGCGGCCGATGCCGTGGTTGCTGTGCACCACCGGATCGCCCACGTTCAGCTCGGACAGGTCCTTGATCAGCGAGTCAACGTCGGTGGCCTGATCGGCCTTGCGGCGGCGACGCGTGGCCGGCGTGGCGTCAAACAGCTCGGTCTCGGTGATGAACTGGATGCCTTGGTCCGGGTGGCCGCTGTCCTGCCAGATGAAGCCGCCCGCCAGCGGTGCGGCGGTGATGGCGTGGCGATGGTCGCCTTCGGCAAAAGCCTGCAACGTGTCCACGCTGGGCAGGTCGATCCGGTGGTCGCGCAACAGCTCCATCAGGCTCTCGCGCCGGCCTGCGCTTTCGGCCACCACCAGCACGCGGTGGGTGGCTTTGGCGACGTGTTGTTCCAGCTTGCGCAGCGGGTCCTGGCCTCCGCGCTCGACGCTCAGGTCGGGCAGGGGGCGGGCCCAGTCGGTGGGCTCGCTGCCGCGCACCACCAGTTGGGCGTGGGCATGCGCCAGCGTGAAGAAGTCCTCCACCTTGAGGAACAGGTCCTCAGGCGGCAGCAGGGGCCGCTCGGGGTCATGCTGCAGGAAGCGATGGCGCTCGCGCGTGTCGGTCCAGAAGCGGCGCAAGGCCTCGTCGATCTCTCCGTGCAGCACCACCGTGGCCTGCGCGCCCAGGTGCTCGAACAGGGTCGAGGTCTGGTCAAAGAACAGCGGCAGGTAGTACTCGATGCCGGCCGTGGCCACCCCGGTGCCAATGTCCTTGTAGATGCGGGACTTGGTCGGGTCGCCTTCGATGCGTTCGCGCCAGCGTTGGCGAAAGGCGCTGCGACCCGCCTCGTCCATCGGGAACTCGCGGCCCGGCAGCAGGCGCACTTCGGGCACCGGGTAGAGGCTGCGCTGGCTGTCGGGGTCAAAGGTGCGGATCGAGTCCACCTCGTCGCCAAACAGGTCCACCCGATAG
>DAORJC010000001.1:0-62391 GCA_035438885.1 Aquabacterium sp. | reverse complement strand
TGATGGAAACGCACGAGTTGGTGGTGCCCAGGTCGATGCCGATGATCTTGCCCATTTGAAATCTCCTATGAATTCGGTTTTGAGGGCGTCTTGCCCTCGCTTGTGTCTGTATTTGGGTGGCCTGTCGGGTTTTTCAAGTGTTTTCAGGACACTTGCGGCTCGAAATTTGAGCCAGATCAACCCTCAGGTCAGGTTCATTTGGGGGCGGTCACGGTGACCAGCGCCGGGCGCAGCACGCGATCTGCGATCAGGTAGCCCTTTTGCAGCACGCCGACCACGGTGTTGGGTTCCTGGTCGATCGGAACCACGCTGATGGCCTGGTGGTGGTGCGGATCAAATTTGGTGCCTGCAGTCGGGTTGATCTCCAGCACCTTGTTGCGCTCCAGGGCCGAGGCCAGTTGGCGCAAGGTGGCATGGACGCCTTCCAGCACGGTCTCGACCGGGGTGTCGGGCTTGCTCACGTGGGTGGCAATGGCCGCTTCCAGGCTGTCGCGCACGGGCAGCAGGCTGTCCGCGAAGGATTCCACCGCGAACTTGCGGGCCTTGGAGATTTCTTCTTCGGCACGACGGCGGATGTTTTCAGCTTCGGCCTTGGCGCGCAGGAAGGCGTCAGACACCTCGGCGTGCTTGGCCTGCAGCTCGGCGAATTGCTGCTCCAGGGAGAGCCCTTCGTTCGAGGCGGCCTGAGAGGTGATCGGATCTTGGTGGGCAGGCGTGTCGCTCATCGCAGTGTCTGAGTTGATTTTGAAAACCCTTGAGATTTCAGGGCATTCCAGTGGGTTTCAAGGCCCGACATTCAAAAAAAGCCGAAGGAAATGTAACAGGCGCATGGCACCAAGTCTGACGAGGGCGATGAGGGGTCAGTTGAGGTCGTCGGCGCTGGCCGACCACCGCTGCCAGTCCGCCAGTTGGCGGCGGTCGCGTTTGGTGGGGCGGCCCTGCTCGATGGTTTCGGAAGGTTCCACCCCTTGCCTCCGTTGCTCTGCCATGTCCTGGCGGCGCTGAAGGCTCTCGGGCGTCTCCTGGTACATCAGTTGGGCCTGCGAGGCCGGGCCGCGGATGTTGCTGATGGCCAGCACCACCACCGTGCGAGACCAGCCGCCGGTCTGGCGGATCTCGACCCGATCGCCCACTCGCAGTTCACGGGAGGCCTTGGCCACCTGGTCGTTGACCTGGATGCGTCCCTTGTCGATGTCATCGCCAGCCAGGCTGCGGGTCTTGTGAAAACGAGCCGCCCACAGCCATTTGTCCAGGCGCAGTCGGTCGGTCTGTCCGGGCAGGTTGGGGTGGAGGTCTTTCGATGCCATTGGGGCCGACTTTAACGGGAAATTCAACGGGAAATGTCGGCCTGCTGGCGGCTGGCCTGGCGGCTCAGCCACCGGGCGGGGTCCAGGGCATCCCGCAGGTCGGCCTCCACCGGGCAGGGGCTGCCAGCCACCCAGTGGGCCAGCAAGCGAGCCGCCAGCGCGGCCCAGGTGATGCCGCGTGAGCCCAGCCCGCTGATGACATAGAGGCCACCGTTTGCATCTTGCCGACGGGGGATCAGGCGTGGTTGCTCCAGCCTGACGGGGCGGGCCGCTGCCTGCAGTTGCGACAGGGGCAAGGGCAGGGCGCCGACCAGGGGCAGGCGGTCGGCCGTGGTGGCGCGCCAGCCCACCCGGCCCTGCAAACCTTTGGGCAGGGGCGCGTCGTCCACGGGGTGCCAGGCCCCCAGACGCGCGGCTTGCCTCAGGTTGTGCTGGTGGTCAGCCTCGCGCACCGAGGGGTCCAGGTCGTGGTGATGGCTGGTGGCGCCGCAGAGCAGAGATCCGTCGCTCAGTCCCAGGGCGTAGCCGCTGCCTGCCACCGGGCACTGTGGCGCGGTAGCGCCCGGCGCCGCGGCAGGAGGCAGGCGGCTGATCTGGCCACGCACCTGCCCCATGGGCATCGGGGCCACGGCCAGCGCATCGGGCAGGGTGTCCAGCAGGTTCCTGACGCCATGCGCGTTGGCCAGGATCAGGGCATCGCCCTGGGCCAGGATCTGATCGTGCTCATCCAGCACTTGCCAGGTGTGTTGCTTCTGGTCCAGGCGGTGGGCCCAGGCATGGCCAAGCCACATCAGCCGTCCGGTGGCTCGGGCTTCGTCCAGCAACACACGGGCGTAGTCCTGCGGGCTCAGCCAGCCACCCTGGTGGAACAGCCAGCCCCCACTGGGTACTTCCAGCCCGCTGAGGTCACGGGCGGCCTGTGGCGTCAGCCAACTGACGTGGTCGCTGGGCAGGCCCAGTTTGTCCAGCAAGGCCTGGGCGCTGTCGGCGTCGTGTTGGGTGTCCAGCCGAATCAGGCCCTGGCATTGGCCGGGCAGCCTGCCGGCGTCCATCCAGGGGGCGGTCAGGGCAGCGGTTTGTAATGCGGCTGCCCGATGGGCGCGGGCGTGAACGCCGTCGTCACCGTGCAGCACGCTGTGGAACAAGCCGCCGGGGTTGCCGGAGGCTTCTTGTGCAGGTTGATCGTGTCGATCCAGCAGGGTCACTTGCCAGCCTTCACGGCACAGGGCCCAGGCGGCGGCACACCCGGCCAGGCCGGCGCCCAGCACCACGGCATGTCCTGGTTCGGCGCGATCAGGCAGGCCGCCTGGTGGCTGAGGCGCCTGGTATCGAGGCTGGTAGCGTGCCGCTAGGCGCTCAAAACCACGCTCAAGGCAAGGCGTGCGGGTGACCTCAAACCCGGCCTGGGTCAGCGCGGCCGCCATCGCGGCCGCCTCTCGTGGTTCCTGGTTGCCCGTGGCGGCCGTGGCGCCGGTGGCCGCTAGGCGGTTGAGCCGCGAGACCCACCGCAAGTCGCCGTGCGCTTCGCTGGAGGTCGTCGGGGACGACAGGCCACTCAGGCAGAAGGCATCCACCCGAGCCGCCAGGCCGGGCACAACCGTCTGCACATCGCCCAGGCACAGCAACAGGCTGACCCGAGGCCGGTGTCCAGGAGTGGCCAGTTCAGGCTCATCCAGGTCCAGCGTGTGCATGCCGGGGGTGATGGGTGGCCAGGCCTGGATCAGCCGACGGGCCAGCGCATCTCCACCCGTGGCACCCTCTGCATCCGGATGGGCGATCGTCTGCGTTGCCGCCGGGCACCCGTGCAATCGACGCATGTCCTCGCGGCTCAGCGGATGTTGCTCAATCGCCATGAACACCAGGTGCTCGCAGCGATCGGGGTCGGCGCGCCAGGCGGCCCAGGTGGCCAGGAACGGGTGGCCCGCCTCAAATCCTGTCGCCAGAATCACAAAGCGCGTGCGGCCTTGCCATCGATCGGGCAAGTCATGGCTGGCCATGATGGCCTCTGGCGCCAGGGCCAAGGGCCCGACCTCCCCGTGGCTCACTGAGCCAGCCAGCCGCCGTCCATGTTCCAGGCCACGCCACGGACGTTGTCACCGGCCGACGAGCACAGGAACACCGCCAGATCCCCCAGTTGTGAGGGCGTGACGAACTGCAGCGAGGGCTGCTTCTCGCCCAGCAGCCCGACCTGGGCCTCCTGAACGGTGATGCCTTCCTTCTCAGCGCGCGCTTCGATCTGCTTTTGCACCAGTGGCGTCAGCACCCAGCCGGGGCAAATGGCGTTGCAGGTCACGCCGGTGGTGGCGGTTTCCAGCGCGACCGACTTGGTCAACCCCACCAGGCCGTGCTTGGCTGCCACATAGGCCGATTTGCCCGCCGAGGCCACCAGGCCGTGTGCCGACGCCAGGTTGACGATTCGCCCCCAGTTCCTGGCACGCATGCCTGGCACCGCCAGACGCGTGGTGTGGAACGCCGAGCTCAGGTTGATGGCCAGGATGGCATCCCATTTCTCAACGGGGAAGTTCTCCACCGTGGCCACGTGCTGGATGCCGGCGTTGTTGACCAGGATGTCGACGCCACCAAACTCGGCCTGGGCGTAGGCCATCATGGCTTCGATGTCGGCCACCTTGGACATGTCCGCGCCGTGGTAGCCCACACGGATGCCATGGGCGCTGCCCGAGTGCAACACTTCAGCCTTGGGGCCTTCGGCATCGCCAAAGCCATTGAGAATGACGTTTGCGCCTTGTGCGGCCAGTTGCTGGGCAATGCCCAGACCGATGCCGCTGGTCGAGCCAGTGACAAGCGCAGTTTTTCCTTTCAACATTCGGGCCTCCCGTGGGGTCAGAGCTAAGACAATTGGTGCAATCGATCCATTATGAGTCGAGCATCGCAGGATCAAAGCATGAATCAAGCCTTCGAACCACAACTGGTGCAGGTGACCTGCCCGGGCGCGAGCACCACCGACCCGGCCAGCCACCGCATGGCCTACTGGTCCTGGGGCGACCCCGCCAACCCCCGGACCCTGGTCTGCGTGCACGGCCTGAGCCGTCAGGGACGTGACTTTGACACCCTGGCGCGTCGCCTCTCGGCCCATTACCACGTGGTCTGCCCCGATGTGGTCGGCCGTGGCCACTCCGACTGGCTGGCCGAGGCGTCGGGTTACCAGCTCTTCACGTACGTGGGTGACATGGTCGTCATGCTGCAGTCGATCAAGGCGGCCAAAGGATTCAGCGACCCCATGCCGGTCGATTGGGTCGGCACCTCGATGGGCGGCCTGATCTGCCTGGGCCTGTCTTCGCTGCCTCCTGCGGTATCGGGCGTGAGCTTGCGCCGTGTGGTGCTCAACGACGTGGGCCCGCGCCTGCGCATCGAGGCCCTGCAGCGCATCGGCGAGTACCTGGGCCAACCGCTGCGCTTTGCCTCCGAGCAGGAGGCCGCCGATTACCTGTGGTCCATCTCCACCAGCTTTGGCCCCCACACACCCGAACAATGGTTGGCCTTGTCGCGCCCCTTGCTGCGCCCGGCGCCCGATGGCAATGGCCTGATCCTCCATTACGACCCCGCCATTGCCACGCCGTTTCGCAGCATGACGGCCGAGACCGCCGCCTCTGGCGAGGTGATGGTCTGGCAGGTGTACGACAACCTCAAGGCGGAAACCTTGCTGCTGCGTGGGCAGGAATCTGACCTGCTGGATGCGGCCACGGCCGAGGAAATGACCCAGCGGGGCCCCAAGGCTCGCCTGGTGTCCTTCCCCGGGGTGGGGCATGCCCCAACCTTGATCGCGCCTGACCAGGTGGCGGCCGTGGAGGACTTCCTGCTGGCATGAAGACTGGACAGTTGACCTCTGCGCCCTCGGCCATTGTGGCCTGGGCCGAGCTGAACCCGGGCGATCAGGCCCATGGGCACGATCAGTTGCGCAAGGCGCGCGCCTTTGCCGATCCATTGCTCAGCACCCAGCGCTTTGGCACCGGGGAGGGCGCCCTGGCTCATGCCGACGGTGTGGCCCGGATCCTCGAAGGCATTGGCGCACCACCATCCTTGCAGGCGGCGGCCTACCTGGTCCATGCCAGCGAATACCTCACCCCTGCGGAAGAGGTGGTGGCTCGCGCCTTTGGTGACGACATGGCTCAACTGGTGGGCGCCACCCGCAAGCTGGTGCTGGTGCAGCGCAACGCACGCGACGCCATGGGCGATCAGGCCGACGGCCCCTTGCCGGCCGAGCAGATCGAGCGCATCCGCAAGATGCTGCTGGCGTTCTCGCGCGACCTGCGGGTGGTGTTGATGCGGCTGGCCTCTCGCCTGCAGACCTTGCGGTATTACGCGCAAAGCAAGCAACCGTGTCCCAAGGCGCTGGCGCGTGAATCGATGCAGGTGTTCGCACCTCTGGCCAGTCGGCTGGGCATCTGGCAGATCAAGTGGGAGCTGGAGGACCTGTCCTTCCGCTTCCTGCAGCCTGACGCCTACCTGGGCATTGCCCGCATGCTCGACGACAAGCGCCTGGAGCGAGAGCGTCAGGTGGAAGCGGCACGCACACGGCTGGACCTGGCCCTGCGCGACGAAGGCTTGACCGCCGAAGTGCAGGGGCGCCCCAAACACCTCTACAGCATCTGGAAAAAGATGCAGGGCAAGAACCTGTCGATCGACCGGGTCTTTGACGTGCAGGCCCTGCGGGTGATCGTGGCTGACACGCCGGCGTGCTATGCGGCCTTGAGTCGGGCGCATGAGCTCTGGCAGCCCATGCCCGACGAGTTCTCGGACTACATCGCCCGCCCCAAAGCCAACGGCTACCAGTCCTTGCACACCGTGGTGCAGGACGACGCCGGACGCCCCATCGAAATCCAGATTCGCACCCAGGCCATGCACGAGCATGCCGAAAGCGGTGTGGCTGCGCACTGGGCGTACAAAGAGGCGGGCACCAAAGGCTACGCCGGTGTCCAGGCGGCCGGTGACTTTGAGAGCCGGGTGGCCGAAGCGCGCAAGACCGTCCTGCGCCAATTGCTGGCCTGGGAACGGGACCTGGCAACTGCCGAGGCGCCCGACAACGCAGCCCCAGGCACACCGCGTGGCCTGTTTGAAGACCGCATCTACATCTTCACTCCCGAGGGCAGCATCATCGATCTGCCCTCAGGCGCCACCCCGGTCGACTTTGCCTACACCGTGCACACCACGCTGGGACACCGTTGCCGTGGCGCCCGGGTGGACGGTGCCATGGTGCCCTTGAACACACCCTTGCACAGCGGCCAGACCGTGGAAGTCGTAGCCGCCAAGGAAGGCGGGCCCTCGCGGGACTGGCTCAATGCCGAGCTGGGTTATGTGCGCAGCCCCAGGGCCAAGGCCAAGGTCCGGGCCTGGTTCAACGCGCTGGCCTTGCAAGCCACGGTGGCCAAAGGCCGTGAACTGGTGGAAAAGCTCCTGCAGCGCGCCGGCCGCACGGCCGTCAAGCTGGACGACCTGGCTGGCGATCTGGGCTTCAAAACGGCTGATGACCTGTTTGAGGTGGTGGGCAAGGACGAGTACTCGCTCAAGAGCATCGAGACAGTGCTCAGGCCTGCCGAGCCAGCCTCAGTGGATGCCGACCAATGGCTCGCTCAGCGCCTGAGCAAGCCGGAGCAGGGGGCGGCGCCCCAGCAAGGCAAAGGGGTGCTGGTGGTCGGCATGGATTCGCTGTTGACCCAACTGGCACGCTGCTGCAAGCCGGCACCCGGTGATGTGATCGGCGGTTACGTGACCCGTGGCAAGGGCGTGGCCGTGCACCGAGTGGACTGCAGCAACTGGCGACAGATGGCCAGCACCCATCCAGAACGAGTCATCCCCGTCACCTGGGGCCAGCCCCTGGGCGAAAAGGAAGGGCAGTACGCCGTGGATGTGCTGGTGGAGGCTCACGATCGACCGGGGCTGCTGCGCGACGTGTGCGATGCCTTCGCGCAGGGCAAGGCCCATGTGTCGGCCATGCAGAGCCAGTCGCAAGGCGACCGTGTCAGCATCGCCCTCACGGTGCAGACCACGGACACCGCCCGCCTGGCGCCCGTGCTGGGCCGGGTCATGCAGGTCAACGGCGTCCACAAGGCAAGAAGAAAATAGCAAGCGATTTTGCAATCCCCCGGAAACAGTGCTATAGTAGACGTCTTGAAGGCGCATAGCTCAGTTGGTTAGAGCACCACCTTGACATGGTGGGGGTCGTTGGTTCGAATCCAATTGCGCCTACCAGATACGGTGTCCTGCAGTGTTGCAGGACACCCCCTCAAAAAGACATCAAGCCCCATACCCCCCGACACCAGCCTCTGGTACCCCGGGAGGCTGGCTTCAAAGAGAAACCGCCCACGAGGCGGTTTTTTCTTGTGTGCTGATTTTTCCCTCGCACTCTGTCCCGTTCCACCCATGATGGCCAACATGGTTGGACACGGGTCATACACAGCCGCGGAGCTTGTGCCTACAATCAACATGCACAGACAGCAGCGAGACCGCCAGCCCCCATGACCACCAGCCCACGTTCAAGTCGATCATCCAAAGCGCAAACTGCCGAGCCAGGGGCTGAGGCCGGCAGCCATGAGGCGCCAGCCGCAGGCCTGCGGATGATCAAGAAGTACCCCAACCGCCGTTTGTACGACACGCAGACCAGCAGCTACATCACGCTGTCAGACGTGAAAGACATGGTGCTTGGTTGCGAGAACTTCATGGTGGCCGACGCCAAGACGGGCGAGGACCTGACCCGCAGCATCCTCCTTCAGATCATTCTGGAAGAAGAAAGCGGTGGCGTGCCCATGTTCTCCACCCAGGCTCTGGGGCAGATCATTCGCTTTTATGGCAACACCATGCAGGGCATGATGGGCAGCTACCTCGAGAAGAACATCCAGTCCTTCATCGACCTGCAGGCCAAACTGACCGAGAACTCCATGGTCAGCATCCCCAACCCGATGCAGGGCTTCATGACCAGCTACGTGGAGCAGTCGCGCCAGATGTTCACGCAGGTCCAGGAGCAGATGACCAAGCAGGCAGAGAGTCTGATCGGCAACCTGGGTGTCATCCCCACGCCGCCCAAGAAGTGAGCCTCAGATCAGGGGTGACAGGGCCCGCCACACGTTGTCCAGCATGATGGGATGGGCCTTGGCCAGCGGGTGAATCCCGTCGGCTTGGAACCAGTCCCTGGCATCGGGCCGGTCGGCCACACCCTGCAGGAAAAACGGCACCAGTGCGGCCTGATGCTTCTGCGAGACGGCCTTGAACAGGGCCGCAAAACGCTCCCCATGTCGCTGCCCGAAGTTGGGCGGCAGCATCATCCCCACCACCACGATTTGAGCGCCAGCCCCCCGGGCCTGCTGGGCCATGCGGTCCAGGTTGGTCTGCGTGCTGTTCAGCGGCAAACCGCGCAAGGCGTCGTTGGCGCCCAGCTCCAGAACGACATGGGTGGGTCGATGTTGCTTGAGCAGCGCCGGCAATCGGGTGAGTCCGCCTGACGTGGTCTCGCCGCTGATGCTGGCATTGACGATCCGGACCTCGGGGCGGTCTTTCAGTCGCTGACTCAGGAGGGCAACCCACCCGGTGCCTCGGACCAGGCCGTACTCGGCCGACAGGCTGTCACCCAGGATCAGGATCACCGGTGGGCGAGCAGGCCGCTTGGTGCGAGCCGTGGGTGCTGCCAGCGCGGCCGTGGTCAGGAGGGCACCGGTGAGTGCCAGCCAGCTTCGTTTGGTGAACATCGCAGTCTTCTTCATGGCTTGACGATACGACAAGTTCAATTCCCGGTGTGACCGGGGTTTTGTGTGAATGACGTAGAGTGTGCTTCTCTCACTTTGCCCCAGGGTTCCCAGCATGCCACCGTTGTCTCCCACGCCCGATCCATCGTCGCCCATCCTGCAGGTGACCCAGTTGAGCAAGGTGGTGAACGACAGCAGTGGCGAGCTGCGCATTCTGGAGGACGTGTCCCTGGAGGTGATGGCGGGGCAGACCGTGGCCCTGGTCGGCGCCTCTGGCTCGGGCAAAAGCACTTTGCTGTCCATCCTGGCGGGGCTGGACACCCCCAGCACCGGCCAGGTCACCCTGGCGGGCAAGCCCTTGTTCGAGATGGACGAGGACCAGCGTGCTGCCCACCGTGCCGCGCATGTGGGCTTTGTCTTTCAGAACTTTCAACTGATCGGGCACCTCAGTGCGCTGGAGAACGTGATGCTGCCGCTGGAGTTGAGTGGTGAGCGTCAGGCCAGGGCGCTGGCCCAGGCCATGCTGGAGCGTGTGGGCCTGGGCGCCCGCCTGCAGCACCGGCCCGCGCTGATGTCGGGCGGCGAGCAGCAGCGTGTGGCCCTGGCCCGCGCCTTTGTCATGAAGCCCGACATCCTGATGGCTGACGAGCCCACCGGCAGCCTGGACCACGCCACCGGCCTGTCAGTCATTGACCTGATGTTCGAGCTCAACCAGGCTTTTGGCACGGCCCTGGTCCTGGTCACGCATGACATGAACCTGGCCCGCCGGTGCGAGCGCGTCATGCGCATCGCCGCTGGCCGACTGGCGGAAGAGGCCGTGCCTGCCGTGCTCTGACGCAGCGCTCTGAAGTACCATGCCGGCATGAGTTCTCAATTACTGTTTGGTTTCCATGCCGTCACGGTGCGCCTGAAGGTCGCGCCCAAGAGCGTTCGTGAATTGTTTGTGGATGCGGCCCGCCGTGACCAGCGCATGCGCCAGTTCCTGGCCAAGGCCGAAGAGGCTGGCGTGCCGGTCATCGAGGTCGATGACGATCGCCTGCAAAAGTTGTGCGGCACCCATCGCCACCAGGGCGTGGCCGCCAAGGTCGAGGTCATCCAGCACTCCAACTCGCTGGACGATCTGCTGGATGGCTTGAGCGAGCCCCCCTTGATCCTGGTGCTCGATGGCATCACCGACCCTCACAACCTCGGCGCCTGTCTGCGTGTGGCCGATGGCGCCGGTGTGCATGCCGTGATCGCCCCCAAGGACCATGCGGTGGGCATCAATGCCACCGTGGCCAAAGTGGCCAGCGGTGCTGCCGAGGTCGTTCCCTATTTCATGGTCACCAACCTGGCGCGCACCCTGGGCGAGCTCAAGGAGCGTGACATCTGGGTGGTCGGCACGTCTGACGATGCAGAGCAAAACCTGTACGCCGTGGACATGAGGGTGCCCACCGCCTTGGTGCTGGGCGCGGAAGGTGCCGGCATGCGCCAGTTGACTCGCAAGCATTGTGATCAACTGGTCAACATCCCGATGATGGGCGGCGTCGAAAGCCTCAATGTCTCTGTCGCCAGCGCGGTGTGCCTGTACGAGGCCCGTCGTCAGCGTGGTTTCATCAAGGGCTGAGGCCGCCGTCGGCGCTCAGCCAAGGAGCAACACATGAGTGACATTCGCCCATCGGTGGGCAAGTTGACGCGGGCCCTGGTGCTGGGTGCGGCGGTGCTGGCCTCGGCCTGCACCCAGGAGCAGCAAAACCAGATCAAGCGCGACATCCAGAACTGGACCGGAACCAATGGCGTGCTGGAGGTGTACTCCGGCAGCGCTGTGGTCAAGCGCTTCCTGAGGATCGACAAGCTCAGCACGGCCCTGGGAACCACCGACAGCACGCCTAGAGAGTATCGATTCGGTTACGGCGTGCTGGACGAAGACCTCGATGGCAAAGTTGGCCCCGAAGAGAAGCGGGTTTACTTTGAGGTGTCGGACTACTCCACCTACGTGTTCTTCGAGAGCCCGAGGTGATGCGGAGCGCCTGATCAACCCCCAGGGCTGATGGGCTCTTCTTCGTGGTGCCTTTGCCGGCGCCATGCCCAGGCGCTGGCCGCCCATGCGGCCAACATCCACAGCAGTCCCAGCCAGTTCAGATGCTGGTAGCCCTGCCTGAGGGTGTCCGCATGATTGAGGATCATGCCGCCCCCTGAGGCGCCCAAGGCATGCCCCAGGTAGATGGCGGATGTATTCAACGCCATCAACGCCGGCGCCAGGCGGGGCGACAAGCCCCCCAGGCGGGCCTGCTGCCCCGAGTTGGTGGCAAAGCCGCTCAAGGACCAGGGCAGGATCACCAGCGCCAACAAGGGCAGGGTGCTGCCCAGGGGCCACAAGGCCAGGCTGGCCGCAATCAGGGCCAAGGTGGTTGTCACGGCCTGGGCCGCACCGACGCGGTCGATCACCCGGTTCAGCACCAGGTTGCCGGCCAGCGCCAGGGCGCCAAAATAGCCGAACATCAGACTGATCTGTTCCGGGCTGGCGTCATAAACCGTCTTGTAATGGGGCGCCGCGTAGGCCAGCACCGTGAACTGGCCCGCGCTCTGAAGCAGCGTCACCACCACGACCATCATCAGCAGCGGCGACTGCAGCACCTTGCGCCAGGCCCGCAAGGACAGAGCGGGGGGGCGGATGCCCTTGGGCAGGTAGCGATGCACCAGCACCGCAGCGACCAGGGAAGCGACGGCGATCATGGACATGGCCACACGCCACCCCAGGCGTTCACCCACCCAGGCTGCCAGCGGCATGCCCGCCACCGAAGCAATGGCCCAACCCATGAAGACGAAAGTGATGGCGCGTCCGCGGTGGGCGGGTGTGCTCATGAAGCCCACGGTGGCGGCGGCCTGAGGCGTGAACACGGCGGCAGACAGGACGGTCAGGGCCCGAAAGGGCCACAGCCATTCATAACTGGGGGCCCAGGCACACAGCGCATGTCCCAGGGCAAACCAGACCATGGTCCACGTCAGCAGGCGCCGCCGGTCCATGCCGGCCACCAGGGAGGCCAGCAAGGGCGAGCCGACGCCCATCATGATGGCCGCGATCGCAATGAGGTGGCCGCCCTGCGTGACCGAGATGTTCAGCGAGCGGGTCAGGTCGTTCAAGGTGCCGCCAACGACCATCACACCACAACCAATGACAAAATTGCCTGCCAGAAGGGCCCAGCGGGCGGCGGCCAGGCTCTGGGGGGGCAAACTGCGTTCGATTTCCATGCAGATGCGGTTCAGTGATGAACGCGCAGTGCCTCCGGGTTCACGATGTTGGTGGGCGTGCCCGCGATGAAATTGGTCAGGTTGTCAAATGCCGCACCAAAGTACTGCTCGTAGCTGTCCAGTTCGACAAAGCCGATGTGGGGGGTGCAGACAGCATTTTCCAGCCTCAACAAGGGATGGCCTTGCAAGATGGGTTCGCTCTCGAACACGTCGATGGCGGCCATGCCGGGGCGGCCTCGGTTCAGCGCGGTGACCAGTGCCACGTCTTCAAGCAGTTCAGCGCGGGACGTGTTGACCAGCAGCGCCGTGGGCTTCATGCGAGTCAGGTCATCGAGCTTGATCAGGCCGCGTGTTTCGTCGCACAGGCGCAGGTGCAGGCTCAGAACATCGCAAGCCTCGAAAAAGGCTTCGCGACTGGGCGCCGGGATGCAGCCTTCGCTCTGGGCCTTGGCCCGTGACGCTTCGCTGCCCCAGACGGTCACATGCATGCCAAAAGCCCTGCCGTAGCCTGCCACGATCTGACCGATGCGGCCATATCCCCAGATGCCCAGCGTCTTGCCCTTGAGCGTCGAGCCCAGGCTGAAGTTGGTGGGCATCGACGCGGACTTCAGCCCCGACTGCTGCCAGGCGCCGTGCTTGAGGTTACCAATGTACTGAGGCAGTCGGCGCGTGGCGGCCATTACCAGTGCCCAGGTCAGCTCAGCCGGCGCGGTGGGGTTGCTCACGCCCTCGGCAACCGCGATGCCCAACCGGGTGCAGGCCTCGATGTCGATGTTGGACCCCACGGGACCGGTCTGGCAGATCAGCCGCAGCTTGGGCAGCTTTTCAAGCAGTTGCTTGGGAAAGTGCGTGCGCTCCCTGATCAGGACCAGGGCCTCGGCATCGCGCAGGCGGATGGAGAGTTGCCCGCTGCCTTTGACCGTGTTGGTGAAGACTTTGGCGTGCAGGCCATCAAGTTTGCTGGCGCACTTGAGTTTGCGCACCGCGTCTTGATAATCGTCCAGGATGATGATGTTCATGGGGCCATTCAATGTCAGCCCTGCATTGTGCAACGGCTTGAGGCAGCCGCGTGCGCCAAGGGGCGGTCTGGACGCGTGACATTGACGTTACCAGCGTGACACTTTGCCTGTGGGTGCATCCACCGCGCTGGTAATGCGGACCGGGAAATGCTGATTCAGGCTCTCCAGGCGGCGGTAGGCCTCGGCCTGGCCGCGGTGGGTGGCAATCACATTGAACACGGAGGCCCGCAGGTGCCACAACTCGCGCAACGAGCGTGCGTGGGTGACCAGCTCACGGGTCTGGGTCGCAGCATAGGACTGAAGGTCCCAGATCACGGACAGGAACTCGGTCTTGGCCTGATTCAGCCCCTGCAGAACCCGTGGGTGCTCTTCCAGATCCTCGTCGTCCCAGAGCCAGTGCCAGGCCGTGGCCATCCAGCGCCGCCACTGAGGTTCGCTTTTGACAAAGAGGTTGGGTGGGCGGACCTCTTTTCGCATCGTGGATGAATGGGCCCATTCCCCATGCGCCGAATCAACTGGCGCGACATGAGGCGCCGGAGCGACGGGTGCACGACTGTCGTTCCTGGCAGAGGCGCGAGAAGGGTGATCGTCAATGAAGAAAAAAGAAGCCATGACTCCCCCGGTTCGAATCAGTGCGTCTGGATTGACGCCATACAAGGGGGATATCGACAGGATGCGATGAGACTTGAGGCCTGTGCAGGCTGTCCCTTTTATGGTGCATGCGTGGTGCACCAGAGCGTGCGAGATGGGGTGATTTCACGCTTGAATCGGTCGCGTGCACCCTGTCATCAGCCGGTCACATGGCAGGATCGGCTATACTCCTAAGGTTTACCCGCAACCTATATCGCCTAGCGAAACCCGACTCGTTTCCTCCACCGGACTCGATCTTCACAGCAGCCGCGGCTGCTGTGTCACGGCAGCGCTGGGCGCGCACAACAACGGAGAAATCACCCGTGCTGCCCGTCCTGCCCCAAGCTCTTCTGGCCCTCGCAGACGGCACGGTCTTTCATGGCGCTTCGATCGGTGCAACCGGTCAAACCGTTGGCGAAGTGGTGTTCAACACCTCGCTGACAGGTTATCAAGAAATCCTCACTGACCCCAGCTACTGCCGCCAGATCGTCACCCTGACGTATCCGCACATCGGCAACTACGGCGTCAACCCCGAGGACGTCGAAGCCCTGAAGGTCCATGCCGCTGGTCTGATCATCAAAGACCTGCCTGTTCTGACCTCCAATTTCCGCCAGACCCAGACGCTCTCGCAGTACCTGCAAGACCAAGGCACGGTGGCGATCGCCAACATCGACACCCGCCAACTGACCCGCCTGCTGCGCACCAAGGGTGCCCAAAATGGCGTGATCGTCGGTTTACCCGTGGGGCAGGCCATCACGCCTGAGTTGATCGCGCAGGCCGTGGCCCAGGCCAAGGCGGCGCCCAGCATGGCCGGCCAGGATCTGGCCCAGGTTGTCACCGGCGGCACGGTGGCCGAGTGGACCGAGACCGAATGGAAACTGGCCAACAAGGAGCTGGGTGGCAAGCCTGGCTTTGGCACGCTGACCAACCCCCGCTTCCATGTGGTGGCCTACGACTTTGGCGTCAAGCGCAACATCCTGCGCATGTTGGCCGAGCGCGGCTGCCGCGTCACCGTGGTGCCCGCCAAGACACCCGCTTCAGAGGTGCTCAAGCACAAGCCTGACGGCATCTTCCTGTCCAACGGCCCCGGGGATCCTGAGCCTTGCGACTACGCCATTGCGGCCGCCAAAGAGCTGATCGAAACCGGCATCCCGACCTTCGGCATCTGCCTGGGTCACCAGATCATGGCCCTGGCCTCGGGTGCCAAGACCTTCAAGATGAAGTTCGGCCACCACGGCGGCAACCACCCCGTCAAGGACCTGGACACCGGTCGCGTCAGCATCACCAGCCAGAACCACGGTTTTGCGGTGGACGACAAGAGCCTGCCGGCCAACCTGCGCCCCACGCACATCTCGTTGTTTGACGGCACGCTGCAAGGCCTGGCCCGCACCGACAAGCCCGCTTTCTGCTTCCAGGGTCACCCTGAAGCCTCACCTGGCCCGCATGACATCAGCTATCTGTTCGATCGTTTCACTGCGCTGATGGAGAAGAACAATGCCTAAGCGCACAGACATCAAGAGCATCCTCATCATCGGCGCCGGCCCGATCATCATCGGTCAGGCCTGCGAATTCGACTACTCCGGCGCTCAGGCCTGCAAGGCCCTGCGTGAAGAAGGCTACAAGGTCATCCTGGTCAACAGCAACCCTGCGACCATCATGACCGACCCGAACACGGCCGACGTCACCTACATCGAGCCCATCACCTGGCAGGTGCTCGAGAAGATCATTGCCAAGGAACGCCCCGATGCGATTCTGCCGACCATGGGTGGCCAGACCGCGCTGAACTGCGCACTGGACTTGCACAAGCACGGCGTGCTCGACAAGTACAAGGTCGAGATGATCGGTGCCAACGAAAAGGCCATCGAAAAAGCCGAAGACCGCCTGAAGTTCAAGGACGCGATGACCAGCATCGGCCTGGATTCGGCCAAGTCGGGCATCGCACATTCGCTGGAAGAGGCCTGGGCGGTGCAAAAGCGCATCCAGGCTGAAATCGGTGGCGCAGGCTTCCCCATGGTGATCCGCCCCAGCTTCACGCTGGGTGGCACCGGTGGCGGCATTGCCTACAACCCGGAAGAGTTCGAAGAAATCTGCAAGCGCGGTCTGGACCTGTCCCCGACCAAGGAACTGCTGATCGAAGAATCCCTGATCGGGTGGAAAGAGTACGAGATGGAAGTGGTCCGCGACAAGGCGGACAACTGCATCATCGTGTGCTCGATCGAGAACCTGGACCCCATGGGCGTGCACACCGGTGACTCCATCACCGTAGCTCCCGCTCAGACCCTGACCGACCGCGAATACCAGTTGCTGCGCAACGCCTCGATCGCCATCCTGCGCGAAATCGGCGTCGAGACGGGCGGCTCCAACGTGCAGTTCTCGATCAACCCCGAAAACGGTCGCATGACCGTGATCGAGATGAACCCCCGCGTGTCGCGCTCTTCGGCCTTGGCCTCCAAGGCCACGGGCTTCCCGATCGCCAAGATCGCGGCCAAGCTGGCCGTGGGCTACACGCTGGACGAGCTCAAGAACGACATCACCGGTGGCGCCACGCCTGCGTCGTTCGAGCCTTCGATCGACTATGTCGTCACCAAGATCCCTCGTTTTGCGTTCGAGAAGTTCCCGCAAGCTGACTCGCGTCTGACCACGCAAATGAAGTCGGTGGGCGAGGTGATGGCCATGGGCCGCACCTTCCAGGAGTCCTTCCAGAAGGCCTTGCGCGGTCTGGAGACCGGCATCGACGGCCTGACCGAGATCAGCACCGACCGCGAAGAGATCATTCAGGAAATCGGCGAACCCGGCCCTGAGCGCATCCGCTTCCTGGGCGACGCCTTCCGTCTGGGCATGAGCCTGGATGAAGTCTTTGAAGAAACCAAGATCGACCCCTGGTTCCTGGCTCAGATCGAGGACATCATCAAGACCGAAGCCCAGGTCAAGGCCCGCAAGCTGGAGACATTGACTGCGGCCGAGGTGCGTTACCTGAAGCAAAAAGGCTTCTCGGACCGCCGCCTGGCCAAGCTGATGGGCACCAACCAGCATGACGTGCGTCGTGCTCGCCATGCCTTGAACGTGCGCCCCGTCTACAAGCGCGTGGACACCTGCGCGGCCGAGTTCGCCACACAGACCGCCTACCTGTACTCGTGCTACGAGTCCGAAGGCAGCGAGTGCGAGGCCGAACCCACCACCAACAAGAAGATCATGGTGCTGGGCGGCGGTCCGAACCGCATTGGCCAGGGCATCGAGTTTGACTACTGCTGCGTCCATGCCGCACTCGCCATGCGCGAAGACGGCTACGAGACCATCATGGTCAACTGCAACCCCGAGACCGTCTCGACCGACTACGACACCTCCGATCGCCTGTACTTCGAGCCCGTGACGCTGGAAGACGTGCTGGAAATCGTGGCCAAGGAAAAGCCGGTCGGCGTGATCGTGCAGTACGGCGGTCAGACGCCTTTGAAGCTCGCGCTGGACCTCGAAGCCAACGGCGTGCCCATCATCGGCACCAGCCCTGACAGCATCGACATCGCCGAAGACCGCGAGCGCTTCCAGGCCCTGCTGAACACGCTGGGCCTGAAGCAGCCGCCCAACCGCACGGCCCGGACCGAAGAGGCTGCCTTGGTGCTGGCCCAGGAAATCGGTTATCCGTTGGTGGTGCGCCCCAGCTACGTGCTGGGTGGCCGCGCGATGGAAATCGTGCACGGCGACAAGGACCTGGAGCGCTACATGCGCGAAGCCGTCCGTGTCTCCGACAAGTCGCCCGTGCTGCTGGACCGCTTCCTCAATGACGCGGTCGAAGTCGACGTGGACTGCATCTCCGATGGCACCGATGTGATGATCGGCGGCATCATGGAGCACATCGAACAAGCGGGCGTGCACTCCGGTGACTCGGCCTGTTCGCTGCCGCCTTACACCCTGTCGGCCGAGCTGCAGGATGAGTTGCGTCGTCAGACGGCCCAGATGGCCAAGGCCCTCAATGTGGTCGGCCTGATGAACGTGCAGTTCGCCATCCAGGGCGACGTGACCAAGGGTCTGGACGCCGCCACGGTCTACGTGCTGGAAGTCAACCCCCGTGCATCGCGGACCGTGCCTTACGTGTCCAAGGCCACGGGTCAGCCCCTGGCCAAGATCGCCGCACGCTGCATGGCCGGCCAAAAGCTGTCCACACAGACCTCGCCGGATGGCAAGCCCCCGCGTGAGGTGGTTCCGACCTACTTCACGGTCAAGGAAGCCGTGTTCCCGTTCAACAAGTTCCCGGGCGTCGATCCGGTGCTTGGCCCTGAAATGCGCTCCACCGGCGAAGTCATGGGCGTGGGCGTCACCTTTGGTGAAGCCATGCTCAAGAGCCAGTTGGGTGCCGGCTCGCGTCTGCCCGAGAAGGGCAATGTCTGCATCTCGGTCAAGGATGGCGACAAGGAGCGTGCCGTGGCTGTGGCCCGTGATCTGGTGGCGCTGGGCTTTGGCGTGGTGGCCACCAAGGGCACGGCGGCGGCGATTTCGGCCGCGGGTGTGCCGGTCAAGCCGGTCAACAAGGTCAAGGACGGCCGCCCGCACATCTCCGACGCCATCAAGGCCGGCGAGATCCAGCTGGTGTTCACCACGGTGGATGAAACGCGCACGGCCATTGCCGATTCGCGCAGCATTCGCCAGGCGGCACTGGCCAACCGCGTGACCTACTACACCACCATGGCAGGTTGTGAAGCGGCCGTGGAAGCGATGAAGCACCAGGATGACCTGGTCGTGTATTCGCTGCAGGAACTGCACGCCAAACTGAACTAAACTGAGCGCTTCAGTCCGAGGGACACCCCTCGGGCGACTCAGACCACGACAAGGGCCGCGCCCCGCCAGGGCAGCGGCTCTGTCTTTTCAGAGACCCATCAGAGTTTTCTCTTCGAGAGGCATACGCATGTCGACCATCCCCATCACCAAGCGCGGCTCCGAAAAGCTCAAGGAAGAGCTGCAGCGCCTCAAGCACATCGAGCGTCCTGCCGTGGTTCAGGCCATTGCCGAAGCGCGCGCCCAGGGTGACCTGTCTGAAAACGCAGAGTACGACGCCGCCAAGGACAAGCAGGGCTTCATCGAAGGCCGGATCATGGAGATCGAAGGCAAGCTGTCGGCGGCCCAGATCATCGACCCAGCGGCGCTGGACGCGGGTGGTCGGGTGGTGTTTGGCTCGACCGTCGAAATGGAGATCGAAGCCACCGGTGATGTCGTGACCTACCAGATCGTGGGTGACGACGAGGCCGACCTCAAGCATGGCCTGATCTCGATCAGCTCGCCCATTGCCCGTGCCTTGATCGGCAAGGAGGCGGGCGACGTGGCCGTGGTGCAGGCCCCCGGCGGTGAGCGCAACTACGAAATCATCGAAGTTCGCTACATCTGATGATGCTGCTGCGCGCACAAACCTGGCTGGCAGGCCTGTGGGCCGGGCTCATCGTGGGGGTGGGGGCGATCTCTGCCCCCAGCTTGTTTGCGGTGCTGGAGCGTGCCCAGGCAGGGCAGGGCGCAGGTCAGATCTTTGCCGTGGAGGCCAAGGTCAGTCTGGCACTGGCCATTGTTCTGTTTGCACTGGAGCGTCGGCGTGTGCGTGATCTGGCAGAGGCCGAAGGTGGCTCTGCCAGCATGACGGTTCAGTTGCTGTTGGTGCTGGGCGCCCTGTTCCTGACGGTGTTTGGTCAGTTCGCGCTGCACCCGATGATCGAGGCGGCCAAGGCCGGGCAGTCAACGCCCCTGTCCTTCGGGGCCTTGCATGGCATCTCGGCCGTGATGTTCTGGCTCAAGGGCCTGCTGGTGATGGTGCTGGCCTGGCGCCTGACAGGGCAGGGTCGCTGAGCCAACGTGTAAAAACTCGGGGCCGGGCCCCGAGGGGTGGCTGGATCAGCCTGGCTTTTTGCTGGCCACGCGCTTTTTGGCGCGCTTGATCAGGCCGCCAGCGGTCACGCGCTGATTGCCCATGACCTGAACCTTCTTGACTTCAGGGCGGCGGGTGCCACTCTTGGAGAATTTCAGGATCTTGACTTCACGCATGCCCTTGCCACGCTCCAGCGGTTCTTCCGCAGGGCCTTTCTCGGGAATGGGGCGCCACAGCACGAGCAATTTGCCGATGTGCTGGATGGGCGCGCAGCTCAACTGGTCGCACAGTTGGGCGTACATGGCGTCTCGGGCGGCTCGGTCATCGCCCAGCACGCGGACTTTGATCAGTCCGTGGGCATTGAGCGCAGAATCAGCTTCTTTCAGGACGGCGGGGCTCAGGCCATCGCCGCCGATCATCACGACAGGGTCCAGGTGGTGCGCATCGGCCCGAAGGGCGCGGCGCTCGGAAGTGGTCAATTCAATTGCAGGCATCTCGGTATTATCCCAGTCATGAAAGTCAAAAGCAAAAGCAAAAAAATCAACAAGGCATGGCTGAACGAACACATCCATGATCCTTATGTCCGTTTGGCCCACAAAGAGGGCTACCGGTCACGTGCGGCCTACAAGCTCAAGGAGATCGACGAGGCCTTGCAATTGGTGCGTCCCGGTCAGTTGGTGGTGGACCTGGGCGCCGTGCCTGGCGCCTGGAGTCAGTACCTGCGCCGCAAATTTGCACCCAAGGATGCGGGTGTGGGCGGAGCCGCTGTGGGCGAGCTCAACGGGGCGATCATTGCGTTGGACCTGCTGGAGTTCGAACCCATCGAAGGCGTGCAGTTCATTCAGGGTGATTTCCGTGAAGAAGCCGTGCTCAACCAGTTGCTGGCCATGCTGGACGGTCGACAGGTCGATCTGGTGCTCTCGGACATGGCGCCTAATCTCAGCGGCATCGATGTGACCGATGCGGCGCGGGTCGAGCTGCTGGTCGAGCTGGCCATCGACTTTGCGGAAAACCACCTGGTGAAAAATGGCGCCTTGGTCTGCAAGGTTTTTCACAGCGGTGGTTACGCGCAACTGGTCGAGCTGTTCAAAAAGTCCTTCAAGGTGGTCAAGGCGATCAAGCCAAAAGCGTCCCGCGACAAGTCCACCGAAACTTTTTTGGTGGGCATTGGTCTGAAAAAGCCATAGATTTTCTTGATGCCGGCGATTACAGGGCCAATTTGAGCCCTTGACAGCCCCCACAAATCAAACGGGCAGACCTTGACTGCTCTAGAATCATCCCCACATACACAGTGCGCCAGCATGTGCCTCATCGGGTGGCACGGCATTGGCGTCGGGCAGCGACGAACGCGCCTGCGTGTCTGTTCGAGAAGGAGCCGCGGTGAACAACAATCAATGGTTTTCGAAGATCGCTGTCTGGCTGGTGGTGGCCCTGGTGCTGTTCACCGTGTTCAAGCAGTTCGATCGCAGTGCGGCTGGAGGGTCTCAGGTCGGCTATTCCGACTTCCTCGAAGAAGTACGGGCCAAACGAATCAAGAGCGTGACCTTGCAGGAAGGTGGCGGCGGAACTGAAATTCTGGCCGTCACCATCGACGACAAGCGCGTGCGCAGCACGGCGACCTACCTGGACCGCGGTCTGGTGGGTGACCTGATCAACAACGGCGTCAAGTTTGACGTCAAGCCCCGCGAAGAACCCTCGCTGCTGATGAGCCTGCTGGTGTCCTGGGGCCCCATGCTGCTGCTGATCGGGGTGTGGGTCTATTTCATGCGCCAGATGCAGGGTGGCGGCAAGGGCGGCGCGTTCAGCTTTGGCAAGAGCAAGGCGCGCATGTTGGATGAAGCCAACAACACCGTGACGTTTGCCGATGTGGCTGGCTGTGACGAGGCCAAGGAAGAGGTCAAGGAATTGGTCGACTTCCTGCGCGATCCGCAGAAGTTCCAGAAGCTGGGCGGGCGCATCCCTCGTGGCGTGCTGCTGGTCGGCCCTCCTGGTACCGGCAAGACCCTGCTGGCCAAGTCCATCGCGGGCGAAGCCAAGGTGCCGTTCTTCACCATTTCGGGCTCGGACTTCGTTGAAATGTTTGTCGGCGTGGGCGCATCGCGTGTGCGTGACATGTTCGATCAGGCCAAGAAGAACTCGCCCTGCATCATCTTCATCGATGAAATCGACGCGGTGGGCCGCCACCGTGGTGCCGGCCTGGGCGGCGGCAATGACGAGCGCGAACAGACCCTCAACCAAATGCTGGTCGAGATGGACGGCTTCGAGACCAACATGGGCGTGATCGTGATCGCGGCCACCAACCGTCCCGACATCCTCGATCCCGCCTTGCTGCGCCCCGGTCGCTTTGACCGCCAGGTTTACGTGACCCTGCCGGACGTGCGTGGTCGCGAGCAGATCCTGAACGTGCACATCCGCAAGGTGCCTGTCGGTCAGGACGTGCGTGCTGACATCCTGGCGCGTGGCACCCCTGGTTTCTCGGGTGCCGACCTGGCCAACCTGGTCAACGAAGCCGCACTGTTTGCTGCGCGCCGCAGTGGCCGCGTGGTGGAGATGCAGGACTTCGAGAAGGCCAAGGACAAGATCATGATGGGCCCTGAGCGCAAGTCCATGGTCATGCCTGAGGAAGAGCGCAAGAACACCGCGTACCACGAAGCCGGTCACGCCCTGGTGGCGCGTCTGTTGCCCAAGACCGACCCCGTGCACAAGGTCACCATCATCCCTCGCGGCCGTGCGCTGGGCGTGACGATGCAGTTGCCCGAAGGTGATCGATACAGCATGGACAAGCTGCGCATGCTCGATACCATCTCGGTGCTGTTTGGCGGCCGGATTGCTGAAGAAGTCTTCATGGACCAGATGACCACGGGTGCCAGCAACGACTTTGAGCGTGCGACGGCCATTGCGCGTGACATGGTCACTCGCTACGGCATGACCGACGAGCTGGGCCCCATGGTCTATGCCGACAACGAAGGCGAAGTCTTCCTGGGTCGCTCGATCACCAAGACCACCAACATGTCTGAAGAGACCATGCAGAAGGTCGATCAGCAGATCCGCAAGATCATTGACGAGCAGTACGCCATTGCTCGCCGCCTGATCGAGGAGAACAAGGACAAGATGCACGCCATGGCCAAGGCCTTGCTGGAGTGGGAGACCATCGACGCCGAGCAGATCGAAGAGATCATGCAGGGTCGTGAACCCAGCCCACCCAAGGACTGGACGTCGACCACGCGCACCAATGGCGGTGCCAACCCGCCTGCCAACCCACCGGTCAAGCCGGACGGCGCGCCGGCTGCGGTCTGATCATGGCCTGTTGAGGCATCACCAACAAACGGGGCGCAAGCCCCGTTTGTCTTTGGTTAAGGAGTCGGCCATGTTCTGGCAAACCACCCGCTTCGCGATCGACCTGATGGAGCCCCGCATCATGGGCATCGTCAATGTCACGCCCGACTCCTTCTCGGACGGAGGCGACTGCCTGGATCCTGCGGCAGCGTTGCAGCGCTGCGAGCAGTTGATCGCTGATGGCGCCCACATCCTGGACATCGGGGGTGAGTCAACCCGGCCAGGCGCACTCACCTTGAGCCCGATGGAGGAATGGCGGCGTCTGCAACCCGTGCTGCAGGTTGCCTTGACCCTGGGGGTGCCCGTGTCGGTCGACACCTGCAAGACCGAGGTGATGGCGCGTGCGCTGGACCTGGGCGTGGACATCATCAATGACATCAAGGCGCTGACCACCCCTGGGGCGGAGGCGGCGGTGGTTCGCCACGGTCAGTGCGGCATCTGCCTGATGCACATGCAGGGCGACACACCGGCGACCATGCAGCAGCAGGTGCAAGACACCGATGTGGTGGGCGACGTGTTGAGCTTTTTGCAGGCGCGGGTGAGGGCGCTGCAGGAGCAAGGCGTGGCACTTCAGCGCCTGACGCTGGACCCAGGGATCGGTTTTGGCAAAAGCCCCGAGCACAACGTCGACCTGATGGCTCGGCAGTCCGAACTATCGATTCTGGGCCTGCCCTGGTTGCTGGGGTGGTCGCGCAAATCCACCCTGGGTGTGATCACCGGCAGGCCGGTCGAGCAGCGCCTGGCCGCCAGCCTGGCCGCGGCACTGGCCTGCATCACCCGGGGCGCGTCGGTGATTCGCGTGCACGATGTGGCTGAGACAAGCGATGCCTTGCGCGTGTGGCAGGCCGCAGGTCTGGTGCCTTCGCGGGGTTGATAATCCCCTCCGATCTTTCGAATTCAACACCGCAGCTGAGCAGAACCATGAGCAGACAATATTTCGGCACCGACGGCATCCGTGGCACCGTGGGCCAGGCCCCGATCACCCCGGACTTCATGCTGCGCCTGGGCCATGCGGTGGGGCAGGTGCTGCGCCGGACCGAAAAGCGACCCACCGTGCTGATCGGCAAGGACACCCGGATCTCTGGTTACATGCTGGAGTCGGCGCTTGAAGCAGGCTTTGCCTCTGCCGGTGTGGATGTGCTGCTGACCGGGCCGTTGCCCACGCCGGGCGTGGCCTACCTGACGCGTGCCTTGCGCCTGAACCTGGGCGTGGTCATCAGTGCGTCGCACAACCCGTTTGAAGACAACGGCATCAAGTTCTTCTCAGCCAACGGCGAGAAGCTGCCCGATGACTGGGAGCTGGACGTCGAAGCTGCGCTGACGCTGGCACCCCAGTGGGTTCCCTCCCATGAGCTGGGCAAGGCCCGTCGCCTGGAAGATGCCCGGGGCCGCTACATCGAGTTCTGCAAGAGCACCTTTGATGCGGGGCTCTCGCTCAAGGGCATGAAGCTGGTGGTGGATGCGGCCCACGGCGCGGCCTACCACGTGGCCCCCGAGGTGTTTCATGAACTGGGCGCGGAGGTCCATGCCATTGGTGTTTCGCCCAACGGCATGAACATCAACAAGGAGGTGGGTGCCACATCGCCAGCTGCGCTGGTGGAGGCGGTCAAGGCACAGGGCGCCGATTACGGCATCGCGCTGGATGGGGATGCCGACCGCCTGCAACTGGTGGACGCGCAAGGCCGTCTGTACAACGGCGACGAGTTGCTGTTTGTGGTGGTGGCCGATCGCCTGGACCGGGGGCAGCCGGTGCCCGGTGCGGTGGGCACCTTGATGACCAACATGGCGGTGGAACTGGCCTTCAAGGCCCGAGATGTCGGTTTTGTGCGAGCCAAGGTGGGCGATCGCTACGTGCTGGAAGAGCTGATCTGCCGTGGCTGGCAGTTGGGTGGGGAGGGGTCCGGGCACTTGCTGGCCCTGGACAAACACACCACGGGCGATGGCATCGTGAGTGCGCTGCAGATCCTGCAGGCGGTGGTTCGCAGCGGTCGCCCGCTGGCACATTGGCTCAGCGAGGTGCAGTTGTTCCCGCAAAAGCTGATCAATGTGCGCCTGCAGCCAGGGCAGGACTGGCAGTCCAGCCCTTCTCTGGCTTCTGCCAAGGCAGCGGTCGAAGCTGAACTGGTCGGGCGTGGGCGCGTTCTGATTCGCGCCTCCGGCACGGAGCCTTTGCTCCGTGTGATGGTCGAGGCTCAGGACCAGGCACTGGCCACACAATGTTGCGAGCGCCTGGTCGCCGCTATCAAGTCCTGATCACTTCTTGACGGGGGGCATCAGCACGCGGTCCACCACGTGGATGAGGCCCTTGCCGGCGGCCACATCCGCGGTGATCACCATGGCTTCGTCGACCACGACCACATCACCGGCCTTGGACAGGTTCAGCTTGGCGCCGTTGAGGGTGACGGCCTGGGTGTTGCCATCAACCGACGACGCTTTGATCTGGCCGGGCAGGACGTGATAGGTCAGCACCGACTTCAGCAGGGCAGGGTCCTTGGCCAGTTTGTCCAGGGTGGCGGCGGGCACGGCCTGGAAGGCTTCGTTGGTGGGCGCAAACACCGTGACGTCGCCGTTGTCCAGCGTGTCGTTCAAACCGGCCTGGCTGACCAGTTTGGCAAAGGTGCTCAGCTCAGGGGTTTGAGCACTCACCGAGCTGATGGTGACCGGGGTGGCTGCAGGCGGTGCGCTGGCGCAGCCCGTCAGGGAAATCATGGTTGCGACGATGCAGGCACTCAGGGTGTGGCGGAAGGTGTTTGTCATGGAGACTCCAGCAAAAAATGGCCGAAAATTCGGGGGTTGAGCGACAAGGCAGCACCTTAGGGGTGTCACATGACAGTCACGTGTCCATAAAATGACAGGCTTGTCATGAAATCCCAGCCAGAACGGCTCAGGTCACTGCCGGGTTTTGATGACAAAACGACCGACGGCTGTCATTCTTTCGTCACAATGGCTGGCTAGAGTCCGTTTCATTCAAAGCTCTTGTCACATGACCTTGAAAGGCCAACGAATGAAATTCAACATGATCCGCGCCGCTGTTGCTGCAACCCTGACCCTGACTGCAGGTGCCGTGATGGCCCAGGACGTCACGGGCGCTGGCGCCACCTTCCCCGCGCCCATCTATGCCAAGTGGGCCGATGCCTACAACAAGGCCACGGGCGTGCGCATCAACTACCAATCGGTGGGCTCCGGTGCCGGCATCAAGCAGATCAAGTCCAAGACCGTGGACTTCGGTGCTTCGGACATGCCCCTCAAGGACGACGAACTGGCCAAGGAAGGCCTGGTGCAGTTCCCCACCGTGATCGGTGGCGTGGTCCCCGTGGTCAACATCAAGGGCATCACCCCCGGTCAGATCAAGCTGACGGGCGAGGTGCTGGGCGACATCTACCTGGGCAAGATCAAGCGCTGGAACGAGCCTGCCATCACGGCCCTGAACCCCGGTGTGCCGCTGCCTGATGCGGCCATTTCGGTGGTTCGTCGCGCCGATGGTTCCGGCACCACCTTCATCTTCACCAACTACCTGTCCAAGGTCAACGCCGAATGGAAGGCCAAGGCGGGTGAAGGCACGGCCGTGAACTGGCCCACCGGCGCGGGTGGCAAGGGCAATGAGGGCGTGTCCGCTTTCGTGCAGCGCCTGCCCAACTCGATCGGTTATGTCGAGTACGCCTACGTGAAGCAGAACAAGATGAACTTCGTTGCCATGCGCAACGCCTCGGGTGCTTACGTCAACCCCGATGACGTGGCCTTCAAGGCCGCCGCAGCCGGTGCCGAGTGGAACAAGTCGTTCTATCAGATCCTGACCAACCAGGCTGGCAAGGATGCCTGGCCCATCAGCGGCGCCACCTTCATCCTGATGCACAAGAAGCAGGACAAGCCAGCTCAGGCCGCAGCTTCCCTGAAGTTCTTTGACTGGACCTTCAACAACGGCGACAAGGCGGCCGCCGATCTGGAATACGTGCCTTTGCCGGCAGTCGTCAAGGACCTGGTCCGCAAGCAGTGGGGCTCGGTGGCTGATGCCACCGGCAAGCCTGTTTCTTTCAAGTGATCTGAGTCTTGATCCGAGGACCGGGCGCGCTGTTGATCAGCGCCCCGGTTTTCTGTTGTACTGCATGTGACAGGGGATTCTGATGACTGCCATCCTGCCAGCCGGGGCTGATGACCTTGGCAAATCTTTCGAACAAAAACGCAGAGCCTCTCCGATGACGAATCCTCCTCCACGTCGCGTACAGGCCCCCTGGGCCGACGCCGTTTTTGCGTTGCTGGCCCGTGCCGCGGCGCTCCTGACCTTGTCCTTGCTGGTGGGCATCATCCTGTCGCTGGTGGTGGGTGCATGGCCCGCGATCGACAAGTACGGCCTGAGCTTTCTGACCCGCACCGAGTGGGATCCTGTGATGGATTCCTACGGTGGCCTGGTCATGATCTACGGCACGCTGATGACCTCGTTCATTGCGCTGCTGATTGCGGTGCCTGTGAGCTTTGGCATCGCGGTCTTCCTGACCGAGCTGTCCCCCGCATGGCTCAAGCGCCCGCTGGGCATTGCCATCGAATTGCTGGCTGCCGTGCCGTCCATCGTGTACGGCATGTGGGGCCTGCTGGTGTTTGGTCCGATCCTGGCTGAATACGTCCAGACGCCGCTGCAGAATCTGACGGTGGACGTTCCGTACATCGGGGCCTTCTTCTCCGGTCCTCCTGTGGGCATCGGCATCCTGTCGGCCGGCATCATCCTGGCGATCATGATCATCCCGTTCATCGCTTCGGTGATGCGCGATGTGTTCGAGGTGACGCCGCCCATGCTCAAGGAATCGGCCTACGGTCTGGGTTCGACCACCTGGGAGGTGGTCTCCAAGGTCGTGTTGCCTTACACCAAGACGGGTGTGGTCGGCGGCATCATGCTGGGCCTGGGGCGCGCGCTGGGTGAAACCATGGCCATCACGTTTGTGATCGGCAACATGAACCAGTTGAACTCGCTGTCGGTGTTCGAGGCGGCCAACAGCATCACCTCGGCCCTGGCCAACGAATTTGCCGAAGCAGGCGAGGGCCTGCACCAGGCCTCGCTGATCTACCTGGGTCTGGTGCTGTTTTTCATCACCTTTGTGGTCCTGGCCCTCTCCAAGGTCCTGCTGTCCCGCCTCAAGAAATCTGAAGGCACTCGCTCATGAAAACGTCTCCCGCCCTGCAGGCCTCGCGCCTGAAGCACCATGCCCGGCGCAAGCGCGTCAATGCGCTGGCCCTGACCTTGTCCCTCGCAGCCATGGCCTTTGGCCTGTTCTGGCTGACCTGGATCCTGGTGGAGACCATGCGTCTGGGCATTGATGGCCTGACCATGGACACGCTCACCCAGATGACGCCCCCGCCGATGGATGCGGGTGGTCTGGCCAATGCGATCGTGGGCTCGCTCATGATGGTGGGCCTGGCCACGGTGATCGGCACGCCCGTTGGCATCATGGCCGGCATCTATCTGGCGGAGTACGGGCAGCGTACCTGGCTGGGCAGCGTGACCCGGTTCATCAACGACATCCTGTTGTCGGCCCCGTCCATCGTGATCGGTCTGTTCATCTACTCGGCCGTGGTTGCTCGGATGAAGACGTTCTCCGGTTTTGCGGGTGTGCTGGCTTTGGCCCTGATCGTGGTGCCCGTGGTGATTCGCACCACCGAAAACATGTTGACCCTGGTGCCCAATGCCTTGCGTGAAGCCGCTTACGCCCTGGGCACGCCCAAGTGGCGCGTGATCGGCACGATCACCCTGCAGTCGGCCCGTGCCGGCGTGATCACGGGCATCCTGCTGGCCGTGGCTCGCATCTCGGGCGAGACCGCACCTCTGCTGTTCACGGCGCTGTCCAACCAGTTCTGGACGTCTGATCTGGGGCAACCCATGGCCAGCCTGCCTGTCACCATCTTCAAGTTCGCCATGAGCCCCTATGAGAACTGGCAGAAACTGGCCTGGGCCGGTGTCTTCCTGATCACGGTCGGGGTGCTGGGGTTGAACATCCTGGCGCGCACGATGTTCCGTCAGCGCTGAGCTTTTACCGAATCAATTGCGAGACACCATCATGGATGCCAAGGTGCAAAATCAAACGCCGGTTCAGTCCAAACTGTCGGTCAAGGACCTGAACTTCTTCTACGGCAAGTTCCACGCCCTGAAGAACGTCAACATGGAACTGCCTGAAAACAAGGTCACGGCTTTCATCGGACCGTCCGGTTGCGGCAAGTCGACCCTGCTGCGAACCTTCAACCGCATGTTCGAGCTCTACCCGGAACAGCGCGCAGAAGGTCAGATCCTGCTGGACGGGCAGGACATTCTGTCCAGCAAGGAAGATGTCTCTCTGATTCGAGCCAAGGTCGGCATGGTGTTCCAGAAGCCCACGCCGTTTCCCATGTCGATCTACGACAACATCGCCTTTGGCGTGCGTCTGTTCGAATCCCTCTCGCGCGCCGAGATGGACGAGCGCGTGGAGTGGGCCCTCAAGAAGTCGGCCCTGTGGAACGAGGTCAAGGACAAGCTCAACCAGAGCGGCTCGGGCCTGTCAGGTGGTCAGCAACAGCGTTTGTGCATCGCTCGCGGCATTGCCATCAAGCCTGAGGTGCTGCTGCTGGACGAGCCTTGTTCGGCCCTGGACCCGATCTCGACCGGCAAGATCGAAGAACTCATCCACGAACTCAAGAACGACTACACCGTGCTGATCGTGACCCACAACATGCAGCAGGCCGCCCGTTGCTCGGATCACACGGCCTACATGTACCTGGGCGAGTTGATCGAGTTCGGACCCACCAACGACGTCTTCATGAAGCCCAAGAAGAAGGAAACTGAAGACTACATCACGGGCCGCTTCGGCTGATCAAGGAGAAGAACATGTCAGAAAAACACTTGTCCAGCCAGTTTGATGCCGAACTGAGCGGCATTTCGACCCGGGTGCTGGAGATGGGGGGCCTGGTGGAGTCGCAGGTGGCCCAGGCCATCTACGCCCTGACGCATTTTGGTGGTGAAGTCGCCAGCCAGGTGCTGATCCAGGAAGAGCGCGTCAACGCCATGGAGATGGAAATCGACGCAGACCTGTCGACCATCATCGCTCGTCGCCAACCGACGGCCCGCGACCTGCGTCTGCTGATCGCGATCTCCAAGACCATCGGCAACCTGGAGCGGGTGGGCGATGAGGCCGCGCGCATTGCGCGTACCGTGCAGCGCCTGATCAACACGGGCGTGAGCAGCCGCCTGCGTCTGCCGGTGGGTGACGTGTCGTTCGAGGCCTCACTGGCCACGGCTTCGTTGCGCAAGGCGCTGGACGCCTTTGCACGCCTGGATGTGACCGTGGCGCTGGAAGTGATCAAGAACGACAACGAGATCGATGCCGAGTTTGACGGCCTGATGCGCAAGCTGATCACCTACATGATGGAAGACCCCCGGACCATTTCGGCCTCCATCGACCTGGTCTTTGTGGCCAAGGCCATTGAGCGCGTGGGCGACCATGCCAAGAACCTGGCCGAGCAGGTGATCTACATCGTTAAGGGGGCTGACGTGCGTCACAACACGCCGGAAGCCGTCGAGAACATCATCAAGTGAACCACAACAGGGGAACGCCATGAGCCGAGTGCTGGTGGTTGAAGACGAAGCGGCGATTGCCGAGCTGATCGCACTGAACCTGCGCCATGCAGGTTTTGAAGTGGTGGTGGCCCATGATGGCGATGCGGCTCAGGCCGAGGTGGACCGTGTGTTGCCTGACCTGATCCTGCTGGACTGGATGCTGCCGGGGGCCTCGGGTCTGGCGCTGGCCAAGCGCTGGCGTGGTCAGCAGCGCACCAAGGACCTGCCGGTCATCATGCTGACGGCCCGTGCCGAAGAGACCGACAAGGTCGCCGGTCTGGATGCTGGCGCTGATGACTACCTGACCAAGCCGTTTTCGACGCAAGAACTCATGGCCCGTGTTCGGGCGGTGCTGCGCCGCAAGGCCCCGCAGGCGCTGGATTCTGCGGTCGAGATCTCAGGCCTTCGCCTGGACCCGTCCACGCGCAGGGTGTCCTGCCAGGAGCAGGACGTCAAGATCGGGCCGACCGAGTTCAAGCTGCTGCATTTTTTCATGACCCACCCGGAGCGGGTGCACAGTCGAGCCCAGTTGCTCGACCGTGTGTGGGGTGACCACGTGTTCATCGAAGAGCGCACGGTCGACGTCCATGTCAAACGTCTGCGAGAGGCATTGTCCGGCGTTCAGCGTTCACAGATGATCGAGACGGTGCGTGGTGCTGGCTACCGTCTGACGCAGCAGTTGGTCAACGCGGCTTGACCCCTCCCTGAATCCAAACAAAGGTCTCCCTTTGGAAACGAGCAATTCCTGGCTGTGGTCGCGCGTCACCGCCCGATTGGTCACGGGCACCCTGGGTGGTGGCCTGGGTTGGTGGGTCGGGGCCCGGTTGGGCTATCCCGCAACGACCAGCCTGGTCTTCGGTGCCGGTGCGGTCTTGAGCTTGTCGGTGGTTGACACGCTCAAAGGTTACCAGTTGCTGGACTGGCTGCGCACACCAGAGATCGATCCACCCGAGTTGCCGGGCCTGTGGGGGGAGGTGGCTCACCGCATCCATCGAGTGCTGCGCATGCGCGAGCGTGACACTGAGCGCGAGCGCGCACGCCTGGATCAGTTCCTGTCAGGCATCGAGGCCTCACCCAATGGCGTGATGCTGCTCGATGCCACTGAGCACATCACGTGGCTCAGTACCGCGTCGGCCGCCCACTTCGGGCTCGATCCTGTGCGAGACCTTGCTCAACGCGTGACCAACCTCATTCGGGCGCCTGCCTTTGTGCAGCACCTCGCGGGTGGCGATTACCGAGAGCCAGTGACCTTTCAGATGCCTCGGGGGGGCGCTGGCACCCTCTCGGTCAACATCCGATCCTATGGGGATGGCCTCAAGCTGGTCCTGTCGCAGGACATCACCGAGCGCGAGCGGGCCGACACGATGCGTCGGGATTTTGTGGCCAACGTCTCCCACGAGATTCGCACGCCACTGACGGTGTTGGCGGGCTTCATCGAGACCATGAGCAACCTGCCGCTGACCGAGGTGGAGCGCCGTCGCGTGCTGGACCTGATGACCCAGCAGGCCGACCGCATGCAGGTGCTGGTGTCGGACTTGCTGATGCTGGCGCAAATTGAGGGCAGCCCAAGGCCGCCTGCCAATACATGGACCCAGGTTTCCGGGCTCATGCGGCGCCTGGAGAACGATGCCCGTGGCTTGTCCAAGGATCGGCACCCCTTGTCGTTTGCCATCCAGCCTGACTTGGCCGGTGTCGAGATTGCCGGTGTCGAAAGCGAATGGCTCAGCGCCATGGGCAACCTGGTCAGCAACGCCATTCGCTACACCCCCGAGGGTCAGGCGGTGACCGTCACCTGGACCACCCTGCCCGATGGCGGCGGCGAGTTCTCGGTGCGTGACCAGGGCATCGGCATCGATGCCGAACACATCCCGCGCCTCACGGAGCGCTTCTACCGGGTCGATGGCAGCCGATCCAGGGACACCGGGGGGACCGGCCTGGGCCTGTCCATCGTCAAGCACGTGGTGCAGCGCCACGGTGGGGAGTTGCGCATCTCCAGTGAAAAAGGCAAGGGTTCGGTGTTCTCCCTGACGGTGCCGGCAGCCCGTGTGCGGGTGCGTGACGTGGTCGAGTCCGACGCGGCTTGAGCCTCAAGGCTGGCGCCGGAAAACGGCCACTGATTCGGAGTTCTGGGTTCGCTGGCGCTCTCGGGCAACGAACTGCCAGCCCTGAACGGTGGGAATGTCCTGACGAGGGCCGAGGGCCAGGACGAGAATCTTGCACGAGGTGTCGTGGGCCAGCGTTTGTGGGTCGCGGCGCCGCCCGTCCACGGAGTGCCCGCCGAAGTACTCCAGCGCAGTCAGGAGCCCGGCCGAAGCGCCCGGTGCCAGCACGCACATGGAGCTGTCCATGTGCGGACGCAAGCGCTCCATCAGCAAGCGATAGCTGCGGGCCTGGTCCATGAGGGGCAGCCACAGGGTCATCAGCAACAGCCAGCCCAGGGCCACACCGCCAGCTGGCAGCACCAGGCTTTTCCAGAGCGCGCTTTGATGCCGGGCGGTGCGCCAGCGCACCAGCGCCAGCCAGGCCAGTGTGCCAGCCAGTGCCAGCCCCATGTTCAGGGCTGACCAGGGTGCGGTGTAGCCGGGCACCAGCTTGGCCACATTGGCGGCCATCTTGGTGGGGGTGCCGGTGTGCATGGCGGCATAAACCACCCAGATCAGCAAGGCCGTGCCGGTGAAGAAAAACACGGAGAACCAGTCAATGGCCGAGCTCAGGCCACGCTTGATGGCTGGCAGTGCAAAGGCGGCCAGCACGGCCAGCGGGGGCAGGGCATGGAGCAAGGCCCGGTCATGTCCACCGGTGGCCAGGCAGGCGCCAAAGCCCACCAGGGTTGACAGCAGAGGCACGGCGATGTGGCGCCGCAGCACCTGACGGCGCCAGGACCAGACCGTCAGGGCGGCCAGTGGCAGGCTGGGCCAGGTGAACCAGGTGAACAGCTTGAGGGTGGAGTTGGCATCGAGCTCGCTGTTGAGCCGCCATTGCCAGCCTGACAGTCCGGCTGCGGTGAGGGCCGTTGCCATGGCGATGGCAATCACCCCGGCCAGCAGCACCCAACGCAGGTGCTGTTTCATGCCGGCGTCTTTGGATTGGGCGCAGACCAGTGTGCCCACCACGGCCAGCAGGACCGCCACAGTGGGGCTGCCGCTGCCGGCCAGCAACACCAGGCTCAGGACGGTGGCCAGGCGTGCCTTGTGGGCGCGGAAGGGGGCCGCGGCCAGCCCATAGGTGAACATCGCGCTGCCGGTCAACTGCAGCATCTCAGGCGTGGTCTCATGTCCCAGTTGCAACAGGCCCAAGGTGGCCATCAGGGCCAGCACGGCGCCGTCGGCCAGGGCCCTGGCGTAGTCCGCCACGGGCGCCTCGCCACCGAAGGCCAGGGGGATGGGCTGGGCCGCTTCAGTGCGGGCCAGGTGATAGGTGGCGTACCAGGTCAGGGCGAGCACTGCGACCAGAAGAACGCCGAAGGGCAGTCGGGCCGCCAGCGCCGGATCGATCATGGGGCTGAGCAGGCTGATGAAACCGCCCCCCAGCCAGTAGGGCAGGATGCCGCCACCCGTTGGGGGCACGCCACCCACGTGCGGTGCCCACCACGACGCCTGCCCCAGCGCGAGCGACCACATCTGCCCGAAGGCGGCGATGTCGGCGTTTTTCCAGGGGTCACGGCCAAACAAGCCCGGCAACACATAGGCGCCACAGAACAGCATCAAGGCCCAACGCGGCAGGCGCTTGACGGCTTTTTCTGTCACGAGGGCAGGGGTGATGGCGGGGCGGGTGTTCATGGCGTTCCGACGATGAAAAAAGGCAGCCGAAGCTGCCCTTTTTTGAGAAACAAACCGGGCGGGCCGGATTACTTCTTGAGGTGCGCAAACTTGTTGCGGAACTTCTCGACGCGACCACCCAGGGTGTCCACGCTCTTTTGCTGACCCGTGTAGAAGGGGTGCGACTCAGAAGAGGTTTCGAGCTTGAACAGCGGCAGTTCACGGCCGTCGTCGGTCTTGCCCATTTCTTTGGTGTTGGCGCACGAACGTGTCACGAACTTGAAACCATTGGACAGGTCCACGAAGAGAACTTCGCGGTAGTTGGGGTGAATGCCTTCTTTGGCCATCTCAATACCTCATGCTGTTTGCATCATCGGCAGCCACTCAGGCACCACGCCCGAGCACTTTCCGACAGCCGGAAAACCCGAGATTATAGCAACGAATCAACCGCCGCGACGCATCATGTCAAAGAAATCGTGGTTGTTCTTGGTGCCGCGCATCTTGTCGAGCATGAACTCCATCGCCGCAATCTCGTCCATCGGGTAAAGCAGCTTGCGCAAGATCCAGCTCTTTTGCAGGATTTCAGGCTTGAGCAGCAGCTCTTCACGGCGGGTGCCGGATTTGTTGATCAGCATCGAGGGGTAGACGCGCTTTTCAGCCATGCGACGATCCAGGTGGATTTCGCAGTTGCCGGTGCCCTTGAATTCTTCGTAGATCACTTCGTCCATGCGGCTGCCGGTGTCGACCAGGGCCGTGCCGATGATGGTGAGCGAGCCACCTTCTTCGATGTTGCGGGCCGCGCCAAAGAAGCGCTTGGGGCGCTGCAGGGCATTGGAGTCCACACCACCGGACAGCACTTTGCCTGACGAGGGCAGCACGTTGTTGTACGCGCGGGCCAGTCGGGTGATCGAGTCCAGCAGGATGACCACATCCTTGCCGAGTTCGACCAGGCGCTTGGCACGCTCGATCACCATTTCGGCAACCTGCACGTGACGCTGGGCGGGCTCGTCAAAGGTGGAGCTGATGACCTCGCCACGCACGGTGCGCTGCATTTCGGTCACTTCTTCGGGCCGTTCGTCGACCAGCAGCATGATCAGGTGCACGTCGGGGTGGTTGGCCACCAGCGCGTGCGCCAGGTTCTTGAGCATCACGGTCTTGCCGCTTTTGGGCGGGGCGACCAGCAGGGCGCGTTGGCCTTTGCCGATGGGGGCGACCAGGTCGACGATGCGGCTGGTGATGTTGTCATCACCCTTGATGTCGCGCTCCAGCTTGAACTGCTCCGTGGGGAACAGCGGCGTGAGGTTCTCGAACATGATCTTGTTCTTGTTGACCTCAGGCGTGAGCCCGTTGACACGGTCCACCTTGACCAGGGCAAAGTAACGCTCGCCGTCCTTGGGGACGCGAACTTCACCTTCGACCAGGTCACCGGTGTGCAAGTTGAAGCGCCGGACTTGGCTGGGCGACAGGTAAATGTCGTCCGTGCTGGCCAGGAAGCTGGCGTCCAGGGCTCGCAGGAAGCCGAAGCCGTCGGGCAGGACTTCAAGGACGCCGTCCCCGAAAACCTGTTCGCCCGCCTTGGCGCGCTTTTTCATGATCGCAAACATCAACTCCTGCTTGCGCATGCGAGAGACGTTCTCGATTTCAAGGCCTTCGGCCATCTCGACCAATTTCGAGATGTGCAGAGCCTTCAGTTCTGACAGATGCATGGATCTTTTACCCTGGACAAGACCGACCACTGGATTGACCTGAAGGTCAGGGACGGACGTTGCAAACTGGGGGGAATGAAAACAACCCTGATGGGGCTGAAGCCTGGTCGCTGACCATCATTGAATCAATGACTGGCTGGTGTGTTGCTGCCCACTGGCAGCGGTCGGAGGGCTCAACACCCTCCGGGTCTCGTGGACCAGGAGCTGGCGTGTACCAGCCCCTGGTCGAGTTTTGATTATAGGGGCAGTTGTGGCCGCCCGCTTCAATCAGATGTTGGCGTCGATGAAGGCCGTCAGTTGGGCCTTGGACAGGGCGCCCACCTTGGTGGCGGCCAGTTGACCGCCCTTGAACACCATCAGCGTGGGGATGCCGCGGATGCCGAACTTGGCAGGCACATCACGGTTCTGGTCCACGTTCATCTTGGCGACGGTCAGACGGCCGGCATAGGCCGTGGCGACTTCGTCCAGGATGGGTGCAATCATCTTGCAAGGGCCGCACCATTCGGCCCAGTAGTCGACCAGCACAGGTTGGCCGGACTGCAGCACATCGGCGTCGAAAGACGCATCGCTCACGTGTTTGATCATCTCGTTGCTCATGACACTATCCTTGGACGGAAGCCCTCATCGGGCTGTTGCTGGAAATTCTGACACACAACGTCGTGGCAGTTGCTGCGGGTGCTGCATCATTTCTCAATCATGAACATAGCCTCCATCAAAGACGCCGCGCTTGAAATGGCGACCATTGCCCCAGGGGACCTGCCAATGCTGGACTGGCCCTGGTCCTCCGGGCAGGGCCCCTCCGAGGCCTGGGCTCAATGGGCGCGGCAGGTCAGCCAGTGGCTGGCCTCACAGGGCGTGGTGGTGGCCGATGCCGTGGTGTTGCTGCCCCAGATTGCCTTGCTCAATGTGGCGCGCAGGGCCTGGGCCCGGTCGGTCGGGGGGTGGCCCCCACGATTTGAAACGGTCGGCACCCTGCTGGACCGGCTGCCGCCCGTGGTGGCTGACAGTGGTGTGGAGCCAACGCTGACACTGGACCCCTGTGTGGACCAGCTTCTGGTGGTGGCCCGGCTCAAATCCGATGCGTCGGGGCGTGCGTGGGCGCGTCGGGACCCGGACGGTTTCGAATTTGCGGTGGCGCGCATGCTGGAGGTGGCTCATCAGTGGATCAAGGCCGCCATGAGTCAGACGCCCGAAGGGCGGGCTGCCATGCTGGCGGCCATCGACGACTGGATGCAAGAGGAGCTCACACCCTGGAGCGGGGGCGACGGCCCGGATCCACGGGCCCGCGAGCGTGTGCTGACGGCCATGGCCATGGGCTGGGCCGCCGAAGCGCTGCCGGCGTTGCTGGCTCGCCGCGAGGCCTTGTTTGACCATGTCCCTTCGGCCTGGGTGGCACTGACGCCAGGGCCGACCCTGGTGCCGGGCACCGAGTCACGACTGATGGTCAGTGTGCTGGCACATGCCCATGCGCAGGGGTTGCCGGTGTTGTGGTCGCGTGCCACGCTGGGGGCATTGCCTTTGCCGGAACTCACCGAGGTGACGCGTCCTGGCCTGATCCCCTGCATGGATGGCGAGGACGAGGCGCAACAAACGGCTGCGCAAGTGCTGGACCTGATCGAGCGTGAGCGACAGTCAGGGCAGGGCAGCGCCAGTGGTGAGGGGCGTGAAGGTAACGCCGTGGCGCTGATCGCGACCGATCGGGTCGTGACGCGGCGGGTCAGGGCCATCCTGGCGCCCTATGAGGCGCAGGGGCTCTTGACGGTCTCTGACGAGAGTGGCTGGACCTTGTCGACCACGCGGGCAGCCTCGGTGGTGACCCGCTTGCTGGCGGCAGCGCAACCCAAGGCGACGACGGACGACGTGCTGGACTGGCTGAGCAGTGGCTGGGTGACTTCACCGGGTGGTGCTCAGGCGCTGGCAGAACTGGAGGCGTTGTGGCGCGTGCGTGGCGCCTTGTCGCCGTGGGCGCCCATCGGGCGTGACGACGAAGCGCCGACCCGTCCGCAGGTCCTGCAGGCGTGGGCCATGGCGACGCTCGCACCGTTGAGTGAATGGGCCAGCCAGCGCCGGGGCACCCTGTCGGAGTGCCTGGGCTGCCTGGCCGAGGTGTTGACCGTCAGCGGCGCCGCTGCGTCCCTCGCGGCCGATGCCGCAGGGCAGGCCGTGCTGGCGGCCTTGAGGTTGCCCGCGGTCGATGGCCAAGCCGTGCCTGAGCCTGATCCCATGTGGCTGAAAGTGGCGGCCAGCACCCGCATGCGTTTGCGGGATCTGGCTCGCTGGGTGGACCAGACGCTGGAGGGCGCAACCTTCATGCCGGCGCCTGGGGGGGAGCAGGCCGACCTGATCATCACGCCCTTGACCCGTGCGGTGCTGCGTCCGTTTGCGGCGGTGCTGCTGCCGGGGGCTGACGAGGCGCAACTGGGGGCTCGCGGCGGAGATGGATGGCTGTCTCCGGTCCATGCCGTCCGTCTGGGGTTGTCGACCCAGGCGGTGCAGCAGCAGGGCCAGTGGGAGGCCTTTGCGGTGCTGGCCACGCACCCGTGCGTGATTGCGCTGAGTCGCCATGTGCGCGATGGCGAGCCCGTCGCCCCAAGCGCCTGGTTGACCCGCTGGAGCCTGGCGGCTGGATGGCCCCTGGGGCAGGACCTCTGGCCTGAGCCTGCGTCCTGCCTGGATGACCAGGACATCGGGCTCCACCTTGAGGCGCCCCCTCAGCCCGGCCTGTCACCTGCCGATGCCTTGTGGCCTGCTCGCGTGTCGGCGTCGTCGTACGAGCGCTTGCGCCAGTGCCCTTACCGGTTTTTTGCCCTCAGCCTGCTGGGGCTCAAGCCGCTGGATGAACTGGAAGAGGGCCTGGAGCGACAGGACCATGGCACCTGGTTGCACGCTGTGCTCAAACGCTTTCACGATGACCGACCGGCAGAACTGGCGCCCGACGACCCTGCGCAAGACCTGGTCCGGTGGATGGCCGTGGCCCAGGAGGTGGCGCGTGAGCATGGCTTGATGGCTGCGGGCCAGAGTGCCTATTTTCTGCCCTACCAGGCCACGCTGGAGCGGCTGGGTGCGCATTACATCCAGTGGTTGCGCCAGCACGAGGCCCAGGGCTGGCGGGTGGTCGACATGGAGGCCACGCGTGAGCTGGAGCTGGCCTTGCAGGAGGGGGCTCCGAAGCTCAAGCTCCATGGACAACTGGACCGGATCGATCGGCTGATCCAGTTTGAAGGCGGACAAAGGCGAGTGATGGACTACAAGACTGGGTCCATGTCGGGCCTCAAGGCCAAGTTGGCCGTGCCCCTGGAGGACACGCAACTGGCGTTTTATGCCCTGCTGTCGGGTGATGACGAGCAAGCGCCCGATGTGCAGGCCAGTTACCTGCACATCGACGATCGGGCCTGCACGGACCTGCCGCACCCCGACGTCATGACAAGCGCACAAGCCCTGCATGACGGCGTGATCGATGATTTTCAGCGCATCTGGCAAGGGCAGGGCATGCCCCCCTTGGGCGAGGGTGCCGTGTGTGATTACTGTGAGGCCAGAGGACTGTGCCGCAAGGACCATTGGGTCTCAGGGGGGCAGGCATGAGCGAGCACGCCTACATCGTCGATGGCCAGCGGGTGCCGGATGCAGACTTTTATCGTCTGGCCTGTGACCCCGCCGTGCCCGTGGTGGTCGAGGCCTGCGCAGGTGCGGGCAAGACCTGGATGCTGGTCTCGCGCATCGTTCGCGCCTTGCTGGAGGGGGCGGAGCCCTCCCAGATCCTGGCCATCACCTTCACCCGCAAAGCTGCGGGCGAGATGCGTGAGCGGCTGCAAGGCCTGCTTCGGGAACTGGCGCTGGCACCATTCGAAGAGCAGGTCCGGCAACTGAAGTTTCGGGGGCTGGACGAGACCCGCGCACGGGCCCTGGCGCCCACGCTGGGTGACCTGTACCAGCGCTGCCTCAACAGCGGCCAGGCGGTGCAGATCAGCACCATCCACGGGTGGTTCTCGCGCTTGCTGCGGGCGGCACCCCTGGACACGCTGGCCGCCTTGGGCTTTCCGCCTCAGCTCAAGCTGCTGGACGAAAAGGAGCAGGCCGTGTGGCCCCGCCTGTGGGGGCGCCTGCTGCGCGTGATCGAGCAGGACACGGGTGAATTGCGAGCCGCGTTTGAGCGCACCATCCGCAGCGAAGGGCAACACAACACGGCCGAATGGCTGCAAGTGGCGCTGAGCAACCGCCTGGAGCTGAACCTGGCCGACGAGCTGGGGCGCCTCTGGGAGTCGGTGCCGACCGCCAGTGACACCTTACCCGACTGGGCCGGCGTGGACGATCCGGTCATGGATGTGATGTCTGCGGCCCGTGAGCAAGCCTGCCGGGACTTGTGTGCCGAGATGGGGCCGCTCAAGGGCGTCAATGTCGATGCGGCACGCGAAGCCCTGGTCGATGCCTTGCTGCTGGCAGACCCGGCGGCTCGTCTGGCGCGCCTGCGCAGCGCCGTGCTGACCAAGGACGGGCGCCCCCGCCAGAACATCAGCAAGAAGCTGGTCTTGTTGCCGGCCGTTCAGGACTGGCTGGTGTCCATCCAGGAGGCGGTTGAGCAGAATGAGGCGCGGCGCAAACACCAGGACATGGTGGTGCTGGCGCGGGCCTTGTTCGAGGTGTACCAGGCCTTCAAGATGGAGGGGGGCTACATCGACATGGTCGACCTGGAGCGTGGCGCCGACCACCTGCTGCGCGACGATGCCCTGGCCGCCTGGGTGCAGCAGCGGCTGGATCAGCAGTTGCGCCATGTCCTGATGGACGAGTTCCAGGACACCAGCCCTTTGCAGTGGCGGGCCCTGCGCGAGTGGCTTGCCTCCTACGGGGGCGCGGGCGGGGGCACGGCCATCAAGGTGTTCATCGTGGGCGACCCCAAGCAGAGCATCTACCGTTTTCGGCGGGCGGAGCCGCGGGTCTTCCTGGCGGCCAAGGACTTTGTCAAGGACACCCTGGGCGGCGTCCTGCTGGCGTGTGACCACACCCGCCGCAACGCGCCGGGCATCATCGACGGAGTCAACCGGGTGATGTTGCCGCTGGCCGAGGCCGGACGCTTCACGGGCTTTCGGGCCCACACCACCGCATCGACGTTGCCCAGCCAGTGGCGTGTGCTGCCCGAGGTGCTGCGCCCCACCAAGGAAGAAAAGGCCGCCCGTCAGGCCGAGCTTGCGGTGGACGGCTGGCGCGACAGCTTGACCCAGCCTCGCCACGAAGCGGACTCCATCCTGCGGGCCCAGGAGGCCGAGCATTGCGCACGGGCCATCGCGCACCTGATGGCCCACGAGGGTCGGACCCCGGAGAGTTTTTTCATCCTTGCCCGCAAACGTCAGAGCCTGCTGCTGGCCGCTGAGGCGCTGGCGCGACTGAACATCCCGCATGTGGCACCGCAGGACACCTTGCTGACCGACACGGCCGAGGCCAAAGACCTGCTGGCCGTGCTGCAGGTGGTGGTCAGCCCGGTGCATGACCAGGCGCTGGCCCATGCCCTCAAGACACCGGCCCTGGATGTGGGCGATGAGGGCTTGATGCGCGTGGCTCGCCAGGCTCGTCTGAAGGTGGCTGGGGAGGGGGGGCGATGGTGGGAAGCCCTCAAGGCCCTGGCCCAAGAGGAAACCACCACACCAGATGACACGGTCGGTGATCGGTTGCGCCGCGCCTGGCACTTCCTGAAGGCCTGGCGCGATGCGGCCCAGGTTTTGCCACCGCATGACCTGATGCAACGCATCGTCGATGACGCCGGATGGCGGGCATCCCTGGCCGCACGACTCGGCCCGGCCATGCTGCGCCAGGCCCTGGTGCATCTGGATGCCATGCTGGCGCAATCACTGCTGTTGCGGGGAGGGCGTGATGCCACGCCTTACCGCTGGGTGCGTGAGCTCAAGCGTCTGCAGACCCCGTTGCCGGCATCGGCCACCCAGGGGGCGGTGCAGTTGTTGACCATCCACGGCGCCAAGGGCCTGGAGGCTGATGTGGTGTTCCTGATGGACACCGATGGTGAAAATGGCAACAGCGCGCACCACACCGTCATGGTCGACTGGGAGCCTCATGAGTCGGCACCGGCCCGATGCGCCTTCCTGGTCAGCGAGTCGTCCCCACCGCCATCGGCCCGCGACTGGCTGGAGGCCGAGGTGCAGGCCCGCCAGACCGAAGAATGCAATGCCCTGTACGTGGCGCTGACCCGTGCCAGAGAAGCTTTGTATTTCAGCCGCACCGAGCCATTTCGCGCACAGGCCCACGGCAGCTGGTGGCAGGCTTTGATCGTCGCAGGCTTGTGCGGTGACGACACTCGCTGGGCGCCCTCGGTCGGAGATGAGCTGTCAGCGCCGGTCCAATCCACGGCGCAGGTCATCAACCACCTGCGCGTGTTGCCGCGGCTCAGTGCGCCACTGCCCAAGGCGGGGCGTCTGGCAGATCGAGCCGAGGATGCTGCCCAATTGGCCCTGGCTCGCCTGGGCAAGGTCATCCACCGGGTCCTGGAGATGATCACCCTGCGGGCCGCCGATGACCGCAACGATGAGGTTCGAGAGCGCCTGGCCAGACAAGCCTGGCGCACCGTCACACAAGATGAGACCTTGCCTGCCCCCTTGACGCCCGACGACCTGGCTCGCGTGGTGACTCAGGTGAGCCAGGTGCTGGACCACCCGGAAACCAGTGTCTGGCTGGATCCGGCCCAACTGGAGTGGGCGGCCAACGAGCTGGTGCTCTGGCATGACGACCGCCCCCTGCGTGTGGACCGCCTGGTGCGCAGGCGCACGCCCGCCGGGTTGCAATGGTGGGTGCTGGATTACAAGCTCAGCGACAGCCCTGATCGTCTGCCGCAGTACCGTCAGCAGATGCAGACCTATGTGGCAGCGGTTCAGGCCCTGGCCGGCAGCGACTCGGTGCATGGCGCTTTCATCGCAGGCTCTGGGGACTTTCTTCCCTTCAATCCAGCGAATTAGTGGCTTGGGGGGCAGTCAAGCTGTTACAAAGTGTGCAAAATGGACGGGGAAAGACGGGTTTGACCATCAATTGCCCTCAGCGCTCCCAGGTTTCAATGGGGTGTCTGATCGACCCGTTGTGTCATCACCATCCATGAGCACTCCTTCGCCCACCCCAGCTCCTCCAGCTCGACGCTTTGGCCGTTTCGAGTTGAAGTCGCTCGTGGGCAAAAGCCTGGCCAGCAACACCTGGCTGGCCTTTGACGCTCGGCTGCAGGCTGACGTGCTGCTGTGCGTCCCCCGGGTGCAACCGGTGGGGGCGAGCGAGCGCGAGCGCTGGACGCAGGATGTGCTGCTGGCGTCCAAGCTCAAGCATCCCCGTCTGTCCCCTGTGGTTGACACCGGTGTTCATGAAGGGTGGCCCTTCACCGTTCACGATCGAGGCGCTGGCCTCACGCTGGCCGAGCGGGTGGCGCCAGGCCAGCCCCACCTGGGCACGATGGAGGTGGTGGCCCTGGTGATCGACGTGCTGGAAGGCCTGGCCTATGCGCACGATGCCGGCGTGGCCCACAAGGACCTGGCCTTGCACAACGTGTTGCTGGACAGCGCAGGGCGTGCAAGCCTGGTTGGCCTGGCCGTTGGCCTGGCTGCGAAAGAGCCCGGCGTGCGCGAAGACACCTTGTCGCGTCAGGAACAACGCGTTGCCGCCGAGCGCGACATCGTCATGGTCGGGTTGCTGATGCATCGCTTGCTGGCAGGGCATCCCGCCCTGGACGATGCCGATCTGGGGCACGTCGCCAGTCGCCTGGGGCTGGAGATCATCCGCCTGCCCTGGACCACACCGCAACCGGTGCCAGACACGCTGCGTGCCATCGTCAATCGTGCGACCGACCGCCAGCAACGCCAGCGGTACCTCAACGCGCGAACCCTGCTGGCGGCACTCCAGGGTTGGGTCAAGGCCAACAGCCAGGAGTCGGCCGGCCCTCTGGCCCTGTTCATGGACCGCCTCAACTCGGTGGGACACCTGCCAAGCCGGGCGTCCGACATGATCGATGTGCACCGTCTTCTGACCAACGAGTCCTTGCGCGTCGACGAGATCGTGGACCAACTGATTCGTGATCCCGCCATGTGCTGGGAATTGCTCAAAGTGACCAACACGGCCCGGTATCAGGCCGGTGCGGACGAATCCGTCACCAGCCTGGGGCGCGCCATCGTGTTGCTGGGCCAGACCGGCCTGCAGCGGGTGTGTTACGGGGTTCGAACCTGGCCAGGTGTGCTGAAAGCGGCCGAATCGCTCAAGGACGCCAGCAGCGCAGCAACGGCCATCGATGCGCTGTCCCATGAAATGAAGATGGCCTGCGTGGTGGCGTTCACCGCGCGGTGGCTGCGTCCCTTCAACGTGGGCGACGAAGAAGTCATGATGGCTGCCATGTCCCAGCGCCTGGGGCGTTTGCTGGTGCTGTATCACTACCCTGAAGAGTCCGCCCAGATCAACCGCCTGATGCAGCCTGGCCCACCGCCTGAGCCCGAGGGCAAGCCCACGCCTGGCATGAGCTATGAGGCAGCTGTCGGGGCGGTGCTGGGCATCAATCCCGACGAACTGACTGCCGCCGTGCTCAAGCACTGGGGGCTGGGAGATTCGATCATCCAGGCAACCAAGCCGTATGGACAGTCGTCACCTCACAGGCCTGAAAACGCCGATGAATGGTTGCGCCTCATTGCCAACTTGAGCAATGAACTTGGGGCCCTGGTCGGCGTGTCCGGACGGCAGCAGCAGCAACTGTTGTCCCAGATTGTGAGTCGTTACGCCCGGCCTTCGCAGACCACACAGAAAGAATTGCAGGAGGCATTGCGCCGCGCACTGGGGTCTGTGGACGCCCGCTGGTTGGCGAGAACCTTCCCTGCACCAGCCACTGCTTGAGCCAGACCCTTGATGGAGCGCTCAGGCCTTGAGCGCCTTGGCGCAATCGGTCACCAGCCCTGGGCCTTCATAGATCAGTCCGGTGTAGATCTGGACCAGGTCTGCCCCTGCATCGCGCTTGGCCCGCGCATCGGCGCCGCTCATCACGCCACCCACCCCGATGATGGGAAAGCGTGGCCCCAGGGCCGCGCGCAACTGGCGGATCACCTGGTTGCTGGCTTCAAACACCGGGCGCCCGCTCAGGCCACCGGCTTCCTCGGCGTGTGGCAGGCCCCTGACGGCGTCGCGTGACAGGGTCGTGTTGGTGGCAATCACGCCATCGATGCCGTTTTTCTGCAGCGTCGCGGCAATCACGCCCACCTGTGTTTCGTCCAGGTCAGGCGCGATCTTCACGAACATGGGCACGGTGCGACCATGGCGGCTGATCAGGGCCTGGCGGCGCTCCTGCAACTGGTTCAACAGCGCGTCCAGTGCCTCGTCGCTTTGCAGTGCGCGCAGGTTCTTGGTGTTGGGCGACGAGATGTTGACCGTGATGTAGTCGGCGTGCGGGTACACGCCCTCCAGGCAGATCAGGTAGTCGTCGACGGCGTTTTCAATGGGCGTGACGGCGTTCTTGCCGATGTTCAGGCCCAGGATGCCCCCGCTCTGACGGAAGCGAGCCTGCTTGACGTTGCTCAGGAACGCGTCCAGCCCTTCGTTGTTGAAACCCAGGCGGTTGATCAGTGCCCCGGCCTGCGGCAGGCGGAACATGCGGGGCTTGGGGTTGCCGGGCTGGCCCTTGGGCGTGACAGTGCCCACCTCGACAAAGCCGAATCCCATGGCGCCCAGGCCATCGATCACGCGGCCGTTCTTGTCCAGGCCTGCGGCCATGCCGATCCGGTTGGGAAAGGTCAGCCCAGCGATGGTGACCGGGTCTTCCACCCGCGTGGTGCCCCAGGCGCAGGCCAGGGGGGTGTTCTGAAACCGGGCCAGGGCGGCCACGGTCAACTCGTGCGCGACCTCCGGGTCCAGGTTGAACAGCACGGATTTGGGCAGGGCGTAAGGGATCAGGGCCATGGTCAGGCGGTCAGGTCAGGCGGTGTTGCAAGCCCGTATTGTCCTTCATCCGTGGCAAACTGCGCCCCCTCACGTGGTCACATGCACTTCACTGACGGGGCACAAGCTTTGGACAAGATCCTGATGCAACTGGCGGCTGAACTCAAGGTTCGGCCCGCTCAAGTCAACGCGGCGGTTCAACTGCTGGACGGAGGCGCCACGGTGCCTTTCATTGCGCGCTATCGCAAGGAAGCCACCGACGGCCTGGACGACACCCAACTGCGCGACCTGGAGGCTCGGCTGGGCTACCTGCGCGAGTTGGAAGACCGCCGCGCCGCCGTCATCAAGAACATCGATGAGCAAGGCAAGCTGACGCCCGAACTGCGCATGGCGCTTGAGTTGGCGCCCACCAAGCAAGAGCTGGAAGACCTGTACCTGCCCTACAAACAAAAGCGTCGCACCAAGGGCATGATCGCTCGCGAAGCCGGCCTGGAGCCATTGGCCGACCGGCTGTTTGCCGACCCGACCCTGGACCCGCAGACCGAGGCCGCAGCTTTTGTGAATGCCGAAGGCGGCTTTGCCGATGCACTGGCCGTGCTCGACGGCGTGCGGGACATCCTGTCCGAGCGCTGGGCCGAAGATGCCGCCCTGGTGGGCAAGATGCGGGACTGGTTGTGGTCTGAAGCGCTGTTCCAGTCCAAGCTGATGGCCGGCAAGGACGAAAACAACCCCGACGTGGCCAAGTTCCGTGACTACTTTGCCTATGACGAGCCCATCCGCACCGTGCCTTCGCACCGCGCGCTGGCCGTGTTCCGTGGCCGCAGCCTGGACATCCTGGATGCCAAACTGGTCCTGGACGAAGAGGTGGTGCCCGGCCGCCCCACCACGGCCGAAGGCCGCATTGCCATCCACCTGGGCTGGAGCCATGGCAAGCGCGCTTGTGACGACCTGATCCGCAAGTGCATCGCCTGGACCTGGAAGGTCAAGCTCAGCCTGAGCCTGGAGCGCGACCTGTTCTCGCGCTTGCGCGAGGACGCCGAAAAAACCGCCATCAAGGTCTTTGCCGAGAACCTGCGTGACCTGTTGCTGGCAGCGCCCGCTGGCAAACGGGTTGTCATGGGCCTGGACCCGGGCATTCGCACCGGCGTGAAGGTCGCGGTGGTCAGCGACACCGGCAAGGTGCTGGACACCTCCACCGTCTACCCCCACGAGCCTCGCAAGGACTGGGAAGGCTCGCTCCATGTGCTGGGCCGCCTGTGCGCCACCCACGGTGTCAACCTGATCGCCATTGGCAACGGCACGGCCAGTCGCGAAACCGACAAGCTGGCGGCTGATCTGATCAAGCGCATCCAACAGATCGCCCCTGGCACGCACATCGAGAAGGTGGTGGTCAGCGAGGCGGGCGCATCGGTGTACTCGGCCTCTGAATTTGCCAGCAAGGAGCTGCCCGAGCTGGACGTCAGCCTGCGTGGCGCGGTCTCGATCGCCCGCCGGCTGCAGGACCCCCTGGCCGAGCTGGTCAAGATCGACCCAAAAAGCATTGGCGTGGGCCAGTACCAGCACGACGTCAACCAGAGCGAGATGGCCCGCACCCTCGATGCCGTGGTGGAGGACTGCGTCAACGGCGTGGGCGTGGACCTGAACACGGCGTCGGCACCGCTGTTGTCGCGCGTGTCGGGGCTGAGTGCGGCCGTGGCCAACAGCATCGTGCGCTGGCGCGATGCCAACGGGGCGTTCCGCAACCGCAAGCAACTGATGGACGTGGCCGGCCTGGGCGCCAAGACTTTCGAGCAGGCGGCCGGCTTTTTGCGCATCCGTGATGGCGACAACCCGCTGGATGTCTCGGGCGTGCACCCGGAGACCTACCCCGTGGTCGAGAAGATTGCCAAGACCACCGGCAAGCCCATTGCCGAGTTGATCGGTCGCAGCGAGGTGCTGCGCACCCTCAAGCCTGAGCTGTTGGCCGATGACAAGTTTGGCGTGATCACCGTCAAGGACATCCTGGCCGAGCTGGAAAAGCCTGGCCGCGACCCGCGCCCTGATTTCAAGGTGGCGCGTTTCAACGATGGGGTGGAAGACCTCAAGGACCTCAAGGAAGGCATGATCCTGGAGGGCACCGTGAGCAACGTGGCCCAGTTCGGCGCCTTTGTGGACCTGGGCGTGCACCAGGACGGCCTGATCCACGTCAGCCAGTTGGCCAACCGTTTTGTCAGCGATGCCCGCGAGGTGGTCAAGACCGGTGACATCGTCAAGGTCAAGGTGCTGGAGGTGGACCTGTCCCGCCAGCGCATTTCCTTGACCATGAAGCTCGATTCGGCGTCGGCGCCCAAAGGCGGCGCGCCTCGGGACAACAGCTTCAAACCCGCTGCCCGTGGTGAGCGCAGCCACGGCGGGGGAGGGCGTCCCGCCGAGCCCGCCGCCACCTCCAGCATGGCCGCGGCGTTTGCCAAACTTCAGACCAAGCGCTGACCATCCAGTGACCACCGGGTGACGTCCGGAGGGACGCCCCATTCAAGGGGGTGAGCCCCTTTGATGAGGGACGCCGGAAGGGAATCCTGTGCGACAGGTGTCGTATGCTCCGCGGGTTCGAACAGGTGTATCAATAGAACCCCAATGGCTCTGGCAGGATTGACGCTTTATTCATTCGCCCTGTCACAGTACGGCGAGAAAGTTCGCTGGGTGATGCACGCGGCGAACCTGCCTTTTCGGGAGGCGCTCCTGCCGCCGGTCTGGCACATCCTGCCTGCGCTGCGCCTGGGCAGACTGGGGCTGACGGAGCTGCCCATCCTGCGTGAAGTGACCGCCCAAGGACAGCGCCATCATGTGCAGGACAGTGCCGCCATCCTGCAGTGGCTGGACCAGCGCTTTGGTCCGCTGGACACCTTGCCCATGGTGCCGTCCTTGCGCCAGGAATGTCTGGCCATCGAGGGGCGATTCGACGACATCGCCCGTGATGTGGCGCGTTTCATGTGCCTGTCCGGTTTCAAGCACGACGCGCAGGTGCTGGACCTCTGGTTGCATGGCACCACGCCGTTTCAGGCACGCTGGATCAAGCGCGGCTATCCGCTCATCAAGTGGTTTTTCCTCAAGCGCCATCGCATCAATCCTCAAGCGGGCCTGCATTCCGAGCAACGCATCCTGCAGGCCATGGCCTGGCTGGAAGGGCGCCTGAGCGACGGCCGCACTTATCTGGTGGGCCATCGGCTGAGCGTGGCAGACATCGCTGCGGCCTCCATGCTGGCGCCGCTGGCCTGCCCGGCTCAGCACCCGGTCTACGGCACCGCCGACTACATCACCTGCATGCGGCCGACCGGTGCTCACTGGCGTTCTGACCGCCCGGCTCTGGCCTGGGTCCGAAGGTTGTACGATCTGCATCGTGGCGAAGTGACTCTTTTGCGCGCGGCCTGACCTTCAATCTCCTGCCCCTCTCGCATCCATGCAGGCTCTGCACATCCATGCGGGGCCCAGAGCCCTCGCGCACTTGCGCGAGCATGGCCTGGGGCCCGCCGACATTCGCCTGATACCGGCCGCCGCGGGTGGCCCCAAGGGGTTGATCCTCAACCACCTGGACCAGGACATTTTTGGTCGGTGGTTGCCACAGGCCCCTGCCACGCATCAGGTTCACCTGGTTGGCGCATCCATCGGCGCCTGGCGCATGGCCACGGCCATGATGCCCGACCCCGCGGCTCAGTTCGAGCGCCTGGCCCGCGAATACATCGCCCAGAACTACCCGGTTGAACCGGGGCACTCCAGGCCCACGGCGCAGGCGGTCAGCGATGGCTTTGCCCAGTCCATGCAGGACTTCTTTGGCGCGTCGCTGCCGGGCATGTTGCAGCACCCCAACTGGCACCTGCACGTGATCACCTCAAGGGGGCGCGGCATCCTGCGGGCGCCAGGTCGCTGGGGGAGCATGGCGGGCTTTGCGGGACTGGCCTTGAGCAACGCGATCAGCCGCGACCAGGTGGGCCGCTGGCTGCAGCGCACGGTGTTCTCCAGTGACCAGGCGCTGCCCCTGACCCTCACGGATCAACCGACCACCCAGGTCGTGCTGACTCCCGACAACTTCATGAAGGTCGTGCAGGCGTCCTGCAGCATCCCGTTCTGGCTGGATCCGGTGCGGGACATTGCCGGTTCGCCCCCAGGCACGCACTGGGATGGCGGGCTGGTGGACTATCACTTCCACTGGTCTTACGACCAGATGTCGCAGGGCCTGGTGCTGTATCCGCACTTTCAGCGTCAGGTGATCCCGGGGTGGCTGGACAAGGCGTTCAAACGGCGCCATCGGCCCACCCCCTGGCTGGACAACCTGATCGTGCTGACACCCAACCCTGAGTGGGTGCGCACCCTGCCCAACGGCAAGCTGCCCGATCGCAAGGACTTCACGGCACGCACGTTCGAGCAACGTCAGCAGGAGTGGACCCGGGCGGTGGCCGAGAGCGAGCGCCTGTCGGTCGAGTGGCAAACCTGGCTGGAAGCCGGCTGTCCCACGGATCGGGTGCAGCCACTTTGATGCACACTGACGGGATGGATTCCGTTGACAGTTTGATGATCATTGCGTTGCTGATCGCACTCAGCGCCTTGTTTTCCATGGCCGAGTTGTCGGTTGCCGCCTCCCGCCGAGTCAAGCTGCGCCAGTTGCTGGACATGGGCGATGCGCGCGCGCAGCAGGTTCTGGATGTGCAGGACGAGCCTGGGGATTACTTCACCGTGATCCAGATCGGGCAGAACACGGTGGCCATCCTGGCCGGGCTGGTCGGGGAGGGTGCTTTTGCGCCGGCCGTGGACTGGGCGGGCGCCTGGCTGCAGGTCACGCCCGAAAACGCTCGGGTGGTGGGTGCGGTTCTGTCGTTCCTGCTGGTGACCAGCCTGTTCATCCTGCTGGCTGACCTGTTGCCCAAACGGCTGGGCATGGTCGCCCCAGAGACCGTGGCCGTGCGGGTGGTGGGGCCCATGCGCTATTTCACGGTGGTGTTCCGGCCCGTGGTCTGGCTGTTCAAACGCCTGACCGACGGGCTGGCTCGGCTGCTGGGGCTGCCGGCGCGGCGCGATGACCGCGTCACCCCCGATGACATCCTGGCCATGGCCCAGGCGCGCGCCGAGGCCGGTGTGCTGGCCCGCCGTGAACACCAGGTCATCGAAAACGTGATGGAGCTGGACACCCGCATGGTGACCAGTGCCATGACCGGTCGCGACCAGATCATCCACTTCCTGGTGGATGACAGCGAAGTCCTGATCCGCGCGCGCATCGACCAGTACCCGCACTCGACCTACCTGGTCTGTGACGGCAGCATCGACCATGTGCTGGGCTATGTGGATGCCAAACAGCTGCTGCGCCGCCTGCTCAACAACGAGCCCATCTCGCTCAAGCTGGAGGGGCTGATCACCAAGGTCCTGATGGTGCCCGACCGCCTGACCTTGTCCGAGGTGCTCACGGCCTTCCGGCAGGCCCACGAGGACATCGCCGTCATCGTCAATGAATACAGCCTGGTGGTGGGCATCATCACCATCAACGACGTGATGAGCACGGTCATGGGCGAGCTGGTTTCCCCCATGGACGAGGAGCAGATCGTTCAGCGCGACGAGAACTCCTGGCTGATCGACGGCATGACGCCCATCCCCGATGTGCTGCGGGTGCTGTCGCTGGACGAGCTGCCTCTGCAGAGCGACTACGAGACCATGGCCGGATTTTTGATGGTGATGCTGCGGCGCATTCCCCGGCGCACCGACGCGGTTGAATGCGGCGGCTTTCGCTTTGAGGTGATGGACGTGGACAGCTACAAGATCGACCAGGTCATGGTGACCCGTCTGAGCAGCTTGAGCCGGCCTCAGGCTGATTCAGATTCAAACGCCGAGGCCTGAAACAGGTCGCAGTCAGGGGCGGTTCGAACTTCGAAGCCCTCGGCTCTGGAGCGATAGACACACTCCACAAATGTCCAGCTCATCTCGCCCAGGGCCCAGCGCTGTGGGTCGCTTCTCAACGGCCCCACGCTGACCTTGAGGACCGAGCCCCAGACATAGTTCTTGAACGTGGGCAGGCGCTTGTAGGCCATTCCAAAGCACAGGTCGCCCAGTGAGTAGGCCGCCAGCTTGCCGACACCGTCGGTGCCTCGCCAGGTGTTGATCGGCTGGGGTGTGTGGCTGTGGTGGCCCACCACGGCGTCAAAAGGCTGAAGCCATTGCGTCATCTGGTCGACCAGGGGCTGGCGGGGGTAGACCTCCAGCTCATAGCCCCAATGCGGGTACAGAATGTTCAGCGCCCCGGTTCTGGCGTGTACCGTGGGGTCGTTCAGCCAGCTCAGGTGCTGCCCGGTTCGGTTGCTCCAGCGCGTGCCCGTGACCACGCGCACCGACGGCGTCAGGTCAAAGAACGGGCTCTCCAGCAAACCAAAATGGCGAAAGCCTTCCGCGGACAGCAAAGCCAGGCAGTTGCGGCATTCAGCCTCGCCAAAATCGCCCGTGTGGTTGTTGGCCATGGACAGCAGCAGGCGCTCCCTTGGCGCCATCTGGCACAAGGCGTCCAGGATGGGGCGGGTGTGCTTCTGATCGGGCGAGATCTGACGCTGGTCGCTGATCACGCCTTCAAAGTTCAGCACGACATGGTCGCAGTCCTGAAAAAACAGGCGGACCGAGTCATTCACATGAAGCTGGCGGCCAAACATGGACATCACATCCCCCCCAAAACCCAGGGTCATGACCGGGGTGATGTCGTTGAGGGTGCAGGTGCGGGGGGCAAAACGCAAACCAGCCGGATTGGCGAAGCTGGCCCCCGCCAGGTTGCGCCACACCACCCCCCAGGCTTCACGAGGGGGGTAAGGCTTGGCCGTGAAAGCACGCAGCCAGTTCACGATCAGGCCGTCACATCGACTGCTCAAGCAGGTCGGTGTAGTCCTTGGTCGTGGCGATGCGGGGGTTGGTCTTGTGGCAGTGGTCGGCCAGCGCACCCGTGACGACCCGGTCGAACCACTCACGCTGCACGCCCAGCTCGCCCAGCCCCTTGGCCAGACCCAGGCGGGCGTTCATGTCGCGAATCGCGGCCGGGATGTCATCGGCAGCGCCCAGCCCCATCGCGTGGGCCATGCGCTGGAGGCGCCGCTCCTTCTGGATCGATTCGGCTTGCGCGTTGAACTGGATCACCGCGGGCAGGAACATCGCGTTCAAAGTGCCGTGGTGCAGTTTGGGGTTGACGCCGCCCAGGCTGTGACTCAGGCTGTGCACACACCCCAGACCCTTCTGAAAGGCCATGGCGCCCTGCATGGAGGCGCTCATCATGTTCAGGCGCGCCTCCCGGTCGCTGCCGTCTCGGGTGGCACGTTCGATGTGCGCCCAGGCACGCTCCAGCCCGTCCAGGGCGATGCCGTCTGCTGGTGGGTTGAAGGCCGGTGCCATGAAGGTTTCCATGCAGTGGGCGATGGCATCCATGCCGGTGGCGGCCGTCAGGGCAGGGGGCAGGCCCAAGGTCAGTTCCGGGTCACAGATGGCGGCCTTGGGCATCAGGTGCCAGGAGTGAAAGCCCAGCTTGCGGCCGTCGTCCACGATGATGATGGCGCCTCGGGCCACCTCGCTGCCGGTGCCTGCCGTGGTGGGCACGGCGATCAGGGGCGCGGCTTGCTCGGTGATGCGGGGCGAGCCGCCTTCAATGGTGGCATAGGTGGTCAACGGGCCTTCGTGGGTGGCCATGATGGCCAGACCCTTGGCCAGGTCGATGCTGGAGCCACCGCCCACGGCGATCAGGCCGTCGCATTGATGGGCTTTCCAGACCTCGTGGGCCGCACGCACCGAGGCCTCCGTCGGGTTGGCAGGGGTCTGGTCAAACACCGTGACGGGCAGGTCGGTCAGCGCATCCAGCGCTTTCTGGAGCACCCCGGCTGCCTTGACGCCCGCGTCGGTGATCACCAGTGGACGCGCAATGCCGATGCGATGGCATTCGGCGGTGAGCAGGCGCACGGCGCCGAAGTCCAGCTGGATCTGAGTGAGGTACAGGATGGTCGCCATGGTGTGGGTGCGGTGCTTTGTGAGGCAGTTCGCCTACTCTAACGCGCGGCATCGGCCGGTCGCCAATAGATCAAGCAGTCTATTTAAACGCCTGCTGGTTCGAAGTGAATGCAATACCATACGCCTCGCCCATGAAACGGGCGTTTGAAACGTCCGTAGGGCTCAAGTCATGACATCCGCCACCACCAAGCTGACGCCCCAAGCGACCAAGACGCGCATCCTCGATGCGGCAGAGGCCTTGTTTGTCTCTGGCGGTTTTGAGTCTCTGTCCATGCGACAGATCACCAGTGCGGCAGGCGTCAACCTGGCCGCGGTGAACTATCACTTTGGCAGCAAGGATGCGCTGATCCAGGCGGTGCTGGGTCGCCAGCTCGATCCGCTCAATGACCAGCGGACCCATTTGCTCGACAAGTTCGAACTGGAGCAGGGCGATGCGCTCACCTGCGAGCATGTGCTGGCGGCCATGTTCCTGCCGGCCGTTCGCATGTTCAAGGGCGACTCAGCCCAGTCCGGACGCTTCCTGCAATTCCTGGGGCGGGCGTACACAGACCCTTCTCCGGTGGTCCGCGATTTCATCAACACCCACTACATCCAGACGCTGGGTCGGTTCTTCGTCGCTTTCCAGCGCACGCTGCCTGACCTGGAGCGGGCTGATCTGGGTTTTCGGCTTCACTTTGCCATGGGCGCGCTGTCGGGCATCCTGGCCGGCGGCAACACGCAGCGCCTGATCAAGGACTTCACCCAGGGGCACACCGATGAGGTGTTCCTGCTCAGCCGCCTGTCATCGCTCATGGTGGCAGCCTTGCGTGCGCCGCTGCCGTCCCCTGAAAAAGCCAACATCTTCAGCGAGATCGTGCGCCTGCACGACGCGTCTGAAGCCGCCCCTCCGCGTGAAGAGGCGCCTCTCAACGCCTGATCCATTTGTCGCCGAGTCGCCCTGTTCGGGTGATTCACTCCCCAACCTCGGTCTGTGTTGACTGTTCACGCAGCAGACCCACCACCAGAAAGATCCGCATGAAAGACGGTTACATCGATTTCGCCAATTCGGCCATGGGCGCCAAGCTGGTCAATGCGCTGGGTCTGCCCAAGCCCTTGCCCCTGGAGCGGTACAAGGCGGGCGATCCGGTCATCAAGGGTTCGGTTCTGGTGGGCGGCAGTGCCGATGCGCAACTGCTGGAGTCTCTGGCCTCGGTGTTCAAGTCCATCGGTGCACAGACCGTGGCCCATGACCGCCTGCCCCAGTGGGTCGCGGTGGCCAACAAGGCCGGCCTGACCACCGGTCGTTGGGGCACCAATGGCCAGCCAGGCGAGAAGGTCAAGGCCCTGGTGTTTGATGCCACCGGCCTGAGCGACAGCACCCAGAGCGATGCCCTGTACTGGTTCTTCCATGACGCCGCCCGCTCCTTGCTGCCTTGTGGCCGTGTGGTGGTGATCGGTCGCCCACCCGAGTCCTGTTCGTCGCCCCGCAAGGCCACGGTCCAGCGCTCACTGGAGGGGCTGACTCGTTCCCTGGGCAAGGAGCTCAAGAAGGGCTCGAACGCTCAACTGGTGTACGTGGCCGAGGGTGCTGAAGCCCAGATCGAGTCGACGCTGCGTTTCCTGCTCTCGCCCCGCTCGACCTATGTGTCCGGCCAGGTGATTCGCATTGGCCAGCCGGTGGGCGACATGACCCTGCCTGCCGACTGGAATCAGCCCCTGGCGGGCAAGAAGGTGCTGGTCACCGGCGCCTCGCGCGGCATTGGTGCGGCCATCGCTGAAGCCATGGCCCGCGACGGTGCCCAGGTCATCGTGCTGGACGTGCCCCAGGCCCAGGCGGGTGTCGATGAAGTGGCCAAGAAGCTGGGCGGCACTGCCATTGCGCTGGACATTGGCGCGGCTGATGCCCCCCAGAAGCTGGTCGAGGCCGCCAAGGCCCAGGGCGGCTGGGACGTGATCGTGCACAACGCCGGCATCACCCGCGACAAGACCATCGCCAACATGAAGGAACACCTGTGGCAACTGGTGGTCAATGTGAACCTGTCGACCCAGGAGCGCATCAACGACGCCATGGTTGAATCAGGTGCCCTCAAGCCGGGTGGCCGCATCGTGTGCGTCTCGTCCATCTCCGGCATCTCCGGCAACATGGGTCAGACCAACTATGCCGTCTCCAAGGCTGGTGTGGTCGGCATGGTGCAAAGCAACGCGCCCATCTACGCACAAAAGGGCATCACGATCAACGCGGTGGCGCCTGGTTTCATTGAAACGCAGATGACGGCAGCCGTGCCCTTTGCCATCCGCGAAGCAGGTCGCCGCATGAACTCCATGAGCCAGGGCGGTCAGCCCGTGGACGTGGCCGAGGCCATCGGCTGGTTTGCCAGCCCCGCCTCCAGCGGCATCACGGGCAACGTGGTGCGTGTGTGCGGCCAGAGCCTGCTCGGTGCCTGACCCGGTCCAGCCGTCATGAAGATCATTGAAGTACCCCGTTTGCAGACCGCCATGGCCGAGAACATCGGCCACGTGCGAGCCCTGAGCCGACGCCCCGGCCCGATCACCGCCTTGCCCGAACTCACCTATGTTCGCCCCAAGGTGATGATCGAAGCGCGGCACGTGGCGGCCTATTCCAAGGTGTGCGGGTTCACCAGGGCCCATGGCGTGCCCATGCTGTATCCGCACCTGCAGGCGTTTCCGCTGGCCATGCGGTTCATGATCTCGCGCAACTTCCCGTGGCCCACCATGGGCATGGTGCACCTGGCCAATCGGGCAAGGCAGTACCAGCGCATCGATGTGGGCGACGAGTTGCGCTACGAGATGGACACCGGAGAGCTGCAAGCGCACGAGAAGGGCCAGGTCGTGGTGCTGCATGCGCGTGCCTTGCGCGCCGGCGAACTGGTCTGGGACAGCTCGTGGTACCTGCTGCGCCTGGCCGTGCGCAACCCGCAGGGGGTGCCCTTCGAGAGCTCACTGGTGGACGAGTCCCCCCTGTCTCATCAGGCGGACTTTTATGCGGCCGGGGGCATCGGGCGCCGCTATGGCCTGGTCTCCGGTGACATCAATCCCATCCACCTGTCGGCCTTGACGGCCAAGATGCTGGGTTTTCGCAAGGCCATTGCGCACGGCATGTGGACCAAGGCTCGCGCCCTGGCCACCCTCATGCCGCGTGAGCCGGTCGAGCAGGCCGAAGCCATGGTCGAGTTCAAGACGCCCTTGTTCCTGCCTGCGCGCGCATCGCTGTGGGCCGCCCGAGAAGAGGGCAACGCCCTGTTCGAGGTGCGCAATGCCAAGGGCGACAAGCCCCATCTGCGTGGCCGCGTGACGTTCTGACGCGCACGGCCCAGACCCCATCAACCCCATTTGTACCTGCACAGGATCAAGCCATGCAAAACGTTCGTCGCGTCGCCATCATTGGTGGCAACCGCATCCCCTTCGCACGCTCCAACACCGTCTACTCGCACGAGTCCAACCAGGACATGCTGACGGCCACCCTCCAGGGTCTGGTGGACCGCTTCAACCTGCACGGCGAGCGCCTGGGCGATGTCGCGGCCGGCGCCGTCATGAAGCATTCGCGTGACTTCAACCTGGTTCGCGAGACGGTCCTGTCGACCACGCTGTCGCCCCAGACCCCGGCCTACGACCTGCAGCAAGCCTGCGGCACCGGCCTGGAGGCGATCATGCTGGTGGCCAACAAGATCGCGCTGGGCTACATCGAGTCCGGCATTGGCGGCGGTGTGGACACGACGTCTGACGCACCCATCGGCATCAACGAAAAGATGCGCAAGATCCTGATGCAGGCCAACCGCGCCAAGGGCACGATGGCCCAGCTCAAGGTCATGTCGGCCATTCGGCCTTCGATGCTGGTCAAGCCGGCCATCCCGCGCAACGGCGAGCCACGCACCGGCTATTCGATGGGCGAGCATGCCGAGCTGATGGCCCGCGAGTGGAGCATCCCCCGCGAAGATCAGGACCAACTGGCCCTGACCTCGCACACCAACCTGGCCCGCGCCTACAAGGAAGGCTTCTTTGCCGACCTGATGACCCCCTACAAGGGCGTGACCAAGGACAACAACCTGCGCGAAGGCATCACCATCGACAAGCTGCGCTCGCTCAAGCCCTGCTTTGACAAGAAGGTCGCCCCTGGCCAGGGCACGCTGACGCCTGCCAACTCGACCCCGCTGACCGATGGCGCCTCGGCCGTGCTGCTGGGCAGCGAAGAATGGGCCAAGGCCCGCAACCTGCCCGTGCAGGCCTACATCACGCACAGTGAAGTGGCTGCCGTGGACTTCTTTGGTCCGCAAAAGGAAGGCCTGCTGATGGCGCCGGCCTATGCCGTGCCCCGCATGCTGGCCCGCGCCGGTCTGACCCTGCAGGACTTTGATTTCTATGAAATCCACGAAGCCTTTGCAGCTCAAGTGCTGTGCACGCTGAAGGCTTGGGAAGATCCCAAGTACTGCAAGGAAAAGCTGGGCCTGGACAAGCCGCTGGGTTCGATCGATCGCAGCAAGCTCAACGTCAATGGCTCTTCGCTCGCGGCGGGTCACCCGTTTGCAGCCACAGGCGGTCGCATCGTGGCGACCCTGGCCAAGATGCTGGCTCAGAAGGGATCGGGCCGCGGCCTGATCTCCATCTGCGCGGCAGGTGGTCAAGGCGTGGTCGCGATCATCGAGCGTTGATTCGCCCGGGCTTCAAACCCAAGGGTTCCACCTAGGTGAACACCCTTGGGTGACTTTTACAATCGCTGACCCTCGCCGCTCCTGAATTGACTTTGGTCAGAGGCGGCGGGTTCGGCGAGGTTCGTGAATACAAGGGTTCAGCTGTTGAGCCCAGGAGACTTCTTGATGACGCAAGCCAGCGCGGCCGCAGTGCCTTCCCAGCAGTCCATCGTCAACCCCGATGGCACGACCAACCGGATCTGGTTGTCTTCCTACGTGGAGGGTGTGCCCGCTGACATCGACCTGAACAAGTACAAGTCTCTCGGGCAGTACTTTGACGAGTGCGTGGACAAGTTCAGGAATCGCCCTGGCTTCGTCAGCATCGGCACCGAGATGTCCTACGACCGGCTGGACCGCCTGGTCAAGGCCTTTGCCGGCTGGCTGCAAAGCCAGGGCATCAAGAAGGGCGATCGCGTCGCGATCATGCTGCCCAACACCTTCCAGTACCCCATCGCTCTGTTCGCCGTGTTGCGCATTGGCGCCGTGGTGGTCAACGTGAACCCGCTGTACACCGCGCGTGAACTGAACCACCAACTCAAGGATTCCGGCGCTGAGACCATCATCGTGATGGAGACCTTTGCCAAGACCCTGCAAGACGCCATGCCCGGCACCCAGGTCAAGCGCGTGGTGCTGACCCAGATCGGTGACCTGCTGTCCGATGGCATCGTCAACTTCAAGGGCCGCGCCCTGAACTTCGTGCTGCGCTACGTCCAGAAAATGGTGCCGGCCTACCAGTTGCCCGGCGCTGTCTGGATGCGTGACACCCTCAAGGCGGGCGCCAAGGTGGCACTCAAGCCGGTGGATGTCGATCAGTCTGACCTGGCTTTCCTGCAGTACACCGGTGGCACCACCGGCGTGGCCAAGGGTGCCATGCTGACGCACCGCAACGTGCTGGCCAACTGCCAGCAGGCCCTGGCCTTTGCCGAAGGCCAGCTCACGGGTGACACCGAAACCGTGGTCACGCCGCTGCCGCTGTATCACATCTTCTCGCTGACCGTGAACTGCCTGATCTTCATGGCACTCGGCGGTCGCAACATCCTGATCGCCAACCCACGCGACACCAAGCGCGTGATGATGATCCTCAAGAACGAGAACTTCAGCGGCATCACCTGCGTGAACACGCTGTACTCCTCCTTCCTGGACGATCCAGATTTCCGCAAGCGCGATTTTTCCAACCTCAAGCTCTCGATCGCAGGCGGCATGGCCCTGCAGCGCAGCATTGCCGAGCGCTGGCACCAGGTCACCGGCAAGACCATTGTCGAGGGCTACGGCCTGACCGAGTGCTCGCCCATCGTGACGCAAGCCCCCGTGGACATCAGCAAGCCCGGTCCGGTGTTCACCGGCTCCATCGGCGTGCCGGTGCCCTCGACCGAAGTGCGCATGCGCCTGGACGACGGCTCGTGGGCCCACATCGGTGAGCCTGGCGAGCTGTGCGTGCGTGGTCCTCAGGTCATGAAGGGCTACTGGAACCGGCCTGAAGCCACAGCCGAAGTGATCGACGCCGACGGCTGGCTGGCCACCGGTGACATCGCCGTGATGGACGAGAAGGGCTTCATCAAGATCGTGGACCGCAAGAAGGACATGATCCTGGTCTCGGGCTTCAATGTGTACCCCAACGAGATCGAGGACGTGATCGCCTCGCATCCCAACGTCAAGGAAGTGGCCGCCATCGGTGTGCCAGACCCCGTGGCGGGCGAGCGCGTCAAGGTCATCATCGTGCCGCGCGAGCCTGGCCTGACCCAGGCCAGCATCATCGAGCACTGCCGCAAGTCCCTGACCGGCTACAAGATCCCCCGCATCGTCGAGTTCCGCAGCGAAGAGCTGCCCAAGTCGCCCGTGGGCAAGATCCTGCGCCGCGAACTGCGCGACAGCAACAAGTGATCGGGGCTGCCTTCACCCACCGCCTGCGGGTGCGCTGGGCGGAGGTCGACCCACAGCAGGTGGTTTTCAATGGCCACTACCTGACGTATCTGGACGTGGCCATCTCGGAATACTGGCGCGCCGTGGGGCTGCCGTATCCGGATGGCTTGCGTCATCTCGATGGCGACATCTATGTGCGCCAGCATCAGTTGTCCTACAGCGCTCCGGCCCGACTGGATGACTGGCTGGAGGTGGGGCTGCGCTGCGAGCGCATCGGCAACTCGTCCATCACCATGGCCTGGGCGGTGCAGTGCGATCACCGCACCCTGGTAGAGGGGCAGGCCGTTTACGTCTACACCTCCTTGAGCACCGGGCGGCCGCAAGCCGTGCCCCAGGTGGTTCGGGACCAGATCTCGGCCCAGGCCGAAGGCCGTCCCGTGCTGCAGGTCTTGCTGGGTTCCTGGGCACAGATGGCGCCTCAGGCTCGGCCCTTGCGAAGCGCGGTCTTTGTGCAGGAGCAGGGCGTGCCCGACGATGAAGAGTGGGACGCCGATGACGAGCAGGCCCTGCATGCCGTGCTGACCAACCTGGCCGGGCTGCCTCTGGCCACCGGCCGCCTGATCACGGTGGGTGAGCCCGCCGGGCAGGCTCGCATCGGCCGGATGGCCGTGATCCGATCCATGCGGGGCGCAGGTGCCGGGCAACAGGTGCTCCAGGCCCTGGTGGATTCAGCCGTGGGCCTGGGCATCGAGCGGGTGGTGCTTCACGCCCAGTGTGCTGCGCAGGCCTTTTACGCCAAGGCGGGGTTCCAACCCGCAGGCGACGTCTTTGACGAGGTCGGCATCCCGCACATCACGATGGTGCGCGATCTGTGACCACGCCGCTCAGCGTGCGCTTCGGCCGGGTTTGATCAGGCTGCGCGCGCGGGTCTTGCGCACGGGCGTCTCCGACAGGGCATGGCCTTCGTCTTCGAGCACTTCGCTGCTCTCGAACCGTTCGTCGTGGCGCATGGCCGAGGGCAGCAAGGCCTGGTCCAGCTTGGCCAACTGGTCGGCCTGCATGGTGTGCCGGGGGGGCCAGTTCTTGAGCGTGACCCGGCGCAGCAGTGCCATTCGGGCGCCATTGCTGTAGGTGCGTTCAAACACGTGGGTGACCAGGCGCTTGTTCACCCGCTCGGTGATCACCAGGGTCGAGCTGCGCGTGCCGTAACTGCCATCCGGGGTGCGAATGAATGCGGGCGACAACATTCGCTCCCAGTCGATCGGGATGCCGGTGTGGGGCAGTTGGTCATCGGGGGCCACGGTGGTGTCGGCCAGCGCTTCAAACAACTGCATGGCCAGGTCGTCCACGGTCGTGCACTCGGCCATGGCGGCTTTGGTGTGCGCCTTCAGGTGGCGCACCTTGGGCCAGTCCGCATCCAGGTGGCCGTTGGACAGGCCGTAGAGGCCTTTGTCCAGGCGCTGCGGGTAGCGCGCCGTGTTGGAGACCCAGAAACATTCGCCTTGCGCAAAGTCCAGCGCCAGCATGTTGAAGCCGTTGTAGCCGGTCATGGCCAGTTGGGGCCACAGCTCATGCATGGGTTTGTGCCCGCGCAGCCAGAGCGGCACGATCTCACCACGTGAGGGGGCCGCCTTGTCGTCCTTGCTGGGTTGGCGGTAGTTGGTCACCACGGCCAGCCGCCCGGTGGCGGTCAGCCCCATCCAGGTCCCGCCGGCTTGCTGATCGCGGCCACCCAGGATGGGCGACTGACCGGCCGTTTCCCACCACCCGAGCCGAGCAGAGGGGCGCTCAAAGTACTCGTCCCGATTGCCGGCCATGACAAAAGGAAAGCGGCTGCTCAGGTCCAATGCAAGCGAGACAAGGCACA